>CALEKU010000055.1 GCA_937902745.1 uncultured Armatimonadota bacterium
CCTGCGCGAGAACATCGCCCCCACCCGCGAGCGCGCCGACCTCATCCTCGAAAAGACCGCCGACCACACCTTCCAGCGCATCCACCTGCGCCTGAGTTGAGTACGACCGGTAGCGGGTTCAGTAGGAGGTGGAGGTTCCGAGGGCCACTATCCACTTCTTCGCGGGAACGTCTACCGTCCAGAGATACGCCTCCTCCGGGTATCCGCTTTCCCAATCGAAGTAGTTCGACCAGTCCGACGACCAGGCCCACACCTCTATCCGCGAATCGTTCAGGTCGCCGAACAGGCCCGTGTTGATATCCTCAAACAGACTCTGGACCATCTGGCGGGCGATCTGCTGGTAGTTGCCTTCCGTTTCCTGCTCGCGGGGGGGCGAGGCAGAAGCACGAGGTGGTTCCTGGCTGCTGCGCCATGCAGCCACCTCCTCCCGCCCCGGTGATACGTCGTACGGTCTGCTGCAGAAGGCACCGGCATAGGACGACGGGTCCTGGCGAAATACATCAAAGAAGCCTCGCCTGTCTCTGGAAGAACCGACAAACTGTGGCGTGCTGATGGGGAGCCCACGGGCTTTATCGGCGTCGAAGGTGATAAAAAATGAGCCCTTTGTCTCCCGCAGACGGCGGTGGTGCATCGCTTCTAAAAAGCGGACCGCTGCCTCGTGGTGCAGGCTCTCAGAGGTCATTGTCGGCGGGACCTTCCCGCGCAAGAGGACGTAATCCACCCTGCCGCCCCAGGCCCTGTAGCGGTCGAGGAGGTTCTGTAGATCAGGGGGCGGCGCAATCTCACGGAGTACAGGCATGCGGCGCGTCACGATCGGGTTCATTCGGGTCGGGGTAGAGTAAGCGCTCCCCGGCCTCCCGGCGCGGCGCGTTCATATCTCGCTTAAACGCTGCCAGTTCCGCTTCGGCCTGCTGGAGCGCGCCCGGGTCTTCCGTGGCATCCTCGCGGAGCCATGCCTTCAGTAAGGCAACGGTGGGGTCTTCGGGGGCGGCTTCTGCACTGCGCCTCTCTTCGTCACTGGGTTCCCGCGTGATCGTCATCTTCCCACTGCTCTCCCTGCGACCGGTATACTCCCAGTATAACGTACGCCCCATGGACGACACGCCCCGACTTCTCTTCCTGACCGACCGCAGCGAGCGGCACCAGCGCATCGCCCTGCGGAACGCGCCGCCGGGCGTGGAAGTGCAGATGCGCCGCCGCCCGGCCCCGGACGAACTCGACGCCCTGCTGCCGACCGTGGATATCCTCGTCACCGAGCGGA
>CALEKU010000056.1 GCA_937902745.1 uncultured Armatimonadota bacterium
CGGCGGTCCGGCAGGGTGGCGGCCATAAGACGGGCGGCTCTTTATACTCTCTAAAATCGGGCGGATTCGGCGGGTCGTCTCACCACTTTGTGAGGGGCTTCACAAGTCTATGGATTATACCATCGGCGATTTCACCGCCGCAAACCGGTGCGGACTGCTGCGCTCCCACCGCCTTCGCCGTTAAGGAAGATTTCGTATTTCGCCCGATCCGGGATCGACGCGGGGTGCGCAGTGATGATCGCGCCATGCAAACCAACCCTTCTCCCGCGCCTTCTGTGCGCCTCTATCATGCCGACGCACTACAAGTTCTCGGAAGTCTCCCCGAAAACTCCTTTGATCTGATCTTCGCAGACCCGCCCTACTTCCTATCAGGGGGCGGAACGACCTGTCGCGGCGGCAGGCGCGTTTCCGTGGACAAGGGGGGGTGGGACGCCGCGCAGACGGTGGGGCAGATGCACCAGTTCAACGTCGCCTGGCTCGGCCTGTGCCGCCGCCTGCTGAAGGACGATGGCACGCTCTGGGTGTCTGGCACACACCATAACCTCTTCAGCGTCGGCCATGCCCTGCAAAGCCTGGGGTATCGGGTACTGAACACGATTGCCTGGCATAAGGTCAATCCACCGCCCAACCTTTCCTGCCGGTACTTCACGCACGCGACTGAGACCCTGGTCTGGGCGGGCAAGAGCGCGACAACGCGGCATACGTTCCACTATGCAGAGATGAAGAGGGAGAACGGTGGCAAGCAAATGACATCGCTGTGGCACATTCTTCCGCCGCGTGCCGCCGAAAAGCGGTTCGGTAGGCACCCAACGCAAAAGCCCGAAGCCCTGCTCAGTCGGGTTCTGCGTGCCGCCAGTCGTCCCGGTGATGCAGTCCTGGACCCGTTCTGCGGTAGCGGCACCACGGGGATTGTCTGCGCGCGTCTGGGCCGGTCATTCGTCGGCATTGACCTGTCGCTGGAGTACCTGGAGTTGGCGACTCTACGTTTGGAGGCGGAGCGGGTCCACTTCACCTTCTACCGATGGGAAGAAAGCAGGATTTCCGGCGACGCCTCCAGAAACCCGGAGCCAGTCGGGCACCCTGTTGCCGACGTAGCGCGAAACTGGGCGGAACGTGTCTGCCGTGCCCTGGAAGCGGCGGGCGGCGAGGCGCACCTGCGGGAGATTGAGGCACAGGTAGGGCTGCACACGCCTGCGCCGGTCCTTTCCCGCACCTGGAAGGCGACGGTGCGACGAGTCGTGCGCGAAGTGCCGGCTATCAAACCGCTCGGTCGGGGACGCTACCGACTGCTCGAAACGCCGAGAGTTGGTCAAGGAGTGATGGACGCATGAGGAGTTCTGACGCCGCGCCGCGCATCACGCAAAAAGAGGCAGTCATACGGGCGTTGCGCGCCTACGGCGGCACGGCGACGCTGGGGCAGTTATATCAGACCGCCGTGCGTGTACCTGGTAGCCACTGGCAGGGAACCAGGACACCATTTGCAAGTATACGCCGAATCGTTCAGGAGGACGCCGAAGTATTCTTCAAGATTCGGCCTGGTCTGTGGGGGCTGGTGGAATCGCAAGAGGCCGCCAGTTTGGTAGAGGCCGCGCGGAGAGAACCAGAGTTATTTGACCATTCCTACTACCAGGGACTGCTGCTCGAACTAGGAAAATTACGCGGGTGTGAAACCTTCGTCCCCGCACAAGACCAAAACCGCGAGATGTTTCAACGCCGCCTGGGCGATATCGCGACGCTCAAGGAGTATCCGCCCTTCACGTATCCGGAACTGCTCAAGCGCGGGCGTACGATAGATGTAACCTGGTTCAGAGCAGGCTTCGCGGATCTCCAGATGCCTGCCTCCTTCTATGAGGTGGAACACTCTACCGACTTCCAGAACTCGCTTTTGAAATTCATGGACCTATTCGACTTTCGCGCCGAGTTCGTCGTCGTGGCGGATAAGGTGCGGAAGCCAGAGTTCGATCGCAAGATGCAGCAAACTGCGTTTAAGCCTATTCGAGAGTTTGTCTCGTTTTGGACATACGACGAATTAGCGAGAGAGTACGAGCGGAGTAGCGCGAAACAGGTGGTGGGAAGCAGCGGCGCTTAGTAGTCGTCGCAGGGGGCGGGGGGGCGCGGTACAATAAACGGCGTACTTTTTCGCCCGCTACCTGCTATGCCTTCTC
>CALEKU010000057.1 GCA_937902745.1 uncultured Armatimonadota bacterium
TCAGTCCACGGCACCATGCCCACGGCGGCCAATGGGCTGCGGAGGGCGGGGGGGCCTTCGGCGATTTCACTTCGGTGTCCGAAAACGGTGAGTGCGGGGTAGTGGGGGCGGTTATACTCGGGGCATGAGAACGCACGAACTGCCCGACGCGGATGCCTGTTATCGGGCGCTGCAGACGCACGATGCCCGGTTCGATGGGGTGTTCTTCGTGGGCGTGGCGAGCACCGGTATCTACTGCCGCGTGGTCTGCCCGGCGAAGACGCCCCGGCGTGAGAACTGCACCTTCTACCCCAGCGCTGCGGCGGCGGAGCGGGCGGGGTACCGGCCCTGCCTGCGCTGCCGGCCGGAACTGGCGCCAGGGAACGCCCGCGTGGACGCGGCGGGGCGACTGGCGGCAGCGGCAGCGGGGCGCATCGAGGAGGGGGCGCTGACCGGGCAGAGCGTCGAGGAACTGGCCGCTGAGCTGGGCGTCAGCGACCGGCACCTGCGGCGCGTGGTTGAGGAGGCGTTCGGGGTCTCACCGGTGGAACTGGCGCAGACGCAGCGGCTTCTTCTCGCCAAGCGGCTGCTGACCGACACCGACCTGCCTATCACGGAGGTCGCCTTTGCCAGCGGCTTTTCCAGCCTGAGCCGCTTCAACGCCCTGTTCAAGGAGCGATATCGGCTCAACCCCACCGACCTGCGGCGCCAACGCGACCCCGGCGCCTCTCCCGCCGAAACGATCTGCTGCGACCTGGCCTATCGCCCGCCGCTGGACTGGCGGGCGTTGGTGGACTACCTCGCCAGCCGTGGGGCGCGCGGGGTGGAGGCAGCGGTGGACGGAGGCGAGCGCTACCGCCGGACCGTGCGATGGAAGGAGCGGCGCGGGTGGCTCTCCGTCGCGCCGTCGCCGGACCGGGAGAACACGCTCCGCGTGGAGCTCTCCGCGTCGCTTGCGCCGGTGCTGCCGGCCGTGCTGGCGCGCGTGAAGCGGCTTTTCGATCTGGCCGCCGAGCCGGAGCGCATCGCGCGGCACCTGGGGGAGATTGCGCAGAAGAACCCCGGCCTGCGCGTTCCCGGTGCGTTTGACCCGTTCGAGACGGCCGTGCGGGCGATATTGGGCCAGCAGGTGAGCGTCCGGGCGGCGACAACGCTCGCCGGGCGACTGGCGGCGGCGCTGGGAGAGCCGGTGGAGACGCCGTTTCCGGACCTGACGCACCTGCCGCCGACCCCGGAGCGCGTGGCGGCGGCAGAGCCGGAAGAGCTGGCGGCGCTGGGAATCAGCCATGCGCGGGCGGGCTACCTGATTGCGCTTGCCCGCGCCGTCACGGACGGCGGGCTGAGCCTGGAGCCGGGCGGGGACGTGCCGGCGACGGTGGCGCGGCTGAAGGAACTTCCTGGCATCGGGGAGTGGACAGCGCAGTACATCGCGATGCGGGCGCTGTCCTGGCCGGACGCCTTCCCGCACACGGACCTCGGCGTGTACAAGGCGCTGGGGACGAACAACCCCCGGCGCGTCCTGGAGATCGCGGAGGCGTGGCGCCCGTGGCGCGCCTACGCCGTCCAGCACCTGTGGAAGTCGCTGGAGAAGACATCGGAGGGAACGTCATGAGCGATACGGTTTACTTCGCCTGGTGGGAGAGCCCGGTCGGGCCGCTGCTGCTGACCTCGGACGGCGCCGCGCTGACGGGGCTCTACATGAACGAGCACGACCGGATCGACCGGACGGGGTGGCGGGAGGAGGATGTTCCGCCGCTGACCGAGGCGAAGCGGCAGCTAGAGGCCTACTTCGCCGGAACGGCGCGGGAGTTCACAGTGCCGGTCGCGGCGCGGGGCACGGTGTTCCAGCAGCGGGTCTGGGCGGAACTTCGGAAGATCCCCTATGGGGAGACGATCAGCTACGGCGAACTGGCGGCACGCATCGGGCAGCCGACCGCCTCGCGGGCGGTCGGCCTCGCGAACGGGCGCAATCCGATCTCCATCATTGTGCCCTGCCACCGGGTAGTGGGCGCGAACGGCCGACTGGTGGGCTACAGCGGGGGGCTCTCGCGCAAGGAGATACTGCTGAAGCACGAACGCGGCGTCTGAGGACGCCGGAAAAAAAGCGGTTGACACCACACAGGAGTCTGGTTATAATCCCCGCATGAAGCGTTCCGGTGTACCGGTACACCTGTCACGTGGGACGAAGGGCGGGAAAAAAAGCGCCGCCGGAGCGTCGCAGCCTGCGGCGGCGATTGCGGTCGCCCCGGTGCAGGCCGATTCGGCAACGTCGAAGACGAGGGCTGTCTGCGACCGTCTCACCACCCTGGCACGCGAGCTGGGGCCGGATGCCAAGCTTCCCACCTTCGTCCAGATGCGGAATCAGCTCGGGGTTAGCGCGGTCACGCTGACGAACGCGCTGGATGCGCTCGAAGCCCAGCAGGTGGTGTATCGGAGGCACGGGGTCGGCATCTTCGCCTCGCCGAAGCTGTGGCGCAAGTCGGTCGCGCTGGTCTGCGAGCCGTCCTTCTTCCAGGTGGCGGGCACCTCGCCGTTCTGGCAGCAGCTCGTCAGCGCCGTCACGTCCCTGGCCGAGGGGCGGCAGGTGGATGTCTCCTTCCACTTCTCCAACCCGGACGAGAAGGGGGTCAGTGCGATGCACGAGGGCGTGCTCCACGACATCCGCACCGGCCGTATCCAGGGCGTCATCTCCATCGGTGGCGGGGAGAACGCGGCTGACCTCGTGCGCGGCTATTCGGTCCCGTTCGTCTCCTATGCCGGGGAGGCACCCCATATGGTGGTCAGCGACCACATGCCCGTCATCACGCGGGGCGTGGAGCAGCTGGGACTCCGGGGGTGCCGCCGTATTGCGTTGTGGAACCCCATCTCGCCTTATCGGCTTTACCGGCGGACGATCGACGATTTCGAAATGGCGCGGCGCAACACGGAGGTCTTCGCCAGCGCCCTGGCGGAGCATGGAATCCCGTTCGTGCCGGAGCTGGTCGATCACAACCTGCACCTCTGGCAGAACGGAGAATGGCGCACGCTGGTCAGCCTGCAGGAGCAGGGGTACCAGATGGCGTACCGGGCCTTCCGGGAAGACGCCAGCGTCAAGCCGGACGGCATCATCAGCACCAACGACGTGATGACGCACGGCGCGCTCATCGCGCTCCGCGAACTCGGGATCCGGGTGGGGCGTGACATCCCCGTGGTGTCCCACGCCAATGTGGGCTCCCCGGCGCTCCTGGGAGACGAGAAGGACCTGATCCTGGTAGAGGTCGATCCGCGCGAGATCGTCCAGGCAATGTTCGAGATATTGGAGGCACTGATGGACGGGCAGACGCCGGCGGAACCGCGGCGCGTCGTTGTCGCCCGGCTGCGCGAACGACCCCAGTAAATGGAGGTGATGGTTCATCTTCGGTAGGACGGATAACCCGCTGCTATGGCGGAGCGGCATAGCGGCGTATGAGAGCACCTGACCCGCTCATATCCACATCTCTCATGGAGGAGAGGAACACCATGCGAAATAAGCAACGCGCTTTTACCCTGATCGAGCTTCTCGTTGTGATCGCCATCATAGCGATCCTCGCCGCCATCCTGTTCCCTGTTTTTGCGCAGGCGCGTGAGAAGGCCCGCCAGGCATCGTGCTCATCCAATCTCAAGCAGATTGGTACAGCGATCGCGATGTACGTGCAGGACTATGAGGAGACCTACCCGCCGGGCATGGACGCCTGCTGGACGCGCGCTTGGCCGTCGATGGTGGAGCCGTATGTGAAGAACATCGAGGTCTTCAGTTGTCCGAGTGGTCGCAGCGGGACCGCCTTCCCGGACCGCCCCAACCGGGGCGTCGCCATTGACTACGCTGCCAACGGCCTGATCGGCCGCAACCAGGCCAACACCGCGTTCGAGCCGGCCGGTCCCTTGGCCTCCATGCAGGCGGCCGGAGAGCCCTGCGGATGGATGGCGGACGCGCCCAGCGTCATGACGCTGGCGACCGTGAACCGGGCGGCCGACACCATCCTGGTGGCCGAGAAGCACGGTGACGAGGTCAACCTGGGGCCGTACTGGGCGCCGGCGAATACCAGCAACTTCATGGGCTCGGTGTTCGACAACAACTTCTACGCTACGGCAGCCGGGGCCATTCCGGACGGGACGCGCCCGGCGTCCAATACCTACGACCAGGGACCGAACGGCGCAGTGACGAGCCGCCACAGCCAGTTCGGCAACTTCCTGTTCTGCGATGGCCATGTCAAGGCGATGAAGCCTGCCGCCACCAACCCCAACCCCGCCGCCCGTCCTCTGGACAACATGTGGGACGCGCGCCGGCCGTAAGTGGGCCTACAGACGAAGCGGAGGGCAGGGGTGCCCTCCGCACGCAGCAATGGAAGGGAGAACCATGAACGTGACCGCAACGTACCGTTCCCGGTCGGCAGCGGCCTGCGCGACGGCGCTGCTGCTGGGAACGGCTCTGCTGACCCTCGCGGGCTGCGGCAGCAAGACGAGCGCCGAAGCCAACACGCCGGAGCAGCGTAAGGCTTTCAGCGGCGGACCCCCGCCGCCGGGCGAAGGGGAGTACATTCGGCAGCAGATGGAGAAGCAACGGGCAGCCGGCGTTCGCCCCCCGGCGGGCGCGGTGGCCGCGCACCCGGCTGGGCCGCCGCCGGCGGCGAATTGACGGAATAAACGCGGCAGGAGGCGCGATGGAGCGGAGAGACTTCCTTATCGGTATGGGGGCAGCGCTGGTGCTGGGGGGACGGGAGCAGGGGGCGTCGTCGAGCGGCGCCCCCCAGACGGTTCGGGTGAATCTGCGGCGTCCCCGACAACGGATCGAGGGCTTCGGTAGCGCCTTCATCGTCTGGGCCGGCCCGCGCCCGTTCTACAACGACGCCGTCTTCGATCTGGCAACAAAAGATCTGGGGGTCAGTCTGCTGCGCATCCCCATGGCGCAGGAGTTCGAGGGGCCGAACGACGACAATGACCCGAACCACTTCCACTGGCCCGGCTACCGCCTTGGCGCCTGGAGCGGCGAAACGGGGATTGACTACCGCGTCGGGCTGCTAAAGGCATTCAAGGACCGTGGCGTCACGCGGTTTCTCGCCTCTACCTGGTCGCCTCCCGCCTACTGCAAGACCCAGCGCGGTGTTACCAACGGCGGCTATCTGCGGATGGACCGGATGGACGAGTTCGCGGAGTACATGGCGGCCTGGGTCATCCTCGCGAAGAAGAATTACGGCGTGGATATCGGCGCCGTAACGCTCCAGAACGAACTACTTTTCAACCACACATTCCGCTCCTGCGTCTACCACGGCTACGGTGTCCGCGAACAGGTCCGCGCGGTGATGCGCAAGTTCAAGCGCGAGGGCATCACCAGTCAGATCCTGATTCCTGAGGACATGATGATGGTGGACCGGATGCTGGAGTACATCCAGCCCACCATGCAGGACCCGGAGACCCGGAACTTCCCCGGCCACTTCTGCACGCACCGACTTGGCGGCTTCGACGCGGTGCGCAAGTGGCGTGAGGCTACGGCGCCCTACCAGCGGCAGACCTGGATGACCGAGACTTCGGGGCACCCGCAGACCTGGGACGGCGCCCTGAAGATGGCGTCGGACATGCACGACTACCTGGTCGGCGGGGACATTAGCGCGTGGGTGTACTGGCAGCTCACCGATACGCCCCGAGCCGGTGCGTACGCGCTCATGGTGGATGGCAAGCCGTCGCCCAAGTACTACGCCGCGAAGCACTTCTACCGCTACGTCCGGCCGGGCGCAGTGCGCGTGGAGAGCACCCTGGAGCAGGGGGAGGTGGTGGCGTCCGCCTACCGGCACGATGCGGACGGGACGCTGACCCTGGTTCTAATCAATAAGGGCGCCGCTCCCGCGGAGGTGGTGATCGAGGTGGAGGGCGGAACCGCTCCGGCGTCGTTCCGGCGCTTTGTCTCGACCGCAGAGCAGGGCGGGGCAGGCGAGGGGTGCCGCGAAGTCGAGCCCGTTTCCGGCGGGACGGGGCGGCTGACGCTGCCTCCGCGCAGCATCGTCACCCTGACCGGGGAGCACGCAGGGCTGAAGACCGCCCGCCAGGCGCCGGAGTGGCCGGAGGCATGGCGCATCCCGGCGGATGCAAAGCCGACGGAGATCTGGGGGACGCCCGGGCCGATAGATGCGGGCACAGGGTTTGCCATCGGACAGGCGGCGGCGCAGAACCGGCTGCCGGGCGTTCGAGCGGAGATCGAGAAGGGCAACCTGAACGCGACCTACGGCGACGGGCGCAACGCCCTGCACGCCGCGCTGCTCGCCGGGGCGGGTGATGCGGCCAAACTGCTGATCGAGAGCGGTATCGATGTGAACCACGCGGCGAAGGATGGCTGGACGCCGCTGCACATGGCCGCCGGGTCGTTCGGCGCGGGCGGCGACAACCGCGAGATCGGCCGGGGGTATACCCTGCTCGACCTGCTGAATCTGGTGCTGGCGGCCAAACCGAACCCGATCGACCCGCGCACGGACGACGGGTGGACGCCCCTGCACTCCGCCGCCGCGAACGCCCGCGACGACTCCGGCCCCCGGCGCATCGCTGCCCTGATCGAAGCCGGGGCGGAGGTGGACGCGAAGGACGCCAACGGGCGCACCCCGCTCCACTGGGCGGCCTGGCAGGGCTTCATGGGACACATCCTCTTCATCCGACACGAGGCGGTGCAGGAGCTAATCAACCGCGGTGCAAAGGTGGACGCGACCGACGCGCTGGGGCGGACACCGCTGCACTACGCTGCTGAGATGGGCTACGAGCGTATCGTCGCCGCGCTCCTCCTGGCGGGTGCGAACCCGAACGCGCGCGACGCGAAGGGGGATACGCCCGAAAGCCTGACCCGGAAGAACGCCCTCGGCGGGATCGTGGACCTGTTGACCGGCAAGCGCCCGCCTCAGGAAGTCCTGCCGGACGCCCCCGCCGCGCCCCGGCCCGCCGCAGGAAGGCTGGGGGCCGAACTGATACGCGCCGCCACCCGGGGCGACGTCGCGGAGGTCAAAGCCCTGCTGGCCCGGGGCGCCGATGTTACCTACCGGGACGGCGACGGCTTCACCGCCCTTGACCGCGCCCGCGACAACAACCACACCGAGGTCGTCCGCCTCCTGACCGAGGCCATGAACCGGGCAAAGCCGGATTAGCCATACAGCAGAGGGTACCTCTTCTCCGCGCTCATTCCTCATGCTGCCCCTTCTCCGCTTCGGAGAGGGGGCTTTTTTTCGTGGCGGTTACTGCCCGCCCGCAGCCGACCGTCGGCCATAGCTCCCTCTCCTTCGCTTGCGAGGGAGGGGGGCGGGGGAGTAGGTGCCGCCCCTTGGCCGCCGTCGGCGGCCAAGGGACTGCGACAACCCGCACCAAACGTTGAAGTCCACGGCGACCGGGTGGCGCAGAGAAGGTTTCCGCCGCACAGAGGCCGAACCTGCGGGCACTATGCAGGGTAATCTTTCCGTTGTCCGCTGGGGGATTCTCGGGTGCGGGGATGTGGCCGAAAAGAAGGGCGGTCCCGCGCTCTATAAGGCCGAAGGCTCTGAACTGGTAGCGGTGATGCGCCGCGACAAAGCAAAGGCGGAGGACTTCGCCCGGCGTCACGGGGCGAAACGCGCCTACGACCGGGAGGAGGACCTGCTGGCGGACCCGGAGGTGGATGCGGTCTACATCGCGACGCCGCCGCACCTGCACGCGCCGCAGACCGTGCGCGCCGCCCGCGCCGGGAAGCGGGTTCTGGTCGAAAAGCCGATGGCGCTGAACGTTGCCGAGTGCGACACCATGATCGCTGCCTGCCGCGAGGCGAGCGTTTCTCTGCACGTGGCCTACTACCGGCGCTTTTATCCCAAGTTCGTGGCGGCGAAGGCGGCGCTGGAGAACGGCGAGATCGGGCGGGTTGTGGGGGCGCGGCTGCTACTGTGCGCCCTGAGCCCCGGGGGCGGGTGGCGCGTCGACCCGGCGGTGAGCGGAGGCGGGCACTTCGTGGACGTCGGCTCGCACCGACTGGACATGCTCTGCCACCTGCTCGGCGACGTGGCGGAGGTCTATGGGGTTGCGGAGAACCTGCCGGCGGGCCACGCCGCGGAGAACGACGTGGCGCTGGCGATCCGCTTCGCCTCGGGCGCGCTGGCCTCGGCATCGTTCCACTTCGAGACGCGGCCCGGACGGGATGTTCTGGAGGTCTACGGCACGGAGGGCACGCTCACCCTGGACCCGTTCGACGGCGAAACGCTTACCGTCCGCACGGCAGCGGGGGAGACGACCCGGACGTTCCCGACGCCCGCGCCGGTCCACCTGCCGTTCGTGCAGGCGCTCGTGGACACCTACCGGGGCGTCGCCTCCGACGCCCCGCACGTGACCGGCGAGGCCGGGCGGCAGACCACCGCCCTGATCGACGCCGCCCTGGCCGGGTTCCGCGCCCGGTAGTGGCTACCAGGGGCAGGGGGCGTAGTCCTTCAGGAAGCGCCCGAAGTACGGCTCCGACGGGTCGTTGATACCCTGCGCGATGGGGTGGTAGATGCGCGCCATGCCGTCCACAATGTCGAGCGGCGGGAAGAAGCCACGCTCCTCCTGCCCGCGCGTCCGCTTCGGCGTCGGGTTTTCGTCGGTGACCCAGCCCGTGTCCACGCTGTTCATATAGATGCCGTCCCGGGCGTAGTCCTCGCCGGAGGTGCGGGTCATCATGTTCAGCGCCGCCTTCGCCATGTTGGTATGCGGGTGGAACACGGTCTTGTGCCGGGCGAACTGCCCCTCCATCGCGGAAACGTTCACGATGAACCGGCGCGCGAAGGGCGAGCGCATCATCAGCGCCTTCAGGCGGCTGTTCAGCAGGAACGGGGCGACGGAGTTGACAAGCTGAACCTCCAGCATCTCCGCCGCGCCCACCTCGTCCAGGCGCAGCAGCCAGCTGTTCACGTCCCGCGAGTCGGCGCGCTCCTCGTTGTCTTCCAGGGCGTCCGCCGGGAGGACATCCTTCACCGTCGGCAGCACGGCCGGCAGCAGCGTGGAAGTGTCGGCGATGGTCAGCGTCGAAGGGGCATCGCTCATGACGAGCTGACGCGCCTCCAGCGGCAGCTTCTCGTGCGGGCGCTGCTCCAGGGCGAGCAGTTCATCGTAGAAGCCATGAGGGCGGCGGATGGTCTGTGCGGCGTTGTGAATCAGGATGTCGAGCGACGGCTCGGTGTCCAGCAGGTGCCGCGCGAACCCCTCCACCGCCGGGATGTTACGCAGGTCGAGGCCGTAGACGTGTACGCGGTCCATCCACTCGGCGGAGTCCGGCTCGGCATGCAGGCGCCGCGCCGCGGCGTGCGGGAAGCGGGTGGTCACGATCACCCGCGCTCCGTCGCGCAGCAGCCGCAGCACCGTCTGGTGCCCGATCTTGACCCGTCCGCCGGTCACCAGCGCCGTGCGGCCCGTCAGGTCCGCGCGCAGGTGCCGCATCCGGTAGTTAAAATCGGCGCACTTCGGGCAGAGCAGGTGGTAGAAGAAGTGCAGCTCGGTGTACTCCGCCTTGCAGATGTAGCACGCTTCGGGCTGGTTCAGGTGGCGCACCTCGGCCCTGTCGGGCGGGGGCAGGGCGGCAACCGCCTCCGCGGGCGCCACAGCGTCCCGCTGTATGCGCACCATCGCCGTCTCGGCCTTCAGCGCCCGGTCTTCCGTTCGCTGCTTCTCGCGCTGGGAGAGCTGGTCAAGACGCTTGCCCTCGCGGTAGACCTTCGAGACCAAACTGTTAAAGCGCGCACTGCGGGGGATGGTCCCCCGGGCGTCGGCGATGCGCTGGAGGACGCTGAGGCAGATCTCCATCTCTTCGGGCGGGATTTCCAAAACAATACCTTTCGAACGCGAACAAGATACACAAACGGCGTGCCGACGTACGGGCGCGCCGGAAGTCCGGCCCCAGAAGAAACGCCGAGTTCAGGATACAGTCAACCCGTTACCCTTTGCCACACCCCTCCCGTTGGGTGCCGTTTCGTCCCCTTCGCCGTGCGGAACATATCCGGTAGTAAATAACCCTGCCTTCGGGCGGCGGCCACAGGGAGAGCGAAAATGGGGGACGGGACGGCGGCGCGGCGGGTACTCGTTACCGGGGCGGCGGGGCGCATCGGGTCGAACTTCGCGGAGCGGCACGGGGAGCACCACGAAGCCCCTTACGCGCTGCGCCTGATGGTGCGTGGCGATGAGCCCCGGGAACAGATCGACGCCATCCGCCCCTACGGCGAGGTGGTGGCCGCGGACCTCGGGGATCTGGACGCGATGAAGCGGGCCGCGGACGGAATCGACACGATCATCCACCTGGCGGGGGAGCCCGGCCCTTCGGCGGTGTGGGAGGACCTGCACCGGGACAACATCGTGGGCACCTACCACGTGTTTGCGGCGGCGCGCGCGGCTGGCTGCCGGCGCGTTATCTACGCGTCGTCCATTCACGCCGTCTCGGGCTACCCGGCCGATGTCCAGGTAAAAGCCGATGACCCGGTGAACCCGGGCGACCTCTACGGGGTGAGCAAGTGCTTCGGGGAGGCGCTGTGCCGCTACATGGCGGAACAGGAGGGGGTACGCGCGATCGCCATCCGCATCGGGGCGTTCCAGCCGCTGGAGAAGGCGCGCGACCCGGAGGCCCTGCCGATGATGGACGCCTTCCTGTCGCACCGGGACATGAACCAGCTCCTGGTGCGGTGCGTCGAGGCGCCGGACGACCTGCGCTTCGCCATCGTCCACGGGCTGTCGAACAACCGGTTCAAGCGGCTCGACATCTCCAGCGCCCGCGACCTGCTGGGCTACGCCCCGGTGGACGACTTCCTGGCGGAGAACCCGGCGCTGCGCGACCTGCACCTGCCGGAGGTCGTTTCCGCGCACAACGCGTCCGACGAGGGCCAGAAGTCCGGCCTCCGCGAGGAGACCGGAATCGCCTGAAGGCGGCGGGGCGGACGCACTGCTCTGCGCCCGCCCCCGCCCCACGCGGGCTACGGTCCCGCCATCTGCTCCTTCTGGGCGAAGCCCTCCGGGGCGGGCGGGCCGAGCACCGCCTTCCCGGCCGCCGGCTGGGCGGGGCGCGCGGTGAACGTGCCGCGGCCGTCCAGCGAGGTGCCCTGCGTGAAGCGCCCCTCCACCTGCACCTGCCCGCTGATGTGTGTCCCCAGGAAGGCGTAGTTTACCTCCTGGTTCTCCAGCTCCTGCGGGAAGCTGTTGGGGATCGGCAGCGCGCCCTGGTGGCCGCCCAGCTCCTCGATCACGGCGAGCCACTGCTGCTGGTGCATGGTGTCGCGGGCGATCAGGAACGAGAGCATGTCGCGCATGCCGGGGTCGTCGGTCATCTCGTACAGTCGCGTCGCGAGCGCCCGGCCTGTCGCCTCCGCCGTGACGTTCGCGTACATATCTGCCGCGATGTTGCCGCTGGCGTAGACGTGGGAGGCGTCGAAGGGCACGCCCTCCGCGTCGGCCGGCAGCGCGGCGAAGGCGGTAGAAAGGTACTGGCGCGGGCTCATGCCGCCGAGAATCGCCGCGACCGTCGGGTTGCGCCGGGCCGCCTCCTCCTGCACCGCCGCCCCCGCGCCCTCCAGGTTCAGGGCGACCGCGGTGGCGAGCATCTCGATGTGCGCCAGCTCCTCCGTGCCCGTTTCCAGGAGCATGTCCCGGTACTTCACCGGCCCGCGCGACCCCCAGGACTGGAACAGGTACTGCAGGGCCACCCGGATTTCGCCCTCCACGCCGCCGATGGCCTGCTGGAGCATCTTGGCGAAGAACGGACTCGGCTTTTCGACGCGGACCGTGTACTGCAGCTTGCCGCCGTCGTGAAAAAACATCGCTTCTTTCCCTTCTGTACCGCCCCGCTCCGCAGGCATGCCGTGACGTCGGGCATGGCCTCAGGGGCGGGCGGGGCGGGTGTTCGCGGTCTTGGTACCCGGGGGCGGGGGGCGGAAAACGGCGCTCCCGGCGCCCCGCAGGGAACCGCGGGATAATCCCGACGGCCCTGCCGGGGAAAGCGGCGGCAGGGCGTAGGGGGCTCTCGTCAGTGCCTGGCTTCCTGCTCCAGGGCGCCGGGCTTGTCGTGTGGGTGCGCCTTATCTTCCAGATGCCGCGGTGTCGCCGGACGTGAGCCACTGCAAGGCGGCCGGCAGCTCTTCCTTCCACCGTGCCAGGTCGTGGCCGCCCGAAAACCGATGAAAGTGCGCCGCGGCTCCGCGGCTGCGGAGGGCATCGAAGAAGTTCTCGGCGGCACGGACCTGGCTGACCTCCTGACGCATCCCCGTGGGGGCATGCGAGACGCCCGTTTCCGTTTCATCGTCGCCGACACTGACCCAGAACAGACCGGGCACGGAATCTCTCGTGGCGAGGTGCTTCGTCAGCCACTCGTCGTTCCACCAGAAAGAGCCGGATTGACAGAGGACGGACGAAAAGACGCCCGAGTGGGTGATCGCGGCGTAGGCGCTCGCGAGCCCGCTCAGGCTGAGTCCGCAGAGGATGGGGGCGTTCGCGACGAGCCCCCGGTCGCGACTTTCGACCCAGCCGAGAACGTCCTGAACGACGAAACGGGCGTAGTCGGGAGAGCAGGCGTAATCGTGATGGCGCGCCGCCGCGTTCTGGTGCGAAAGGAACAGGCAGGTCAGGGGAGCGACCGCCCCCGTCGCCTCCAGACCGGCCACCACGGAAGCCGCTTCCATCCGGTGCAGGTAGTACTCACCGTCGAGAAAGATGCACAGTCGCGTGCCGCTGCTGCCGCTACCGCCGCTGCTGCTGCGCGCCAGCCATACCCGGCGCGAAAAGTCCCGCGACGGACTCCGCACCACGTGCTCTTCTATCTCCACGAGCGGCACCTCCATCCTCGGCGTTTGTTAGCCGTCGGCTTCTCGCCGCCCGGTCGGTACGGCCGCGCGAAGATGCCAGTCTACGGCAAATCTGTGGGGAGTGCCGCGCAAACGGCGCTATCTCTCCGGAGTTTTGGCCCCGGGCGGCGTCGTGCCGCCGCCGTCGCCAAGGTCGGTGCCCAGCGCTTCTTCGTCGCCGATGCCGAGTTCGTCGTCCAGGGTTGCGTCCCGGTCGGCCGGCGCCACAGCGACGCCCGGGGCCGGGCGTGTCGGCATTCTCGTCGCGGCGTCCGCCTCGGGGCGTGCGGCCTCCCGGCCTTTGTCGCGCTTCTCTCCGTTCGTCGTCTTCTCTCCGTTCGTCGTCATGGTGCTTGCCTCCTTACTCCCGCCCCCGGCGCGCGTAATAGGCCGGGGGCGGGAGCGTCTGCCGCGGAGCGGGGTCAGCTTCCGGTGCTGCGCCCGCCTGCCCCGGTGCTCGTTCCGGAGCCGGAGCCGCCACTGGTGCCGCCGCCTGTAGACACATCTTCGCCCATGTCGTCGCGCCGGCCGCTGTCTCCCGAGGATGTCTCGCCGCCCTTGCGGCCGGACTCGCTCCGGTCATTGACGCGGCTCTCCTCCGTGCCGCCGCCCGGTCCTCCCCCGCCGGTTCGGCCGGCGCCGCTGCCCTGGCCCATGCCACCGCCCTGGGGGCTGCCGATATTGCCCTGGGAGCCGACGTTCCCCTGGCCGCCGCTGTTTCCCTGGGCGCTCCGCTGCTGCTCGTCGTCCGCCATCTCGTAAGCCTTTCCGCGCCCCGACGGTTCGGCCCGCCGGGCGCTCCCCTGCTCTCCACCCGTGATGGGGGAGTAACGCCCCCTACTTACCCACGGCCCTTCGGTGTGAACGTCAGGAAAGGGCCGGTCTCCGCGCCAATTTCCCCGGCATGTCGGGCGGTGCCCGCCTGACTGTGGGGGATATCCCGGATGCGGCAAGCGGTCGTTTGTCGGCCCCGTTACCAGGGTATACCAGACGGCAGAACACCTCCCTGCTCGCCCGGGTAGGGCTAGGTGGGAGGGAAACTTGGGGTACGCGACAGCCGAATGGCAGGGGCCACCACAGCCACCGGAGATTGACCGGCGGCTGCGGTTTCAGCGCGTCCAGGCCATCGGCGTGCCGATCCTGCTTCTGCTGCCTACCCTCGCGCTTCTGGGCGTCTTCGATGGCACCGGGACGAAAAGCGCCGAAGGGAGCGGACTCCGGGTAACCGTGGAGTACCCGGCCCGCGTCCGCTACCGGAGTCGGGAACCGCTTACCGTCTCTGTCGAGAACACGGGCGGGCGGGCGTTAGCCGAGGCCACGGTGCGTTTTGACCGCGACTTTCTGAGGGCGTTCTCCGGGGTTTCGCTCATGCCGGAACCGGAGGCCGTGACGCGCGAACACTTCGTGGTGACGCTGCGCGACATTCGACCCGGAGAGGCGCGCCGGGTTTCCGGAGAGCTGGAGGCGGAGGCGTACGGGCGGCACCGGGGGGCGGTGGAGGTCGTGCCCGGCGAGGATGGCGGGGGAGAGGCCGTCCGCATCCCGGTGGAGACGATCACCTACCCGTAGTGAGGAGTCGCCCATGGAGATCGTGCTGCGGGTCGCCGTCATCTACCTGTTCGTGATGTTTGGGTTGCGTGTCATCGGGAAGCGCGAGTTTGCCCAGCTCACGACGCTCGAACTGGTGACCATCATGCTGATCCCGGAGATCGTGTCTCAGGCGCTGACGCGGGAGGACGCTTCCGTGGCGGGCGCCCTGATTGGCGTCTCCACCCTCTTCTGCCTGGTGTTCTTCACGTCGGTCCTGATGCAGAAGAGCAAGAAGGTGGAGGATGTAATCAGCGACAAGCCGGCGCTCCTGGTGGCACACGGGAAGTTTCTGGAAGACAGCATGAACCAGGAGCGGGTGACGCCCGGCGAGGTCTTCAACGAGATGCACCGGGCGGGTCTGGAGCGGTTGGAACAGGTGAAGTGGGCCGTGCTGGAGAGCGACGGCAAGATTTCGATCATCCCGGAGGAGGCGGCCGACCGGGACAAGGGTGTCGGGGCGGACCAGGAGGGGGTCGCCGCTTGAAAGGGGCGCGCGGCGGCGGGCGTCGCGCGGGGTTGAGCAGGAGCAGGGGCAGGTGAGTCAACGGGAAATGAAAGACACGGGCGAGGAACGGCCGTGGCATTTGCAAGCATCATATGAAATCCATACAAGAAATCAACTGGGACCAGTTGCTGGCGGGGCCGTTCCAGCCCTCGCCGACCGCCTGGGAGGACCAGGTACTCTACTTCTTCCTGGTCGACCGCTTCAGCGACGGCAGGGAGGCCGAATACCTCAATAACACCGGGGAGACGGTCTCCTCGGGTGACACGCCGCCGTACCATGCGGACAAAGATCAGGGGAGCGCGCACGCCACGGACGACGATGCGCGCGAGTGGCGGCGCGCTGGGGCGACCTGGTGCGGCGGCGACCTGCGCGGCGCCACGAGCAAGCTGGGATACCTCAAGCGCCTTGGGGCGACCGCGCTCTGGGTCAGCCCGGTACTCAAGCAGGCGGCGCACGTCTCCGACTCGTACCACGGGTACGGGACGCAGAACTTCCTGGACATTGACCCGCACTTCGGCACGCCGGACGACCTGCGTGCCCTGGTGGCAACCGCGCACGGCATGGGGATGTATGTCATCCTTGACGTGATCCTGAACCACGCGGCGGATGTCTTCGCCTATGCCGAGGAGGCAGGGGAGGACCCGACCTGGCGCCCCGAGCCGTACCCGGTGGCGGGCTTCCGGGACGCCACCGGGAAGCCCATCCTTCCCTTCGGCCCGGTGGACCTGGGGCAGTTCCCGGACGCCTGGCCCGAGGGCGCCATCTGGCCGCGGGAGCTGCAGACCCCGGAGGCGTTCAGCCGCAAAGGGCGCATCGAGAACTGGGACCAGAAGCCGGAGTACGAGGAGGGGGACTTCTTCGTACTGAAGGACTTCGATCTGGGCTCCGGCGAGGGCGACGCGTTCGAGCCGTCCGACGCGCTCCGGGCGCTGACCGATTGCTACAAGTACTGGATCGCCTACGCGGACCTGGACGGGCTGCGGCTCGACACCGTGAAGCACATGACCGCCGGGGCGATCTCGTGGTTCGTCGGGGAGATACACGCCTTTGCGGAGTCCATCGGCAAGCGCAACTTCTACCTGATTGGCGAGATCGTGGGCGACCGGGAGTACACCTGCCGCGCGCTGCGGGTGACCGACCTGGACGCAGCGCTGGGAATCGGGGAGGTGCCGCAGAAGATACGGGGTATCGTCCACGGCACGACCGCGCCGGCCGACTACTTCGACATGTTCGTGAACTCGCGGCGAGAGGGCGAGTGCCACCCCGACCCGGTGTGGTGGCGCGACCGCGTGGTGACCTTCTTTGACGACCATGACCAGGTAGGTAAGGACATCAAGGGGCGCTTCGCCTCCGAGTTCGGCTTCGAGCGGGAGCGACAGGACCGGGGCGTCTTGCGCGCTGTGGCGTTCCAGGCGATGACGCTGGGCATCCCCTGCCTGTACTACGGGACCGAGCAGGGGTTCGATGGGCACGTTCCGGAGGGCGGCGACCCGCTCGCGGAGTACGCGCAGGGGGCGACGCCCGAGGACCAGCTTATCCGGGAGTGCCTGTTCGGTGGGGCGTTCGGCGCGTTCGGGAGCCGCGGTCGGCACTTCTTCCGGGAAGATAGCTGGCTCTATCAGCAGATTGCGCGGCTTCTGACGCTGCGGCGGGAGAACTCGGCGCTGCGGCGGGGCCGACAGTATCTGCGCGAGGTGTCGGAAGATGGCGAGCAGTTCTGGGCGCCGATTCCGGGCAAAGAGCCGTACCACGGCGTGGTCGCCTGGTCACGCGTGCTGGACGTGGACGAACTGGTATGCGCGCTGAACACGGACGAGGACGGCGCGGCGCGGCGCGTGTTTGTCACCACGGACGCGTCCCGCCACGGCAAGGGCGCGGACGCGATGCGGTACCTCTACTCGACCGACCCGGCGCAGGTCGGCCAGGAGGCGTGCATAGTGGAGACCGGAGGGCGTAGCGCCGTGGAGATCCACGTGCCCGCCGGCGGTTTCGTCCTGGTGCGGTAAACGCGGGTGCGGCGACCGGCCCGGAGAAGAAGAGAAAAGGAGCGAGGCAGGATGCGATCGGAGATGTGGGACGTATTGGTGATCGGCGGCGGGCCCGCCGGGGTAACGGCGGCGCTGCGGGCGCGGGAACTGGGCGCGAAGCGGGTGGCGCTCGTGGAGCAGAAACCACGCCTGGGCGGCACCTGCACCAACGACGGCTGCGTGCCTACCCGCGTCTGGGCGAAGGCGGCCCGCCTGCGGCGTGACGCCGAGCAGTTCGCGGAGTACGGCCTCACCGGCCCGCCGCCGGAACTCGACTTCCGACGGCTTCAGGCGCAGACCCGGGAGATCGTCCGCCGCATCCACGACAAGAAGCGCATCCCTGATCACCTGCGCGACGCCGACATCACGGTGTTCGAAGGGGCGGGCGCCGCCCGCTTCGTGGACCCGCACGCTGTAACTCTGGAGAGCGGCGAAATGCTGCGGGCGGAGACCTTTATCCTCTGCGCTGGGGGGCACGCGCGCCTGCCGGACTTCGAAGGCAGCGAGCTGACCCGAACGCCCACGCAACTCTGGAGCCTGGACGAACTCCCCGCCTCCGCCGTGGTGGTTGGGGCGGCGGCCACGGGCTGCCAGATCGCGTCGATCCTGAACACGTTCGGCGTGGATGTGACGCTGCTGGAGATGGCGCCGCGCGTGCTGCCGCAGGAGGACGCCGACGTGTCGGCGGCGATGGCAGAATCCTTGGCCGCGCGCGGGGTCCGCGTTCTGACCGATATCGGGCCGATCTCGCGGGTCGAGCGTTCGGCGGACGGGGAACCGCTTGTGGTCTGCTTCCCGCATGAGGGACGCGAGGACGCCACGGCGAGCGGCGGTCTCGTGGTGGTCGCGACCGGCTGGGCGGGTAACGCGGACGCGCTGAACCTCGGGGCGGCGGGGGTAGACACCGACCGCGGGTTCGTGACCGTGGACGACGCCCTGCGCACGTCCGCGCCGCACATCTTCGCAGCCGGCGACATCACCGGGCGCATGATGCTGGTGCAGTCGGCGTACGACGAGGCGCGCGTGGCGGCGGAGAACGCGGTTCGGGGCGCGGACCGGCGCGACACCCACCGCATCGTGCCCCACGGCGGCTTCACGGACCCCGAGTACGGCAGTGTCGGCCTGACCGAGGAGCAGGCGGGAGAGAAGGAGCCCGGCGGCTGCCTGACGGCCGTGGTGCCCTACGCCGACCTGGACCGAGCTGTGATCGACGGCCGCACGGAAGGTCTATGCAAGCTGATTGTCGCCCGTGGGTCGGGACGAGTCGTCGGCGCGCACGTGATCGGCGAGCAGGCGCTGGAGGTCGTGCAGGTCGTGGCCGCGGGCATGGCCGCCAGGGTAACCGTGGATCGCCTGGCGGAACTGGAGCTGGCCTATCCTACCTTCACCGGCGTGGTCGGTCTGGCGGCGCGGCAGCTGTGCCGCGAGATGGGCCTCATCGCCCGCTCGGGCGAGTGCGCGGCGCTCGTCGAGGAGCCACGGGCCACCGAGTGGGAGCACCGCGCGGACCCGGAGTAGGCACCGGCTTCACAGGCTTCCTGCTGGCCGAGGGCGGGGGACTACACCTCCGTCATCGCGGCCATACCTACCGCTGTGCTGCCGCCGGGGACGCGTCCTGCCGCGCCGACGACCCCGGCGACGGTGTCGTCCTCAATGCGCTCCCGGAGTCCGTGTGTCGCCCCATGCCGCGCGCAGTGGGCGCAGCAAAAAATAACCCCGTTCTCCTCCACGCCGTGCCCGATGACCCGGCACCCGCAGTGGCCGCAGCTAGGGGCAAGCGCCTGAATGGCGCACTCAAAGCAGTCGAAGACATGCGTCCGCCCCGCCAGGACCACCTGGAACGCTTTGTCATAGGTATTGCCGCACGTCTCACACGTCAACATTGCGTTTGTCTCCTCATACTCTCGGCCCGTCACCGAAGAGATTGTCCAGTCCATCCGTTGTTCCGTTGTTGGGGGAGGGAGGCGCATCCTGACGGGGCGCACCTCCCTCCGCGCCGCGCTGCGGCGCTACCGCGTCGGGTTACCGGGCTCAGAGATCTGCTCCAGCGCATTGGCGGACACGTCTTCGTCCGCCCCCGAGAGCGCGATGTCGCCGAGCGAGAGGATGCCGCACAGGTTATGGTCCCGGTCCAGCACGGCCAGGCGGCGCACCTGGTTCTGCTCCATCAGGCGGCCCGCCTCCTCAACGTCCTGGTCTTCGAAGACGTACAGGACGTCCCCTGTCGTCATCACGTCGCGCACCAGCGTCGTGAACGGATCCCGCCCCTCCGCGGTCGAGCGTACCGTGATGTCACGGTCGGTGATCATCCCCGCGAGCTTGCCATCGGGGCCGCACACCGGCAGCGGGCCGACATCGAGTTGGCGCATCGTCTCCGCCGCCTCCTGCAGCGTAGCGTCCGGACGGATAACCTCGGGCGAGGGCGTCATGATTTCGCTGACTTTCATGGTCTCAACTCCTTCCCGAAGCGGGTGCCACCCCGCGCGTCCCGCGGAGAGTCTCCGCGAGTTCCTGCTCCTCCGAGCCGTCGAGTTCTCCCGGGTGCGGCTCACGGCGACCCAGGTCGCCCGTGCCGCCCATGTCGTCCGCTGCCGCGCGGTTATCGCTTCGTCGGCGCGCTTCGCGGGTCGCGTCCACGCCGCGCTCGTGGTCGTGGCGCCCCTCGGCGAACTCTTCGCACATCTTCCGATTGAAGGCCGGGAGGTCGTCCGGCTTGCGGCTGGTTACCAGGCCGTTGTCGGTGACCACCTCACGGTCTACCCAGCTCGCGCCGGCGTTTTGTATGTCGGTCTTCAGGGACGGCCACGAGGTCAGCGTGCGCCCGTCCACCACATCCGCCTCGACCAGCATCCACGGCCCGTGGCAGATGGCAGCGACGGGCTTGTTCTGCTCGAAAAACGCCCGCACGAACGCGACCGCCTCGGGCATCGTGCGGAGCAGGTCCGGGTTCTTCACGCCGCCGGGCAGGAGGAGGGCGTCAAACCGGCCCGGGTCCGCCCCCTTCAGCGGCATATCCACCGGGAACCTGTCCCCTTTGTCGTCATGGTTCCAGCCCTGGACCTTGCCTTCCGCCGGGGAAACGATCTGCGTCTTCGCCCCGGCGTTCTCCAGCGCCTTGCGCGGTTCCGTTAGCTCCACCTGCTCAAAGCCATCGGCTACGAGGATCGCCACCGTCTTGCCGTTCAGCTGGCTCCCTGGCTGACTCTGTTGTTGCTGTGCCGCCATGTTTCTCTCCCTAGAATTAAAAGAAATTAAATGCCGTCGTGCCGACTGTCCGCGTCGGCGATCGAGTTCTCTGCCTGGGCGGACCCAGCGTCTCCCGTGTCCCCGAACTCGCCGAAGTCTCCGCCCGCGCCGCCCGCGGGGCCGACCGGATTGAAGGTGCCCACCGGCGTACCGGTGCCGGCGGGAGTCGCCGCGCCGGCCGGCGTGCCGGGGCCGCCCGGAGAGTTCGGTCCCTGGGGGCGGTTCTCGCCGAGAGGTTGCTCCGGCACCATCACGGAGTCGTGCTCGGGGTCCAGGGGATCAAGCGGGTCGAGGTTCGGGTCGTCGGACGCGTCCAGTTCCGCGTCGCGCGGCTCGTCGCCCAGGGTAGGCCCGACCGTCGATACCGGCCGGTAGCGGGTCGCCGCCGCTGCGTTATCGTCATCGCTCATGGTGTGCCTCCAGCTATGGGCGCGCCCGGCTGCCGCGCCGGGCTGTGCTCCTAGCCCAGTCCTACCCGGCATAAATGGGGATTATGGGGAGCAGGCGGCACCTTGAGATCAGGCAGGTGGAGGCCGGGCCCGTCCTGGTTCTGGTGGAGTACGCGAAGACGCTGGGGTGGGAGCTTACAGTTCCAGGCCGCGGTGCGTGATCTTGACCCGCGCCGCCGGGACGCCGAGGAGCTTTTCCAGACCCTCCCGCGCCATGCGCCGCGCCTGCTCCGCCGTCGCCTCGTCCTCGCCGTTGATGCCCTTCATGTAGGTGGCGAAGTTGACGCCCACCATCACAGCCATCAGCTCCGCCGCCTCCTGCTTCTGGGCGTCCGTCATCTTGCGGACCTCGGGGCTGTCGCTCAGGATCTGCTTGAACTGGTTATAAATCGCCCGCTCCTGGAACACCGAGACCTGCTGAAGCCGCTTGTCACTCAGGATGGTGATGCGCTCGAAGCCGTCGCGGGCGCGGCGGGCTTGCGGGTCCTTGTCGGGCGGCAGGTCGAGCAGATCATTACAGAGGTGGTAATTGTTGACCACGAAGTACTCGAAGGCATAGGCCAGGTCGTTCGCCGGAAAGCCGTCCTTGCGTGCCGTCTGCCGGCACAGGTCCAGGAAGGAGCGGAACGCCTTCTCGGCCTCCGCCGGGTTCGCACCGCCGACCTGCTTCGCCAGCTTCTTCACCAGAGAGTGGTTCGGCGACTCCCGAAACGTAGTGGAGGCGGGGGCGTCCTTCTTCGCGGTGGATTTCGAGGGCGTGGCCTTGCCGGGCTTCTTGCCGCCGCGCAGCAGGGAATTGCTGATCACGCCATTGAAGACGCGGGTGGAGTACATCTGATTGTTGACGTACCACTGCCCCGGGTTGCTCATGATCTGGGCGGACGCGGCGCGGGGGGCGACGGCGAGGGGCAGAGCGCAGAAAGGAAGAATGAGGCCGAGGCCGAGCAGGGCGTTCTTCATGGGACCTCCTGCACACCGCGCCTCTCGCGGGGGCGCGGCGTGGCGGCGGGTGGTAGAGATAGAGTTCCCAAATCCCGCCGCCGCCACACCCGAGCGGCCTGTTACCGCTTTCGGGGTTGACCGAGGGAGTAGAGGTAGGCCAGGAGGCACATCTTGCCGCGCATGGTCTGCTGCGGCGTGAATTCATTGTTTGCAAAGCAGTAGCGCGCCCGCCACAGCGCCTCGCCGTGCGGCCACTTCTCCCACGCCGGGTACCCCCGGGCAGCGTACCACTTCGGATCAAACATAAAGCCCTGGCCCCACGGCTCTGCGTTCATGTAGGGGGTGTGACCGGGGTGGACCCCCGGTACGCCGTCATTGCGGCCGGATGTATAGATGTCCTCGGCGTGGCGGCTGCCCAGGCCGGTCATCTGCACCATGTTCATCGGGTTGCGGCCCAACCCATAATCCGCCTCCAGGAGCATCCCACGCAGCAGGGCGCTCTTCTGCGCCGGGTCATCGGTCGCGACCGCGTGCGCGATGCACAGCCGCTGCACCTCCTGGCGGGTTTGGAACCACCCATAGTCCCGGTCGCTGGCGCGGCGCGACGGCCACTGCGCCGCGTTCGCGAGGTGCTTCTCTCGCGCCTCCTTCAGGAGCGAGGCCCGCATGTTCGCCACGACCTTCGGGTAGTGAATCGGGCGCCAGCCGCGCTTCGCGCACATCAGGTAGGCCGCTGTGCCCCAGAGCTGGCAGTGTTTCTCCTTCCGGTCGATCTCGGCAGTGGGCGAGGCGGCGGCCACGCTCTCTTTTGCCACAACGTCCTCGTACGCCCGCTCGCCGGTGACGTTGTAGAGGAATGCCGCGGCCATCATCTTCAGGTCGCGCCCACGGGCCGCCGCGTCCCCGATTCCATAGGCGAGGTCCAGGTCTTCGTCGTTCGCGACCTTCCACGCCTCGCGAGCGGCATCCCGGTACTTCGCTGCCAGGTCCGGCTTCCCGGCAACACGGAAGGCGTCCGCCAGCATCGCGCAGTTGGCGGCGTTCGCCCATGCCATCCAGGGCCGCGCCGCCCCTTGATACATGACCCGGTGCGTTTCGTCCGGGTTGTTCAGACCGGAGCCGTAGCCCCCCTTACCGTCGCGCAGGCGCAGCCAGAAGTCCACCTCATAGCGCGCCTCGTCGATCAGGTCGGGGATGCCGTTGCCGCTCTCCGGGATACCCAGGTTGTCCTCCGCCAGCTTCCCGTTGCTCAGGAGGTAGGGCAGGAGCAGGTCCCAGATGATCGAAACGTGCGGTGGGTTGCGGTCCCAGTCCAGGGCGTCGGAGTGCCCGCCCCAGGCATTCGGGTTTGTCGGGTTGCCCGGCTCGCGGTACTTCGACCAGTCCTTATGGTCCCACGGGTCGCCGCCGAGCGACTTCCAGTCGGGGTGCCACGGGCTCAGAGTGGTGCGGTAGACCGTGAAGCCGGGCGGGTCCACGCCCGGCACGAAGCGCGGCTGCCGGGGCGCGGGCGTCGCGCTCGTCTTCTCCGCCCCAATCCGCATGTAGAAGAACCCCCGCAGGGACGTCCGGTATGGCTCGAAGTACACATCCTGGCGCAGGGCGAAGTCCGGACTGCACCCTACTCCCTCCACCACCAGACGATAGATCCCCTCGGGGCCACGGAACGCGGAGAAGTCGCAGTTCCACACGGGCGAGCGGGTCAGGTTCCAGCCCCCGTAGTCGGTCCCCGACGGCTTCCAGAACTTCACCGTCCCCACCGGGTGTTTCTGCCCCGTGCGGACGTTGAAGAGCAGCACCCGCTTCCCGGCGTAGGCCGAATAGTCGCGCGCCCCGCCGTCGCCCAGCCACAGGTAAAGGTCTGCCGACTTCACGGCGGTGTGGTCCGGGTTGTAGCCAATCCGGTTGACGTGGACCGCTTCGGAGACGCTGCGGTAGATATCGAACGTAAACGCCCGCGCGGCGGCGTCGCTGTTTGTTGCGGGGGCGATGCGGAGCGTGTAGCGCTTCCCCTGTGCCAACTTCCGGGGCAACTTCAGGAAGAGCGTGTGCTCCACAGTGTGCTCCGGCTCCGG
>CALEKU010000058.1 GCA_937902745.1 uncultured Armatimonadota bacterium
CTTTACTATATTTTGTTTTCGGGCGCTATGCTCTCTCCTGACAAATATATTCATATTTGCCTCAAGAGGATAATCATGAATAAACAAAGTTCGATTTTTGCTATAGTTTTTCTGCTCGTTTTTGCACTATCTGTCGTGGTAGCGCTTTTAACGCCAAGCCCAGTGTTTATTTCGGTATTGTTCGGAGCGATGGTTTTGCGCGGCGTGTTCGGCGATAAAAACAACTGGCCCATCCGATTGTTGATTTTGTTGTCAGCAACAGGTGGGGTTTATCTTCTGGCGCGCTATGGCATGTCTCAGTGGTGGAATTGGATTGTGATATTTTATATTCCGGCCGTTATTGCTTGGGTAGCTTATAAGACGCCGTCTGATACGGCTATATAGTTAACTGCGTTGTCCTGGGTACGTTACTTGCTGCCTGATCTCGACATAATCGTCCAGAGCGTTCGCTGCCCGCACTGCCACAAGGCCGAACCCGTCATCCGCCACGGCACCAACCGCGGCGGCACCGCCAGATGCCCGTTCACAGGCATGTGAACACGTTGCAAGGCGTGCGAGCGCACCTTCACGCTGACTCCGAACCCGCGCCGGGTCAGCGAGACGACCTGATCTGCCCCATGTGAGATACCAATTCGTGCAGCAGTGGGCGGGGCGTGAGAAGGGGCAGTTCTCTCTTTCGGTGCTGTGCCGGGTGATGCAGGTTTCGCGCAGCGGTTACCACGCCTGGCGCAGGAGAAACCGAGAACCTGGACGATGGGAGCGGGAGCAGGAAGAGACGCGTCTTGTGGAGCAGATCCGCAGCTTCCATCGCCAGAGCGACGGTACTTATGGTAGCCCGCGCATCTGGCGCGACCTGAAGGAGCAGGGAACGAGTATCGGCCGTCATCGTGTTGCTCGCCTGATGCGAAAACATGGCATCCGCGCTCAGACGCTGAAACGCTTCGTGGTTACCACCGATAGCCGACATTCTCTGCCGGTGGCCGAAAACCTGCTGGGCCAGGACTTTGAAGCGAGCAAGGCCGATACCCGCTGGCTTCGGATATCACCTACATCTGGACGGGAGAAGGCTGGTTGTATCTGGCCGTCGTGCTGGACCTGTTCAGCCGCCGTGTGGTCGGCTGGGCGATGCAGGCGAGTCTGGACCGCGCTCTGGTACTGGGAGCGCTCTCGATGGCTCTGGCAGGCCGTCGGCCCGGTGTCGGACTGCTCTGCAATAGCGACCGGGGCAGTCAGTACGCCAGCGGCGATTACCAGTCCGCGCTGGCGGGGGCGGGGATCACCTGCAGTATGAGTCGGCGAGGCAACTGCTTCGACAACGCGCCCGTGGAGAGTTTCTTCGCCAGTTTGAAGCGCGAGTTGATGCATCGGTACCGGTTCGCTACGCGCCAGGAGGCCAGAGCCGCCGTGTTCCGGTGGATCGAGGTCTGGTACAACCGCAAGCGCCGCCATTCGGCACTGGGCTACCTCAGTCCCGAGCAGTTCGAGCGGCGGCACGAAGAACGCCGCGAGGCACGTCACATCAATCGACAAAAGTTGCTGCAATGCGCTGCTTAACTATCTGGCCGCGAAATCCGGGGAGGATCAAACAAACTGCTGACTGCTGGAGTGAAGTCCTACGGGTACGACAACGCGGGCAACGTCACCAGCGTCACCAACACGGCGACCAGCCAGACGACTACCCTGAACTGGAACGCGGACAGCAGACTGACCGGGATTACGTACCCGAGCAGCGCGACCAATACTTTCACCTACAACGGCCTGGGGCAGAGGGTAGGCAAGACGGACAGCATCGGCACGTTCTCCTACGCCCTGGCTGATGACAGCATCGACAGTAAGGTACTCTCCGACGGCGCGGCCAGTTACGTCCACGGGGCGCTCGGCCTGGTGAGCGAGACGCGCGGTGGCACGACCAAATACTACGGCACGGACGTCCTGGGCAGCACCCGCACGCTGACGAAAGGAAAACTAGCCCCAGGCAGCGGCCAACCAGGCAACGCCCCTTGGAAAGGAGGAAGGGGGCGGCGCCGACCGCCGAGCCCGCGTGGCGGATGAATAAAAGGCACAATTAAGGTGAGGCCAACTGACATCCCGGCATTCTTCAAACTCGTCTGTTGCGCGTCGTGCACTTCGGGCAATCTCGTGACGCGATAAAAATCCGGGCGGTTCCCTGGCGACTGCCCCATGCAGAGGGGCGGAAGCAGGCCCGGATCGTCCGCAACCGAACAACTATGGTTTCAGGCGGTGAGATTCTGGTCTATATTTCACCGCCTGAAGTCCGGCGCGTGAGCATCTACCAGTGTGAAGCTCTATCGGGTTCTCTTGGCAACGAGTGTATGCCGCAGGATTGGAAATACACGGATGGCTAACCTCAAAGGCCGTACTTTCTTCGGCATGCGATTCGATTTCGAACTGACTCCGATCCTCCCCACCTACGATGGCCCCAGAGATGCGTACCGCGCGGCCATCTGGGAGAACGGCGAGAAAGTCTTCGAGCAGGTATACAGCGTCAGTACCTTCACGCACGACCACTACGATCTGTGGCTTCTCGCCAATGCCTTCCAGCATGCCCCGGACCTCATGGATCTGGAGCGTCCGTATCCTCCCGACCCGCTGCCGCCCGAGTCGTACTTTCGTGGATACGATCAGGGGCTTTGCGTCCGCCAGCATGTCACCTGGCTGCAGGCAATACTCTCTGGTTCGACCTTCCAGGGGGACCCCCGATTCCTGGTGATCGTTTATCTGGACGAGGAGGCGAACGGAAATTACGCGACGATGTCCCTGCGCTCGACGCGTTTTGTCTCGGCCCGAGTCGTCTGCTTCCCGGAGGAGGCCGCCGCATTCGGGCACGAACTGGAACGGGAGATGATCCGGGCGCGGCACCTGCGCGACGAGTTGGGGCTTTACGGGCCCTGGGAAGAGCCCGAGGAACCCTATGAGCCCGATGAGGATGAAGACGAGGAAGATGATGCGGGCTGAGCCGTGACTTCGTTCGGATAGACGCATCGGTCTCCTGTGAACGGCATGAAGTTGGCCCGGGCAGAGGTGGTCTAAGGGGCAAGCGTCCGCAACAAGCACGGGTCGGGAAGGAACCACGAAATGCTGCTCACACGTCGCTCGCTCCTGAAGGGCTCCGCCGCCGTCATGGCGGCAGCCGCCGTGCCGGTTGTTTTGACGTCCGCGGTCCGCGCCGGGGGATTTGTCATCTCCGCGGACCTCCCGCGCGCGAGCCACCCCGCCGAACTCCAGGAGTGCGCCCTGGTTGTGGTGCCGGGCGGGTGCCACGGGCCCGGCTCGACCGTGGAAATCACGCTGGAAGGCGTGCAGAACGGGAAGCGGGTGACGCGCACGCTGAAGCCCGTGGCAGTAGAGAAGGACAGCTACACCCTGTACGGCGTCCGGCGCGATTGGCCCGCGGAGGGGCGCTGGGTGATCTCCGTGGTCGCCACCTCGCCGCATACGTTCCAGCCCTACAAGAACCGGGAACCCTTCGGCACGCGGAAGCCGCTTCGCCTGATTGCGTACATTCCGATCGGCGCGGACGGGGCGCCGGAGACGCGGGCGACGCCCGGCGGCCGGTACGAGCGGCACGTGAACATCGTTCGGACGGGCTATGAGCAGCGGTGGGCGACTCTGGCGGCGTTGCTACGTCCCGAAGCCACGGTCGCCGCCGCGCGCTGAAATCCATCCTCCACAGGGCACAGGCACGCCCCCGGGGCCGGCTCGGAGCCGGTATAATGGGGGCGTGCCCAACCCGACACCCCTGCGCCTCCACATTCTCCACACCAACGACTTCCACAACGGCCTGACCGACGTCGGCGCCGAGCGCCTGAAGCAGGCGGTGGCTGACCTGAACGGCGAGCCGTACCTCCTGCTGGACGCGGGCGACGCCATCAAGGCCGGGAACGTGGGCGTCAACCCCTTCGGCGAGCCGATCCTGGAGCGCATGAGCGATCTCGGCTATCACGCCATGACGATGGGCAACCGCGAGTTCCACGTCTGGCAGGCGGCGCTGGAAACGAAGATCAACCGCGCCCGCTTCCCCATTCTCTGCGCCAATGTCCGCCCACGCGCGGCGAAGCGCCACCTGCCGGTCCAGTCGCACGCGGAGTTCCTGGTGGGGGGGCTCAAGGCCGTGGTCTTCGGTGTGACGGTGCCGATGGTGACCGAGAAGATGGCGGTGAAGGCGGTCTCCGACTATGTGTTCGACGACCCGGTCGAGACGGCGAAGGAGATGGTGGCGAAACTGCGCTGGGAGGCCGATGTGCTGATTGCGCTGACGCACATCGGGCTGCGCGAGGACCAGCGCCTCGCCCGCACCGTTTCCGGCATCGACCTGATTGTCGGCGGGCACTCGCACATCACCCTGGCGGAGCCGGATGTGGTGGAAGGGACGCCCATCGTGCAGACCGGCTCATTCGCCCACGCCTTCGGCCATGTCGTGATCGAGGTCGGCGACGACGGTAATCGGGTCGCAGAGGCGTCCCTGCACCCGCTCCAGCAGCCCGTCGGGCGCAAGTAGCGTAGCGCGGCGTCAGGGGGCCGCGGGCGCGGTCTCCGTTGCCGTCGCGAGGCGACGCGCAAAGTCGGGCTTGGTGTCACGCAGAATCTCCTTCACCGCCGCCCGGTCCTCAGGCGTCAGGTGTGCGAAGTCCTCATGCGTTTCCCGCCCCTCCAGAACCGCCAGGAGACGCGTGTACAGGTAGTCCTTCATCGGGTCCGGCAGGCGATCGAACGCCTCTGAGTAGATGAGGTAACTGCACGGGTAGCGGAATAAGCGCGTCTTCAGGTCGAACTGGCGCAGGGAGCGGCCCCGGCTGTCCCGCGGCCCGCGCGACCCGAACCACCCCGCGAAGCCGGAGGTGCCCTTTACGGGGTCGGTGAGCGGGTCCGCTCGGGAGAAGAGCAGGGCGCGGAGCAGGGGCTCGCCGACGCTCGCCAAGATGCGCTCCGTGGTCTCCGAGCGGTAGTCCGGGGCTCTGCCCAGCGCCTTGTTCATCTCCTGCTCGGTGCGCAGGGCAGAGAGGGTCTGCCAGCGGGCGCGGGCGATCAGGTTGTGGACGTTGACCTGGTGCGTCAGCACCATCAGCGCCACGATGTCGCTGTGCGGCGACAGGTAGGGGGAGGTATCGAAGTAGCGCGACAGGTCGGTGACGTTGGCACCGGCGTCGCGATCCAGCACGGTGTAGCCACCGCCGTCGCGAACGGCTTCGTTACCCTGGTGGCGCATCTTCCCGTGCGTGCCGGTGACGTACCAGCCGCCCCACCGCTCCTTCCACGGGCTTTCGTCGGTGGTCAGGCGGCTGCCCAGGCTGAAGTCGGGGGTGCCGTCGGCCTTTGGGAACACGGAGCGCATCATGTGGCCGGGGACGTTCCCGGTCATGCCGCCGTTGTGACACTGGAGGCAATCGTACGTCTGACGCGCGAGCTTCGGCCGGGCGCCGGGCTCCTGCTCCAGCACGTAGAAGACCCCGCCCAATTCCGGGTCCACCGCGGAGATCTCCAGCATCTTACTGCCCTGGACCATCCCCACGTACACGTCGTCGTTGAAGTACAGGGCGCGCGGCGTGCGGCGCGAGATGGCCTGCTGCTGGAAACTGGTCTTTGAGAACACGAGGGTCTGCGAGGCGACGGGAATGTCCAGCGCCTTGAGGAGCGACGGCAGGTACCCGTGCTTCGGGTCGTAGGTGAGCTTCACCCTGCCCGCTTCGATATCCGCCTGGAGCCGAGCCACCGGGTCCTGAGCGGTCGCCGCCAGGTACGCCTTCTCGTCCACCCCAAACCCCTGCGGCGCTAGCGCGACAGCCACGGCGGGGAGCGCGAGCCCGGTGAGGGCGCCCGCGAACCCGAGGGAGCGCCGCCACGCCTGCGAAAGCGGTTCACGTCGTCGCATACTCTATAGACTCTACCGTATTCGGTGTGGCCTCGCCCTCCCCGGAATGACGGAGGAGCCGGTATAATGAGGGCGTGCCCGAATCCCCGCCCCGGCCGGATGACCTCCCCATGAATGTTTCCCGCAACGCCCGTAACCCCGTCTCTGGGGGAAGCCTGCCGTGACCCCGGCAGTGGGCGCGCTCGGCCTTCTCCTGCTGCTCGTGGGCCTTGCCTACGCCACGGGCGACCTATTGCTGCTTCGGCGCGTCCGCGGTGCGTGGACGTCGTTCGCGGAGCGGTTCGTGTTCGCGGTGCCGCTCGGCTTCGGGGTGGTCGGGTTCCTGATCTTCGCGCTCGGTCTGGTGGGGCTGTTCCGCGCTCCGGTCTTTGTCGGTCTGTTCGCGCTCGGAGTGCCGGGGCTCGGGCTGCTGGCCCGGGATGCGCTCGCGGCGCGCAAGCCGAAGGCAACCCTGCTCGAGGGGCCACTGCCCTCCGACCTGCTGGGGTTGGTAACTGCGCTGGTGCTGGGCCTGCTCGCCTTCTGTACGCTGATCGGGGCGCTGGCGCCGCCGGGGGGGACGGAGTGGGACGCCCTGAGCTACCACCTCGCGGTGCCGAAGACGTATCTGCGTGAAGGACGCATCTTCTACATCCCCTACGATCACCACAGCAACTTCCCATTCCTGGTGCAGATGCACTACACCGCAATGCTGGCGGTGGGCAGCGAGACGGGGGCAAAGCTCGTCCACTGGCTCTGCGGCGTTCTGTGTGTCGCCGGGGTCTACGCCTTCGCGGCGCGGCACTACGGGCAGGAGTCGGGCGCGCGGGGACGCCGGATCGCCCAGATTGCCGCGCTCGTCGTCGCCGCGCAGCCCATCCTGCTGTGGGAGGCGACCATCGCCTACGTAGACCTGGCCACCGCGCTCTATACCTGGCTTTCTATTTACGCCCTGTTCAATGCCGCGCAGGCGGTGATGGCGGCGGCGACGGAGAGCGCGGAGCCGCAGCAGGGGGCGTCGGTCCGGTGGCTCGTTCTGTCGGCGGTGCTGATGGGCTTCGCGCTCGGCACCAAACTAACGGTGCTGGGCTTCTGGGGCATCCTCCTGCTCGGCATCCTCGGCTGGCACCTGGCGACGACCGGGCGGTGGGCGAAGGAAACCATCCCGCACGCGGCGCTCTGGGGCGGGCTGTCGTTCCTGATCGGGGCGCCGTGGCTTATCAAGAGCTACGTCTACACGGGAAGCCCGGTCTACCCGTTTTACTACCGCATCTTCGGTGGGCGCTACTGGAACGCTGAGAACGCCGCGCAGTACGAGCGGGACCAGGCGCTGCTTGGTATCGGGAAGTCGCCGGTGGATTTCATCCTCGCTCCGTGGCAGGCGATGCAGCCCGCGACCGCCGGTGAGTTCAACGAGTACGGGTGGACGTTCACGCCGGTGCTGGTGGGCCTGCTCCTGGCGGCGCCGTTCGTGTGGCGCCGGTTCTCGCGGACCACGGTATCTCTGGCGCTCTTCGGCGGCGCCTCCTACCTCTTCTGGTTCCTGCTGATGCAGCAGGCGCGCTACTTCCTGCCCGTCCTGCTCCCGCTCGCGGTGGTCGCCGCGGAGGCGTTCGTGCTGCTCTGGGAGGAGCGGCGGAGCGTGGCGCGCTACCTCGCCGCGGCGCTGGTCGCGGCGTCCGCGCTCTGGGCCGCGTTCCTGGCGGCGACGCAGTTCGCGGTCCCCGCGGTGCGCGTGGTCACGGGGCAGGAGGGGCGCGCGGAGTACGTCACCGGGACCCTCTTCATGCGCGGGGCGATGCCCGCGACGGAGTTCATCAACCGTAGCGCCCCGCCCGACGCAAAGGTCGCGCTGTTCGACTATGTGTTCGGGTACTACCTAGACCGCGAATACCTGTGGGCGACGCCGAACCATGCGTATGGCCTGCTGCCATGGGACGACTACGCGGGCGTGGACGAATGGCTGGCCGACTTCAAGCAGCGGGGCATCACGTACCTGCTGGTGGACGAGGCGAACCGGCCCCGGGAGGGCGACCCGCTTGCGGGTCAGCGCTGGCGCTCCCTTCTCGCGGAGGCGGTCGCGGGCGATAAGGTCGAAGAGGTCTTCGCGGAGCGCAGTTGGAAGGCCGACACCTACGTCCGCGTGTACCGCATTCCCTGAGAGGAGATCGCCGCCGATGAGCCGCAGCAGTCGCCGCCACAGCAGTGTCGTCCAGTCCCTCGCCGAGGAGGGGCGCATCCAGCCGCCGAAGTGGCTGCCGAACGCCGTGGCGTACGAGACGCTGATGGGCAGCGTCGCCTATGGCGTGTCGTCGGACACGTCCGATAGCGACATCTACGGGTTCTGCATTCCCCCGAAGGAGCAGGTCTTCCCGCACCTGGCGGGCGAGATTCCCGGCTTCGGGCGGCAGATCAACCGCTTCGAGCAGTACCAGCAGCACCACATCCCGGGTGGCCCGGACGAACCAAACAAGCAGTACGACGTGACGGTCTTCGGTCTGGTGAAGTTCTTCCACCTCGCCATGGAGAACAACCCGAACATCATCGACTCGCTGTTCACGCCCGTTAACTGCGTGCTGCACAGCACGCCCATCGGGCAGCATGTGCGCGAGAACCGCCGCCTGTTCCTCCACAAGGGCGCCTGGCATAAGTTCAAAGGGTACAGCTACAGTCAGTTACATAAGATGGAGATCAAGGCGCCGCAGGAGGGCAGCCGCCGCGCGGAACTCGTTGAGCAGCACGGTTTTGACGTCAAGTTCGCCTATCATACGGTGCGCCTGCTGGACGAGGTGGAGCAGATTCTGGCGGAGGGCGACATCGACCTCCAGCGCAACCGGGAGCAGCTCAAGGCTATTCGGCGCGGCGAGTGGACGGCGGAGCAGGTGAAGGATCACTTCAATCGCAAGGAGCGCGACCTGGAAGAGCTTTACCAGAAGAGCGCTCTGCCGCACTCTCCGGACGAGACGCGCATCAAGGCGCTTCTGCTGGAGTGCCTGGAGATGCACTTCGGGTCGCTCTCGGCCGCGGTGACGGTGCCGGAGCGGGATCGGGAGCTTCTGCGCCAGATCAAGGCGCTGTGCGAGAAGGCAGGGGTATGAGGAAGGCGACTCTGACGATCGACTCCGGGGTGATGTGGGCAGCGGCGCAGCGGCTTCTGCCCGTGCTGATGGCGCTCTCGCTCCTGCTGTCGCTGGCGTTCGCGGCGCGCGTTCCGTTCAACCACAACCCGGACGAGGAGGCGCACCGCGACTACGTCCGCCTGATCGTCGAGGAGCGCGGGTTTGTCCAGTTCATCCCGCGGGGCGAGGTCCCGGAGGGGCAGCCGTCGCGGGATGAGGCGCACCAACCGCCGCTGTACTACCTGCTGTGCGTCCCGGTCTACGCGGCGACGGGCGGAAGCGTCTTCGCGATGCGCCTGGTGGCGGCGCTGCTCCAACTGGGCACGCTGTACATCGTGTTCCGCGCCTGCAAGGACCTGTGGCCGGAGCGGCCGGACGTCGCCGCGGGGGCTACCGCCTTCGCGGCGTTCCTGCCCACGCAGGCGCAGCTCGGCGGGGCGATCAACAACGACAGCCTGACGGTGCTGCTCTGCGCCGTGCTGCTGTGGCGACTCGGGGCGCTCCTGCGGCGCGGGCAGGACGTGAAGGGCGCCCTGATTGTCGGCGCGATCCTGGGCGCGGGCCTCTGGACCAAGCTGAGCGTGCTCCAGCTTACGCCTGCGATGGCACTGGCCTACTTCCTGGCGGCGCGCTTCGGAAAGATGACGCTGGGGCGGGCAGCGGGCCTGTTCGCTCTATCGCTGGGGACGGCGCTTCTGATCGCCTCTCCGTGGCTGGTGCGGAACACCCTGCTCTATGGCGACCCGCTGACGCTGGGCATCTACCGCCTGACCGGGCCGAACTTCACACCCGAACAGATCATGCAGGTGGCCGGTTGGGCGACGACGGCGGACTACCTGCGCGCGGTCGGTATCCGCTCGTTCGCGACGTTCTGGTACTTCCTGGACCCGAACCTGCCGGTGGCGCCGCTGGGGCGGTTCGTCGGCCCGGCGCTGCCGCTGCTCGTGGTCGTGCTGCTGGCCCTGGCGGGTATCGCGGGCCTGTACCAGCGCTGGAAGGGCGGGGAGACGCCCTCAGAGGAGGGGCGGCTGGAACGCTTTTACCTGGGGACCGTACTGCTTATGGTGCCCTTCTTCGTGCGCTTCGTCCTGACGGTGTTCCAGGCGCAGGGGCGCTACTTCCTGCCGGTGCTGCTGCCGGTCGCGGCGCTGACGGCGCTCGGGTTCGCGCACCTGCTGGGGCGCGGAGAGCAGGCGTCCACACCCGCCGCGGCGCTGGCGCGTACCCTGGTTGTGCCCGCCGTCCTGCTGGCGCTGGCGCTGGTGCAGTTCGCGGCGCTGGGCTTCATGGGCGGCCCGGTAGCGATGCCCCGACCGTAACTCGGGAGACGCCGGCGGGTCACATAGTTGTATACGGAAGGTCCCCGAAGGATGACCTTGGAAGCAGGTCCCTGAGATATGCGCGTCCAGCACAATAACAGCGCCGCTGCTGCCGAAGAGCTTTCGGAGAGCTGGTACAGCACGCGCCCCCGCCCAACGGCGCGGTCCCAGTGGCCGGATGCGGTCGCCTACCGCGAGGCGATTCAGAACCCGCAGACGGCGCTATCGGAGCCGGACCTGCGCACCGGCGAGGTGGTTCACGACCGGCGCGGGCTGCCGGTGGCGTACTCCGGTCGATTCGCTGTCGTGTTCCGGCTGAAGGCGGCCGATGGCACATCGTGGGCGCTGCGCTGCTTCACCTCCCCGCCCGCTCACGACGCCGACCGACACCTGCGCTACCAGCACATCGCCCGGCATCTCGATCAACTCCAGGATGTGGTCGTTCCGTTCCGGTTCATCGACCGGGGCATTGCGGTGGGGGGGCAGTGGTACCCCGTGGTCGCGATGCGCTGGGCGCAGGGAGAGACCCTGGCGCGGTTCGTGGAGAACAATCTGCACGAGCCAGAAAGACTGCGCACCCTGGCGGGAACGCTCTCGGCGCTCCTCGCCCGGCTCGAAGAGGCGGGCGTGGCGCACGGAGACTGGCAGCACGACAACCTGATCGTGGCAAACGGCGGCCGTACCGCGACGCTGGTGGACTACGACGGCATGTACGTCCCCGAACTGGAGGGGCAGCGCGGCGACGAGGTGGGGCACCCGAACTATCAGCACCCCGCGCGCGTCCCCGAGCACTTCGGGCCAGGGCTGGATCGCTTCCCCTGTCTGGTCATTCAGACGGCGCTCCTGGCGCTCTCGCGCGAGCCGTCCCTCTGGGCGCGCTACTCCGATGGCGAATCGCTCCTGTTCAAGCGGTCGGACTTTACGGACCCGGACGCATCGCCGCTGTTCCGGTCCCTGCGCGAGGTCGCGGTGCGGCACGACGACGAGACGCTGGCAGACTCGGTCGCACGTTTGGAGGACGCCTGCTCGCACGGCCCGGACAGCACGCTGCTCCCCGCCATTGCGCCGACGTCCCTGATCCCGCAGAGCTTTGATGGTGGGCACAGCGGAGCCGGGACGGCCCCGTCCGCCCCGTCGCTGGCGAGCCGGGCGAAGTGGTGGATGGACGCCCACCCCGTGGGGACGCTGGGGACAGCGGGTACGGTGGGGGGCGTCGCGGCGCCCTCAGCGGCCCGCCGGGCGCCCGCCGGGCAGGGGCTATCCCAGCAGGCCGCCGGGAACTTCGCGTATCTGGCCCGGCTGCAGCACCCGGACCTGCTGGACCAGGAGCGGACGGCTAGGACCCGGGCGCGGCTCGGCCTGGCGATCACGGCAGCCTGCCTGGCGGTCATTGTCGCCGCGAGCCTCAGCGGTGAGAACGTCTTCCCGTTCTATCTGTTCTTCTGGGTCTTCAACTTTGCAGGCTTTGGCTACCAGGCGTGGCCGCGCAAGAAGGTACTGGACGAGTTGAACGCCGAGATCCTGAAGATGGAGCAGCAGGTGGAGAACCGCCGGGCGCGCATCGCCGAGCGGCGGCGGGCAATGGGCACGGTGGCCACCCTGCCGGGGGTGCGCAGTCTGAATGATTACATCGACGAAAAGCTGCGGAATACCCCGATCAACGCAGTGCTTCGCGTCCCTGGCACCAGCGCAGCGACGCTGCGCGAACTGAAGTCCGCGGGCATCGACACGGTGTACCACCTGCACGGCCGCCTGAGTGTACCCGGCGTCCCATCGCACGTGATGGACGCTCTGCAGAAGTGGGTGGACGAACTGCGCCTGGAGGCAGCCGCAGAGTACCGGCGGGCGCAGCCGCTGCCCGCGAACTCCGTTCCAAACGACGTCAACCGGCTGGAACAGGAGATGCGAGAGTTTGAGCGGGAGCGCGACCGCCTGGTGCGGGAGCGTAACCTGTTCCCGGAAACCTCCTGGAGCGCCTACTGGCGCTACCTGCTGGGCCTCCCGGAGTCGTCCAACCCGCCCGCCGCGTCGCCCTAGGGAGCGACTGCCGCTATGTCCTCTTCTCTGTATGCGCACGAACACGAGCAGAACCCCCTGATTCCGCCGCGCCGCCGCGGCGACTGGCCGGACGCCGTCGCCTACCAGGAGGCGCTGCAGAACCCCGCCACGCACATTGGGGACCAGGAGCTGAGCCAGGCGCGTGTGGCGACGGGCCGTGGCGGGCTGCCCCTGGCGTACTCGGGCCGGTTTGCTGTGGTCTTCCGCCTGGAAATGCCGGATGGCACGTCGTGGGCGCTGCGCTGCTTTACCTCGCCGGACCAGATCGCCGAGCGCTTCCTGCACTGGCAGGGCGTCGCGGGCTACGCCGAGGCGCTGACCCCAGCGCTGGTGCCGGTCCGCTGCCTGGAGAAGGGGGTGCTGGTGGGGGGGCGCTGGTACAGCGCTGTCGCGATGCCCTGGGTGGAGGGGGAACCGCTTCTGGCGTTCGTTGAGCGGAACCGTCACCGACCGGAGGCTCTGCGTCGGCTCGCCGCCAGTCTTGACCGTCTGCTGCTGCGCCTGGAGGACTTCGGCGTGGCGCATGGGGACTGGCAGCACGACAATATGTTCGTGGCGGACGACGGCCGTTCCGTTACCCTGGTGGATTACGACGGATTCTTCGCCCCCGAGTGGAGTGGTGGGGCGCACGCGGCGGAGGTGGGGCATCCGAACTACCAGCACCCCGGCCGCCGTCCTGAGCACTTCGGTGTTGGCCTGGACCGGTTCGCCTGCGCCAGCCTGAGGACCGCGCTGCTCGCGCTGGCGCGGGAGCCGGCACTACTGGATCGCTTTTCGGACGGAGAGTCGCTTGTATTCACTCGCGCCGACTTCGTCGCGCCGGACACATCCCCGGCGTTCGCGACGGTGCGTGCCCTGGCGGCGTCGGGGGACGAGGATCTGCGCGAGGCGCTGGACGCGTTGGAGGCGGCCTGCCGGGAGCCGGGGCCGCGCCTGTCTCCGGCGGCGCCCTCCATTGCCCCGGTGCCGGAGGTGGGGCGGTGGGCGCGGGAGGCACCGCACCGGGCAGCAGCGGCGCCGCGGTCCGCGATACCGCCGCTCGGTGCGGGGCGCCGGCGGGCGCGTGTACGGACCGACGGCAACGCACCGGGGGCGCTCTCCCTCCTGCGGCCCAGGCCCTACCGGGCGCGGCTCGCGCTCGAAGTGGCGGCGGGGCGAGAGCGGCGAAACCTGGGGGGCGTGCGCCGTTACCTGGCCGCGGGCGCTCTGGTCCTCACGCTGGCTGTCTGGGGACTGGGATGGACCTTCCTGACGGGGCTCCTGTTCGCGTCCTTCGGCTACTGGTTCCTGACCGGCTTTTATCTGAACTGGCCTCGCAAGCGCCTGGCCGACCTGCTCCACGAGGAGATGGGGCGCCTTCACTACGAGGTGCTGGCGTGCGAGGCACAGCGGCGTGCGGCGCGTCTCCGCCTGCGCATGGTCGGTGCGGCGGAGGCGACAGGGGATAGCAGCGCCCCGGGTCTGGTGGAGGCGGCGCGGGCGC
>CALEKU010000059.1 GCA_937902745.1 uncultured Armatimonadota bacterium
GGAGCCCGCGGAGGCGGGCTTGAATCACAGAAGCCGGGACTTCAGTCCACGGCGCGGACTGCAACGGTAAACACCCGGCCCGCGGCAACTACTTGGGGTTCTGGGCGACGGACTCGACGTCCGAGCGATCAATGTCGCAGCCGAGCGCGGGGGTGAGCGGGCGGGAGATCTTCTTGTTCGCCAGGGCGTCGCGCAGGACGTCCGCCAGGTAGTTCTTCGTCATCTCATCGCCGCGACCCGTGCGCACCCGGATCTCCTCGGAGTCGTCCGGGTTGCCCACGAACACCAGGCGGTTCTCCGGGTCGAAGACATACGTCTGCGGGGTGGTCTTCGCCGCCAGCAGGTCCGCCAACTTATGCTGGACATCGAGGACGATGGGGTAGGGCGGGGACTGGCCGAGGCCGCCCGGGACGTTCAGCGCGACCCGATTCGGGACGCCGGGGCGCTTGAGCACCTTCAGGTTGCCTGCGTTCGAGGCGACGGCATAAAAGGACACCGGCGCCTTCTGCTGCTGGTACGTCTTGTACACCGGGAAGAGGCTCAGGCTCTGGCAAGTGCGGACGCAGGGGCAGTACGGCGACCAGAAGTACAGCACCTTCCAGCCCTTCTCCTTCGCCAGGTCGAGCGTTTCTCCGTTCTCACTTGTGACGGGCAGCGAGTCGAATGTTTTCCCCAGCAGCTTCGCTGCGGCGGCGGACTGGTCTGCCTCGGCCACCGGATCCTCTACCTTCACCGGCGCAGCGGCGGCGGGCTTGGCGGGCTTCTTGGCGGCGGCAGCGGGGACTTCGACCCCTGCCTGCGTCTGCCGGGACAGTAGGGTAGTCGGGAGCAGCAGGGCCGCGGTGGCGGCAAGCGCCCCCGGGAGCAGGCGAGAGCTCTTCATCGTAATCCGCATGATGCCATTATATCCTTTCGCACACCCGTATTTTAGGCTACTCGCGGCCGCTACAAGAGCCCTGCCCGCTACGTCCTGGTTTCCGGGCAGGAGAGCAGACGGCCGGTCGCGAACGAATACGCAGATACGGGCAGTGTGGCGGCGCGCCGTAGTGGGCAGGTAAGGCGAAAGGACGGGGCGATGGACGACAAGGATCATTTTGATTTTGCGTTGGTAGTGGACGTGATCCCTCAGAGCGAGGAAGCACGCTGGGAGGAGGCAGTACGCGCCGCGAGCCCGGAGGCCGGGATGCGCGTGACGGTTCGCCGACCGACCGTGATCGTGTTCGCGGTGGAGGACGTCCACGAGTTGATGGCCATCGAGAAGGCCGTGCAGTGGCTCCAGGGGATTGCGGCGGGAATGACGCCCCCAGTGGAGATAAAAACGAACCCTCAGCCGACCGGCGAAGTCTAGTCTACGCTTCGCTCTTCCTGCTCAGGAAAAGCCCGTGGCATCCCCGGTGGAGGATGCCACGGGCTTTTCCATGGATGTGTGCTCCTTGGGGAACTTGCCGGAGGCGGTAAGGGGGGATTACTTCGGGTGCCCGTGGTCGTCTGTGTGCAGACTCTGCGTCAGGAACTTGAGGAAGAAGCCCTCCACCGTCCGGTCGTCGTGCTCCACGATCACGCCGCCGTCCTGCCAGATGCCGCTGTTGTGGTACCAGCCCAGCTTTTGGGCGTAGTCGGGGTCGCCCTGAGCGGGCATCGGGTCGCCCTGATTCATGTGGACGTCGTGCATGCCGTGCTCGTTTCCGTTGGCGTTGTAGAACCGTTCGCCGAACACGTAGATACGGTGGACATTTATAAGGATGGATTCCAGGTCGGCGAGGACGCTGCCGCCGGCGTTCTGCGTCCACACGCGGTAGGTCTTTCCGGTCAGCACCTTCAGGAGCCCGTACAGCAGGGAAGCACAGCCGAGCGGCCGCCGGATGTAGGGACTGCGCACATAGTCCACCGCCCCGGAGTCGGGCAGACGGGCGAGATCATGGTAGCCGCTCGCCTGATGCAGAATCCGGGAGATGTCACGCCGGGGGATCGAAACCTTCACATACTCGACGATGCCATCGGGCATCTTGACGTCCACGGCGCAGCGGTAGGTGACCACTGCGCCACCCCCCGGAGGCGGTGCGTTTACAAATATCTGCCCGTGGTAAAAGTTTCCGTACTGTGCCGGGTCATCCCGGTCAAAGCGGGCGAACGTCCCGGCAACGACCCCGTAGTGGTCCAGCGGCATCGCGCACCTCCGGCGTGCAACATCAGCGTCCTCGGTGTGGTGGCTTTGCTATTATTATAACCTGAGCCGGTTCTTTACCTGCAAAATTGCGTGTTTATGAAAACAGGCGCGGTAAGTGTGCTTAGTCCACTAAAGGCCTGACGAAATCCTGCCAATCAAAGCAGGGAGCCTTGATGCCAGGCGACCAGGCAGGCGGTGGGTCGCAAGTGTATAGGAGGCTCTAATCCAACGAGATGAAGTAGAGACGAGCTCATGAAAACGGGACGACGCACAGTACTGGCGGGGATGCTAGGAGCTATGGTAGCGAGTGCGCTGCCTGCTCTACCGGCGCGCGCGGCGGGTGGTCTTACCGCTCTGCAGGGGGCGCCGGGGACTCTGCGGCTGGACTTTGGAGGGACCACACCCGCTCCAGCACCTGGATACGAGAGGGTATTGACCACACACACCTACACGGCCGCGCGCGGCTGGGGATGGGTGGACAACGCAGGGCTTGCGTCGCGCGACCGGGGCGGCACCATGGCACCGGAGCGCGATTTTATCTTTTTTAACGGCGTCGCTGCGCGCAAGTTCCGCATCGGGAACCTGACGCCGGGCCGCTATCGGCTCTCGATCGTTTCGGGTGACCTAACGTTCGGTGACCACTATACTCGCGTCCAGGTGCCGGGCGTGGAGGCGGATGCCCCCCTGCCGGTCCTGCATCCGCGGGTGGCCGAGTTCACCACGCTGACTGTGACCCTGATCGTCCCTGAGGGGAGCAGTACGCTCGACATCACGTTTGACGCGACGCAGATCAACTGGGTGGTGAACGCCCTGGTCCTGGAGCCTGCCTCCGCTCCCGAATCCCCGCGCGTCACCGTGACCGTGGCGCCCCCGGTGAGCAAGTGGGGCCCCGTCTCGACCTGGGAAGACCCGACCGCCCCGCTGCTCGCCGGGCACCGCGCCCGGGTGGCCAACCAGAACTGGGGGTCCTTCAAGAAGACCAATCTGAAGCGGTCGGACTACCTGACGCTTATCGCGGGCGAGGTGGACTTCTGGAAGGGGCTGCAGAACCCCGAGACCGGCGCGATCATCGACCCGTACCTGAACCGCGAGTTCCAGTACAGCACGCCTGCCTACGCCCACGCAGCGGCGACGCTCGTGGCCTACGCCGGCCGCGCCGACCTCATCGAGACGGCGGCGCTGGCGCTGGACTGGTCCGCGCGCACGCTCTCGCAGCGCCGGGCGGCGAACGGCCACGAAGACTTCTTCGCGCCGATGATCGCCCATGCCATCCGCCTGCTCAAGCCGTACGTCCCCGCGGAGCGCGCCGCTGCCTGGGAGTACGACATCTGGTTCTTTGAGCCGTTCATCATCTACCGGTACGCGCCCGGGGTGAACAACTGGAACGTCGTCGCGGCGTCGGGCGAGGCGCTGTTCCAGAGCCTGGGCATCCGCGATGCCTCGCACCAGTACGCCGAGGCGAGCTTCGCGGGCCAGGGCGCCCACTTCGACTCGAAGTACGGCCTGTACACCGAAGGGCCGACGGCCTACGACCACTTCCCCCGCCTCTGGGTCGGCGACCTCATCGGGCGCGGCTACACGGGGCCGTACGCGGAGGAGCTGACGGAGGTGCTGCGGCGCGGTGCGATCACCAGCCTGTTCCTGCAGTCGCCCATGGGCGAACTGCCGGCGGGCGGCCGCTCGGCGCACCACCAGTGGAACGAGGCCGAGCAGTGCGTCACCTACGAAGTCTTCGCCGCACGGGCGCTGGCTGCGGGTGACACCGACCTGGCGGCGTTCTACAAGCGGGCGGCCCGCCTGGCTCTGGCCTCGATGAAGCGCTGGGTGCGCCCCAGCGGCGAGATGCAGATCGTCAAGAACTGGGTCGACCCGTCGCAGAACCACGGCTACGAGACGTACTCGGCGCACTCGCAGTACAACCTCCTGCCGATGTCCATGCTGGCGATCGCCTACGAGCACGCCGCTACCACGGAGCACGTGGCGGAGAAGCCGGCGCCCGCAGACATGGGCGGCTATGTGCTGGACCTGCAGGATCTGCACAAGGTCGTGGCGAACGCTGGCGGCACGTACGTCGAGGTGGAGACCAACGGCGATCACAAATACGACGCCACCGGCCTCATCCGCGTGCACTTCGCCGGGCACTCCCCGCAGCTCGGCCCGAGCGACAGCCTGCTGTCCTCGCCGTCCTACGTGGTGCCCGCGGGTAGCCCCGTCCCGCCCACGACCGGTATCGGCGTGGCCTGGAAGGACGACAATGGTGCGTGGAAGTACCTGGGCGCGCTCACCGCGAGCGAGGTCCAGAACGTCACCGTGATTCCGGGCGAGCAGACCACGAACCGGGTCACCTTCACGGTCCGCTACGAGGGCGTCCTGGGCGGCGGCGTGACCGCTGTCGAGGAGCAGTTCGAGTTGACGCCGAACGACATCAAGGTCACCACCGTCCTGCCCGGCTACACCGGTCCGGTTCGGCGGGTGGTCCCGATCCTGTCGGACGACGGCCGCACGGACGCCAAGATCCAGGTCCACAAGAAGGAGGTCCGGGTCTGGCAGCAGGGCAAGTATGGCACCGCCAAGCACACGTTCGAGGCGCTCGGCGCTTCCACGGTGACGGTGGGCAACGAGCAGTATCCCAACCACAACGGCTGGGCACGGCTCGCGGTCGCCGAATACCCGGCTGGCGCTGGCGCGAACGGCATCACCCTGCTGATCGGCACTCAGGGCGGCCGCCCGTTCGAGTAGGCCACCTATAGGCCCCAGCAAGGCCACATCGATAGCAGCGGCCCGGACATGGCTCATGTCCGGGCCGCTGCTCTTGGAGGTGGTTTGACACCCCCCTGCCCGGCCTATACAATCTGGGGCGTATGAGTCTGCTAACGGCCAGCAATCTGGGCAAGGGGTACGGCGCCGAGACCGTGCTCGTCGGGGTCAACCTGCGCGTGGCGCGGGGCGAGAAGGTCGGTATCGTCGGCAAGAACGGGGGCGGCAAGACTACCCTGCTCAAGCTCCTCATCGGCCTCGAAGAGCCGGACACCGGCAGCGTCTCCGTGGCGCGCGGCGTCCGCATCGGCTACCTGTCACAGATTGCCCAGCTCGGCGAGGATCGCACTGTGCGCGAGGAGGCGGAGACGGCCCTTGCCTCCCTGACCGACGCCGAGGCCGAACTGCGCGAAGCGGAGCAGACCCTCGCGGCACGGCCCGACGACCCCGACGCCCTGGAGGCGTATGGCGCCGCGCGTGACCGCTTCGACTTCATGGGGGGGGACGCCGCCCGCGATCACCTCTTCGGCGCCCTGAGCGCGATGGGTTTCTCCGAGGCCGACCTCGACAAGCCGGTAAATGTCCTCTCCGGTGGCGAGAAGACGCGCCTTTCCATGGCGAAGCTCCTGGCGTCCTCGCCGGATGTCCTGGCCCTCGACGAGCCGACGAACCACCTGGACATCCGCGCGGTAGAGTGGCTGGAAGGGTTTCTCCTGCGCTACCCCGGCGCGGTACTCGTGGTCTCGCACGACCGGCGCCTGCTCGCCAGCGTTGCCCGCACTATTTGGGAGGTGGAGGAGCAGCGCACCGGCACGGGCGCTACCCTGACCCACTACGCGGGCGGTTACGACGCCTATCGCGAGCAGCGCGCCGCCGCCCGTGCCCGTCAGGCGGAGGAGTACGCCCGGCAGCAAGAAGAGATTGCTAAGGTCGAGGAGTACATCCGCCGCAACAAGGCGGGCCAGAACAGCAAGAACGCTCTGGGCCGTGCCAAGCAACTTGCGCGCCTGGAGCGGCTGGAGCGCCCGAGCGAGGAGCCGGGCAAGATGAAGGCAGGCATCCGCTCGTCCGGCCGGTCGGGCCGCGAGGTGGTGGTCTGCGAGCGCGCGAGCAAGCGCTACGGCGACAAGGTCCTTCTGAACAACGCCGAGTTCGTGATCGAGCGCGGGGACCGGGTGGGGGTGGTCGGGCCGAACGGTGTGGGCAAGACCACACTGATCGAGATGATCCTGGGGGAGGAGTCGCTGGACGCCGGGTATCTGCGCGTGGGCCACGGGGTCACGGTGGCGCACCACAAGCAGGAGGCGGACGACTTCGACCCGGAACTGTCGGTGCTGGAGAACTTCTACGAGCGGGCCAACATGGACATCGGGCAGGCGCGGGCGCACCTGGCGAAGTTCCTGTTTACCGGCGAGGATGTCTTCAAGCCGGTGTCCGGTCTGTCCGGCGGCGAGCGGGCGAAGCTGGCGATGTCGCTGATGGTCCTGTCGCCTGCCAACCTGCTGATTCTGGACGAGCCGACGAACCATCTGGATGTCTACTCCTGTGACGCGCTGACAGAAGCGTTGAACCGCTACGACGGCACGCTGCTGGTGGTCTCCCACGACCGCGCCCTGCTGGACGCCGTGACGAACCGCACGCTCGCCCTGGAGGGCGGCGGGAAGCTGTCCCTGGCGGACGGCAACTACAGCGCGTGGCGGCAGGCGCAGGAGGCGGCATCGGGTGGCCCCCCTCCCCGCCCTCGTCCCTCGGGCACCCCTCCCCCCATTAATGGGGGGAGGGGAGGGGGGCCAGTACCCC
>CALEKU010000060.1 GCA_937902745.1 uncultured Armatimonadota bacterium
CGGCGGGCGCCTGGACGCGCACCAGCACCGTGACGCTGTCGCCCTCCTGCGCGATCGCTGGCCGCTCGGCCGTCACAATGACTGTGGGCAGCGACGGCGAGGACGTAGCAGCACTGCCGCCCCCCGCCGACGTGTCTCCTGTTTCTTCCGCATCTTTCCACCACATGGCGAATCACCTAGTGTCCTTTCTTGCGATCGTCGCAACAGAAACATTGAAGCGGCATCCGCGACGTTATCGTTCCGGCCGGGACTTGCCCAGGCGCCGGATCTCTTCTTCGAGCGCGGCGCGAAACACCCGCGCCGCGTCCTCGATTAGCTGCTCCGCGCCGCGCGCGGCGTCTCCCCCCGCGTCCCGGACCGCGGCTTCGTAGGCCGGCAGCAGGGTGTCCGGGGTGATGCGGGCGTCGCACCACGGCGCGATGGTCCAGCGCACCTCGCTGCCCGTCCGCTCCGGGAAGTCCGCGTCCACACCCAGGCGGCGCAGGGCGCTCCGGACCTCCCGTGTGTTCTCCTCTCCTTTCCGGCGCTGCTGCGCCCGCTGGCGCACCTGCTCCAGCGCCACGCTCTGTACCGGCGCACTCTTCGCCGTTTCCGGCGCCTCGCGCGCCCGCTTCTTAGCGGCCCCGCCCGGCGGCGGCGGCGCGCTGCTGCTGCGGCTCTCTTCCGCCTGAAACCGGAACTTCCGGAGCAGGCGCTGCGCCGTTGTTTCCGCCGCCTCGGGGGCGGGCGCCGGGGCGGCAGCGGGCGCGAGCAGCGGCGGCGCCTGCTGCACCTCCTCGGACGGCGGGATCTGCGGCAGCAGGGAGACCAGCAGGGCCTCATCAGCCGCCACGTTGAAGTCCCGGATGCGGTTCAGCGTCCAGCCGTCGGCGAGGAGGACGCGTGCCGCCAGGAATTCGAGGATCTGCCGGAAGCCGAACTTCGCTTCGCGCCCTTCTTTCATGGGGCGGGACAGGACGCCTTCGGTGACGTAGTAGCGCACCAGGCGCTCGCTCGGCACCGGCTCCGCAGCGAGGCCGAAGGGCTCAAGAAGGCCGGTGACCCTCTCCGCCAGCTCCGTCGCCGTCCCCGACCAGGCGCGCAATCCGCCCAGAATCGCCTTAAATTCAGTACTCAATGGTGACATTATACACTGTAAGTGTCAGCGCGCAAGAGGTTTTTCGCCGGGCCGAGGGGATGTAGAAGTGTCCTTCGGGCGGACACTCCTGCACCCCTACCTATTTCCGGTACAATTCAGCCAGCATGACACGCGAAGAAGGTATCGCAGCCATTCGGCGGCTTAAAACCCCCGCCGACCTGTACGCGTTCTGGCAGCGTCTTCGAGTGGGAGGCCTGGAGCCGGAGTGGGAAGAAGGGAAGGCGTTCGAATACCTGATTCTGCGGGCGTTTGAGTTGGAAGGGGCGCGGGTGGAGTGGCCGTTCAGCGTCCGGCATGAAGGACTGGAACTGGAGCAGATAGACGGCGCGGTTTTCCTGGACGGCTTGTACTGCCTGGTGGAGGCGAAAGATAGGAATGAACCCGCGAACTTCGAACCCATCGCGAAACTGCGGGCGCAGTTGCAGCGGCGGCCGAGCTTCGTTATTGGGATGGTTTTCTCCCGACGAGGCTTCACGCCGCCGGCGAAGTCCTTGACGCGTATGGCAACTCCCCAGAACGTATTGCTCTGGGAGGGGGCGGAACTGGAGCATCTGTTGGAGAGAAACCTCCAGGCATGGCGCAGGCGGCGCCGAATGGCTTCCGGTAAAGCGCGGCGGGCGTTAGCCGTGCCCGATACGTTACGTCAGGGTCTGCGGCGGAAGGTCAGTTACCTGGTGCAGGAGGCGATCCCCGACTTCAGCCTGCTGGTAGATTGAAACGCGAAGTGGTCATCATGAATATCCGTATCGTCACAGAACGAAGGCGTCATGTCTTCCTGTTGAAGGCCCTCCTGAGGCCAGAACTGAGTGCGCTCGAAAAAGCAGGGCACGAGGTCGCCATCGTACAGGCAGGCGGGTGGTCGAGTGCCGAGTCGCTCGCACGATCGCTCCTGGTCATCCGTCAGGGACCGGTGGCGCTGGTAGTCGGACTGGACGAAGAGAGTCGGAAGATAGGGGCTCCGGATTCTGCCGCGCTGGCTGCCGCGGTTCGGGAGCAGGAGCGATTTCTGAAACAGTCCTTGGGCGCCTATGCGGACCCGAACGCGTTTGAAGTCATTACCATCGCTCCCGAGATCGAGCGCCTTATTGCAGAGGAACCTGTGCTGGTAAGGGCGCTTACCGGCCGGGCGCCGACGGAAGAAGAGAGTGCGGTTCTGCACAGCCATCCCTATGAGGGGTTGGAATGGATGCTGGATGACAGCGTGGGGGGCAGGCATACCGCAGCAGGCCGCGACTATCTGTTAACGGATTTAGTCGAAGCCGCGTTCGAAAAGCAGCTGCCCCATCTGGATCTGAGCCGCCTGCGTGGGACGGAGGAGATACGTCGCCTGCGGGCGTTCCTGGATGCCCTCGCGGATGCGAAGCAGGCAGAGCCGGCGGGGGCGGCGCGGTAGGCTCTTCTGCTCGGGAATCTCTGCGCTGCTGCGGTTACGCCGCCTTCTCCGGGCGAGGGCGGGGGCGCAGGAGTTCCACGAGGCGGCGGCCGTGGTGCAGGGCGGCGCGCACCAGCAGGATGCACACCAGCAGGGCGGCGAGCGCGAGGACGAAGGCGAGGACCGGGAGCCACAGCGCAAGGCCGATGCCGCCTGCGGAGACGACGTCCTCCCCGAGCGACAGGGCGAGGTTGCCGGTGCCCCCGTGCAGCGGCGCCGCGGCCGTGGTCTTGGCGCGCACCGCGGCCTTGCCGGCGTGGATGGTGAACGCGGTGCCGCCGCCGACCACGAGGCCGAGAACGGTGGCGTACACGGGGTCGGCCTGGGTGACCACTGAGGCTGCGAGCAGCGTCCCTGCGATTGGTCGCGCGACGGTGCCGAGGGCATCCAGGACGTTGTCGATCGCCACAATCTTGTCGCCCAGCACCTCCAGCGCCGTGGCGATGCCCAGAGCGATGAGCAGGTCGGTGCGGGCGAGGAAGGCGAAGCTTTCGCCGAGCGAGACGTAGCCGGTGCGCGCCAGCAGGCCGACGCACAGCAGCGGGAGCCACGCCCGCAGCCCAGCGCAGGCGGCCAGGCTCGCCCCCATCATCAACTGGATCGCCAGGTCCATCGGCGGCCGTCCCTTCTTTTATTTTTCGGGGTTCCGGTGAAGCCCCGCCGCGTTTCGGCGTGACTTCTGTTATGGTGTGAGCATACCCAAACGGAAGGGGAAGTCCGCTCTGATGAACCGACGCGCATTCCTGGGGACGAGTGTGGCTGCGCCGGCCGCCGTTGCGGCGGCGCTGGGAACGGCGGCGCCGGCTCTGCCGGCGGCAGGCGCCATGGAAGAGGAGCAAACGTCCCCGGCCAGGCGGCCGGAACGGGGGCCCGCGCTCGCGGGCGAGCAGGTGAAGGCGTTCGTGATGGCGGCCCACGGCGATCTGGAGAAGGTGAAGGCGATGCTCGCGGAGCAGCCGCGTCTCGTGAACGCCGTGTGGGATTGGGGCGGGGGCGACTTCGAGTCCGCGCTCGGGGGCGCGGCGCACACCGGGCACGCTGACATCGCGCGCTACCTGCTGGAAAAGGGGGCGCGGCTGGACCTCTTCACCGCGGCCATGCTGGGGCGCACCGAGGTGGTGCGCGCGGTTCTCGCGGCGTTCCCGGAAGCGCTGCACACGCCCGGCCCGCACGGCATCCCGCTGCTGGCCCACGCGAAGGTCGGAGGCGAGGCGGCGCAAGCGACGCGGGCGTACCTGGAGTCGCTGCTCCCCGGCGTCAAGCCGGCGGCGGCGGCGGGGTAAAGAGGGATTCGGCGGCCGGGTCGCGCCGGAGCAGGCTGAAGAGCAGCAGGTCGTGGAAGGCGTCTTCGTCGAAGTACTGCTCGCGCTTGCAGCCCTCGCGCGCGAAGCCCAGCGCCTCCAGCAGGCGGATGGAGGCGGCGTTTTCGGTGCTGGTCTCTGCTTCGATCCGGTTGAGGCCCATGCGCGCGAACCCGAACGGCAGCACCGCCTCGCGCAACGCTTCGCGCATGATGCCCCGTCCCCAGTACGCCCGCGCCAGGTCGAAGCCAACGCTGCCCCGGCGGTCGCGGCGGTCCCAGTAGTTGAAGCCGACCATGCCCACTACCGGGGCGTCCGTGCTGCCTGTCGCCCCGCCCTGCTCTTTGAGGGTGATGCCCCAGCGCAGCTCCTTGCGCACCTGGTAGAGCTGCGCCATGCGCCGCACGAGCGAGCGGGCCTGCTCTACACTGATGTACGCCGCTCCGATGTTCAGGCGCGTCACGGCATAGTCGCCGCGGATGCGCATCAGGGCGTCGGCGTCCGCCAGCACGATCTCCCGGAGGACCAGCCGCTCCGTCTCCAGGACGGGAAACTCTTTGAAGTCGAAAAGTGGCGTTTCGGACACGCGCAGCACCCCCTGTTCCCCACCAGTATACGGCCGGGGCGCCGCGGCGGAGCGAAAAAGCAGCGCGGGCGCGACGATGTTTCGCCGCGCCCGCGCTGCTTGTGTGCGCTCCTTCGCTCTGGATTCTGCTGCCGGGGTTACGGGGCCGGGTACAGATAGGCCTGCGGGATTACCTGCTTGCTCCGGCCCGGGTAGGACCAGTACAGCCGCGCCTCAGCGTCGTACCCACTGTCGAAGTACTCCATCCGGAGGGAGACCTTCTGGCCCGCGGCGAGCGTGATAGTGGTCGAACTGGTGTCGTCGGTGGCCGAATGGTTGGTCCAGTTGTCGATGAGCAGCTGGCCGTTTACCCAGAGGCGCACGCCGTCATCCGAGCGGGTGTAGAAGGTGTAAGCCCCCGCCTTGGGCGCCTCCACCTGCCCCTCCCAGCGCGCCGAGAAGTTGTCCGCCGGGACCTTCGCGTTTGGGGCGTTCATCCCCCACCCGAAGTTCACGCGCGTGTCCCGCCGGGTCAGGACCGGCGTCCCCGAGAGCGACAGGTTGTTGAAGTACTGTCCGCGCAGCCCGGTGCCCGTCCCCGAAGGGCCGGTCGGGATATTGATGGTGTAGGTCGCGGTGGAAACGGCGCTGGTGGTCATGCCGCTCTTGTAGGCGACGGCCTTCAGCGTCGTCGTGCTGCCCACGCTGACCGGGCCGCTGTAGACGGTGCCGGTGGTGCTGGTGGGGTTGGTGCCGTTGGTGGTGTAGCGGATGCTGGCCCCGCTGGTGGCGCTGCTGATGGTCACCGTCTGCGCGCTGGTGTACGTACCCCCCGCCGGGCTGAACGTCGGCGCTGCCACGGTCGCGGGCGGCGGGGTGCTGCTGCCCTTCGGCACAACGACCAGGGTCACCGACTGCGCCGGCGCGCTCAGGCTGATCTTCTTGCTCGACACGGCCACGTCCGACAGGCGCCGGATGGCGTTCGCGCTGGTAAGCTGCCACACCTGCGCGGTGGCGCCGGGCGTGTAGTTGGCCAGGTTCAGGGTCACCGGTGTGCTCCCCGACAGCGCCTTGGCGATCACCATCACCTTGACCGCGCCGCTCTTGGTGTCCTCGGAGGCGAACACGGACAGGTTGTCCGGGTTGCCGTTGGAGTTTGCTGCCACCGAGACGTCTCCGAAGGTGCCCCTGGCGCCATCGTAGTTGCGGTACATCTTGAACGCCTTGTAGGTCGGGGTGGACGGGTCCGGCGCGACCCACCGGGTGGCGATGTCCAGCCCCTCGCGCCCGAAGATGCCGAGGATGTCCGCCTGCGTGGTGGCTCCGTTGATGTGCCCGTCAGCGCCCCAGTTGTACTCGGTGATGGCGGTCTTGAGGCCGGGATAGTAGGTATTGACCCACTCCTTCATGCGGGGGATCAGCCGCACCCGGTCGTTGATCCACGTCTCGTCCACATAGTTCGGGTCCCATAGCGAGCGCGTCGAGCGGTTGCGCAGCCGCTGCATGGCAGTGGAGACGTCGTCGCTGAACTCGCCGCCCTGTGGGTAGATGTGGAGCGAGAAGACATCCAGCAGGCGCACACCCTTCGTTAGCTCCTCGTTGCGAAGCTGCTTCAGGAGCCAGGGGACGTACTCCATGCCACCGTTCGCAGCGCGGTCGGGCGGGTTGCTCCAGTTGGCTACCTGGAGGTCATAGCCGCTGTAGAAGTAGCCGCTCCAGCCCCACTCCTCGGGGCCGACGATCTGCGCGGTGGGGTCCACACTCTTGATCATCGCGGCGTAGTCGCGCATCCTGGCGAAGACTTCGCCCATGCGGGCGCCGGTGGGCTGGACATCCCGGTGCGTGGAGTGCCAGATGGAGTACTCGTTGTCCAGGATGTAGTAGCGGGCGCCGCCCGCGCTGGCCTGCCCGAACTTGCCCACGATCTGCTGGATCCAGGGCTTCATAAAGGCGGGCGTGACGGGGATGCTGGCGTCGTTGGGGTCGTTATTGGTGATGAGCGAGCCGTTGGCGCGCACGCCGTTGCCGGCGTCGGGCGCCCAACTCCAGTCCGCGTCCTGCTGGGCGCCGTACTTCGCGATGGAATAGGACCAGCGCTTGCTGCGATCGGCGTTGACTTTGGCGACCCAGCCGATGATCGGCACCGTTACCATGCTCTCGGCGCCGGCGGTGCGGTTGGTCTGAATAAAGCTGTCGATGCGCGCGCCAGGCGCGCTGCTGGCGTCCGCGATGCTCTGGAAGTACCAGTCGTTGCCGCGGTTGTCGGCGTTCAGTTGCCAGTTATAGCGCGTCAGGTTGTTGCCGCCGATGCGGTGGATCGGGGCGTTCAGATCGGACAGATTGCCTTCGGCGTAGTTCTGACCGTAGATCAGCGGCGAGATGGGGCGGCGGTTCGCGGCGACGTCCACGGTCACCGTAACCGCGGCGTTCTGCGCGCGTGCGGGGGGCGCGCAGAACGTGCCGGACAGCAGCAAGGCGGCCGTTGCCGTTGCCGTGCTGTTTACCAGGGCACGTGAGAGACTAACATTGTTTGACACGAGAATGTACACCTTTGACACATATTGGGCTGTGTTGTACCGTAGGATGGGCCCTAATCCTACATTTTCGGTCACGATTATCCCCCTGGTTACCCCGGGATAGACCTGTTTTAATGGTTACGTGCGTGTATATTTGTCGGGTTATTGGCTGGCGCCCTGGCCTGTCCTCTACCCATAGGTATCGCCTATCGTTTGTATCAGAAGAATATGTTGGACGAGGGGAGCGGCCGCCCCTATAATCCTGAACAGGGACGGAGGGCGTGCCACGACTCGCTCTTGGACCGCCTTGTAGTTTGCCGACAGGAGAGTAGGATGCCGAAGACGCTTTTCGAGAAGATCTGGGACGCGCATGTGGTGCGCGAGGAGCCGGGGCAGCCGGCGCTGCTCTACATCGACCTGCATCTGGTCCATGAGGTCACCAGCCCGCAGGCGTTCGAGGGGCTGCGCCTGAGCGGGCGCCGGGTCCGCCGCCCGGAGCGCACGGTCGCTACGATGGACCACAACGTCCCCACCACGGACCGCTCCCTGCCTATCGCCGACGACATCTCGCGGCTGCAGATGGAGACGCTGGCGCGCAACTGCCGGGAGTTCGGGGTGACGCTCTATGACCTGAACTCGCCGCGCCAGGGTATCGTGCACGTCATCGGGCCGGAGCTGGGCCTGACCCAGCCGGGCATGACCATCGTCTGCGGTGACTCGCACACCTCCACCCACGGGGCGTTTGGCGCGCTGGCCTTCGGCATCGGTACGTCCGAGGTGGAGCACGTTCTGGCGACCCAGTGCCTGCCCCAGTCGCTCCCGAAGACGATGGAGATTCGGGTGAACGGGCAGCTCGGGCCGGGTGTCACCGCCAAGGATGTGATTCTGGGCATTATCGGCCAGATTGGCACCGACGGCGCGACAGGCTACGTGGTGGAGTACACCGGCTCGGTTATCCGCTCCCTCTCGATGGAGGGGCGCATGACGGTGTGCAACATGAGCATTGAGGCGGGCGCGCGGGCGGGCATGATCGCCCCGGACGAGACGACGTTCGCCTACCTGAAGGGGCGCCCCCACGCGCCGCAGGGCGCCGCCTGGGACGCGGCGGTGGCCGAGTGGTCGGCGCTGGCCTCCGACCCTGGCGCGACCTACGACCGCCTGGTCGAGGTGGACGGCTCGGATCTGGCGCCGTACGTCTCCTGGGGGACATCCCCGGGCATGGTCGCGCCGGTGACCGGTGTGGTGCCGGACCCGGCGTCCTTTGCGGACCCGGTGGACCGCCGCGCCTGCGAGCGCGCCCTGGAGTACATGGGCCTGACCGCGGGCACGAAGATCTCCGACATCCCGCTGGACACGGTGTTCCTCGGCTCCTGCACCAACGGGCGCATCGAGGACCTGCGCGCGGCGGCATCCATCCTGGCGGGGAAGAAGGTCAAGCCAGGGCTGCGCGCCCTGTGCGTCCCCGGGTCACAGCAGGTGAAGCAGCAGGCGGAGGAGGAGGGGCTGGACGTGGTCTTCAAGTCCGCCGGCTTCGAGTGGCGCGAGCCGGGCTGCTCCATGTGCCTGGGCATGAACCCCGACATCCTGCAGCCGGGCGAGCGGTGCGCCTCCACCAGCAACCGCAACTTTGAGGGGCGGCAGGGCAAGGGCGGGCGCACCCACCTGGTCAGTCCGCAGATGGCCGCCGCCGCCGCCATCACCGGGCGGCTGGTGGACGTGCGGGAAGTGGCGAAGTAAGCGAGCCGCCACCCCCTCGCGGAGTGGCGCGGCGCCTGGAGGGCGAGATGAGCAGCGTTGGCTTCTCCCTGGCGGATGTGACGGACCGGACCGGTGAGCCGGCCGCGGTGGCGGACGGCGTGCCGGACCTCGCCCCGTACCCGCTGCCCGACCCGGCGCGGGAGAAGCTGCTCGCTCTGGCGGAGCGCAGCGACGTGCTGTTCTTCGGGGAGATGCACGGCACGCGCGAGGTGCCGCAGCTTCTGGCGACGCTTCTGCCGGAGTTGGCCGCGCGCGGCTACCGCGGCCTGGCTCTGGAGCTGCCCGCCCCGCTGACGGACCCCCTCGTCCTCTGGAGCCGCGGCGAATCCGATGCGCTCCCGGAGTTCTTCACGAAGCCGGGCTTCGACGGGCGGGGCAGCGCGGAGACGCCGGCGCTGATCCGGGCGGCGGTGTCGGCGGGGTGGGAACTGCTCTGCTTCGATCTGCCCGACGGGGCGGCGTCCTCGGAGTGGATGGAGCGGGACGCGGCCATGGCGCGGAACCTGGCGGAGCAGCGGGCGGCCCGCTGTCCCGGCGGCAAGGTCGTGGCCCTCTGCGGGAACATGCACTCGCGCCTGCACAACCGCTACCCCGCGGACAGCCCCCTGCACGCGCTGTGGCCGTGCTGCGCGGCGGCGTTCCGAGCCGTCAACCCGGACCTGATGGTGCATTCCGTGAACGTCACACTGCACGGGGGGACGTTCTACAACGTGGCGGTGCGGACGCTCGGGCCGGTCGGCCCCGAGGCGGCCGACGCGGAGCCGTTCGTGGACGTGGACGAGGCCAGCGGGCACACCCTGGCGCTGCACCTGCCGCGGGGGACGGCGGCATCGTTCCTCGCGGCCCCGGAGACGATCGAAGAAGAGGCAGGGGAGGCGAAGGCATGAGTGCGACGGTTTCGGCGCGCGAGCAGTTCGACCGGCAGGCGGCGCAATACAACGAGCGGTGGGCGTCCTGGAGCGACGAGACGCTGCGGCGCCTGCTGGAGATGGCGAACCCCTCGACGGACATGGCCGTGCTGGATATCGCGACGGGCACGGGGTTCACGGCGCTCGCGTTCGCGCCCCACGTCCTCACGGTCGTCGGGACCGACGTCTCCCCGGGGATGCTGGCGCAGGCGGCGAAGCGTGCGGAGGCGGCGGGGGCGGACAATGTGCAGTGGGTCGAGGCTCCGGCGGAGTCCCAGCCGTTCCCGGACGGCGCGTTCGACCTGGTCACCAGCCGCATCGCGCCGCACCACTTCCCGGACCCCGCCGCGTTCGTCCGCGAGGTGGTGCGGGTGCTGCGCCCGGGGGGCGTCTTTGTGCTGGGCGACACGACCGTGCCCGACGACGACCCGGAGGCCGCCGCGTGGCAGAACGCCGTGGAGAAGGTCCGCGACCCGTCCCACGGGCGCAACCTGCCCCCTTCGGAGTGGCGCGCCCTGTGCGAAGCGGCGGGCCTGCGCGTGACCGACAGCGACCACCTGAGTGGAGCCATCGAGATCGCGCTGCCGGCGTGGCTGGAGACGGCGGGCTGCACCGGGGAGTGCGCCGAGACGGTGCAGCGGATGTTCGCCGAAGCCCCCGAGGGCGCCCGCGCCGCGTTCCGCGTCCGCACCGACCCGGAGACGGGCGAGACCCGCTTCGCCTGGCAGCGGGTCCTCCTGCGCGCCGAGAAGCCGATTTCTGAGGACGGAGGGGCGTCTTCGGCGTGAGTTGTTGCGTGCGGGTCACAGATCGGGCGGCGATCGAGGCGTATTACCGGGCGGCGGGCGCGGCGGCGCACGCCTACGAACTGGGCGACCTGGACGACTTCTTCTGGCCGCACACGGCGTGGTACGCACTGGCGGGCGGAGGCGAGGCCCCGCAGCACTTCCGGGCGATGGCGCTGCTGTATACGGCGACGGACCTGCCGATCCTGCTGGCGACCACGGAGCGGGAGCGGGAGGCGGACACGCGGACCCTGCTGGCGGCGCTGGGGCCGGAGGCGCTGCCGCGGTACGTGTACGCGCACCTGAACCCGCGGGTAGCCTATGCGCTGCGTCCGTGGTACCGCCGGACATCGCATGGCGTCCACTACAAGATGGCGCTGACGCTGCCGGAGCGGCTGGAGGCGGTGGGCTGCGGCGAGACGGTGCGTCTGACGCCGGACGACGCGGACGAGGTGGAGGCGTTCTACCGGGCGGCCTATCCCGAGGGGTGGATCGACCTGGAAACGCTGAGGACAGGGCAGTATGTGGGGGTGCGCGACGGGCGCACCGGGGCGCTGGGCTGCGTGGCCGGGGTGCATGTCTATGCGCCCCGGCAGCGGGTGGCGACGCTGGGGAATGTGGCGACGCTGCCCGAAGCGCGGGGGAAGGGGTTCGCCACGCGCGCCTGCGCCGCGCTCTGCCGGAATCTGCGGGCCGCTGGGGTCGAGCACGTTAGCCTGAACGTCCGCACCGACAATGCCCCGGCGCTGCGCGCGTACGAGAAGATAGGGTTCACGCGCCTGGCCCTGTACGAAGAGTTCATGCTCACGAAGCGAGAGGTTAGAGGTTAAGTGATATGCAGCCGTTTACGACACTGACCGCGGTCGCGGCCCCGATGGACCGGGCGAACGTGGATACCGATCAGATCATCCCGAAGCAGTTTCTGAAGCGCATTGAGCGCACCGGCTTCGGCAAGTTCCTGTTCTTCGACTGGCGCTACCAGACGGACGGGGTGACGCCGAACCTGGCGTTCGAGCTGAACGCCCCGGCGCTTCAGGGGGCGGAGATCCTGGTGGTGGGGAAGAACTTCGGGTGCGGGTCGAGCCGGGAGCACGCGCCGTGGGCGCTGCTGGACTACGGGTTCCGCGCGATCATCGCACCGTCCTACGCGGACATCTTCTACAACAACTGCTTTAAGAACGGCATCCTGCCGGTGACGCTGCCCGAGGCGCAGGTCTACGACCTGATGGGGCGCCTACAGGCGGAGCCGGGCGCGCGGGTGACGGTGGATCTGGAGCGGTGCGTGGTGGAGGGGCCGGGGGGCTTTACGGCGCCGTTCGAGGTGGATTCGTTCCGGCGGGAGTGCCTGTTGAAGGGGCTGGACGATATCGGCCTGACGCTGCAGCACACGGCGGATATCGATGCTTACGAGCAGCGCACCGGTAAGGTGGCTGTCGCGGCTTAGGGGGCGCCCTCACCCCGTTGTCGCCGTGGACTGAAGTCCCGGCTTCTGTGATTCAAGCCCGCCTCCGCGGGCTCCC
>CALEKU010000061.1 GCA_937902745.1 uncultured Armatimonadota bacterium
CCGCGCCGGCTGGCCCCGCGCAGGAACCCGTCATCGCCCCGGTGAAACCACGGATATGATGCACGTGCTCTTCATCGGCGGGACGGGCCTGATCTCTACGGCGACCGCGCGGCAGCTTCTGGAGGCGGGCCACCGCGTCACCCTCTTCAACCGCGGGCGCAGCGAGAACCGCCTGCCGGACGGCCTGGCCTACGAGGTCATCCACGGCGACCGGAAGGACTACGCCGCCTTCGAGGCGGCGTTCGCGGACAAGACCTACGATGTGGTGGTGGACATGGTCGGCTTCCACCCGGACGATGCCGCCTCCGCCGTGCGCGCCTTCAACGGCCGCTGCGGGCAGTATCTATTCTGCTCCACGGTCTGCGTCTATAGCGGCCCTACAGAGCAGATCCCCACCACCGAGACCGAACCCTACCATAGCATCGGCAGCTACGGGAAGAACAAGGCGCTCTGCGAGAAGCTCCTCCTCGAAGCCCACGAGAAGCACGGCTTCCCCGTCACCATCCTGCGCCCGTCGCACTCCTACGGGGAGGGCGCCATGCTCACCCGCCCCTTCGGACGACGGGAGACCTTCATCGACCGGCTGCGCAAGCGCAAGCCCGTAATCGTCCCCGGCGATGGCACCAGCCTGTGGGCCTCCTGCCACGTGGACGATGTCGCCCGCGGCTTTATCGCCACTATGGGGAACGGCGCCTGCGTGGGCGAGGCGTATCACATCACGGGCGAAGAGTGGATGACCTGGAACCGCTATCACGAGATCGTGGCGCACGTGGCGGGCGGGACCTATGACCCCGTATACATCCCCACCGAAACCCTGGCGCGCTGCCTCCCCGCGCTCAGCGGCGGGACCCGGGAGATCTTCGCTTGGCCCAGCATCTTCACGATGGATAAGCTCAAGCGCGACACCGGGTACCCCGGCCAGAGCCTCCCCTTCTCCGAGGGCCTGCGCCGTAACCTCGCCTGGATGGACGCGAACGACAAGCACGCCGATAGCGACGCTCTGGACACCGACGAAGACGCCTTCATCGCCGCCTGGCGCGCGGGCCAGGCCAATCTCCCCGTCAAGGAATAGCCCGCAGAGCCGCTGCCGTTGAAGTCGGCAGCGGCTCTGCGGGCTCTCCGGCGGGTTACGACTTCGGCGCAGCGGCGGGCTTGCGCGTGGCCTTCCACGGCATGCTCTCGTCGGCGCTGGTGAGGGTGTCGCCGCTGACCTTCGCGCGCACCTTCACCTCACCGGAATCGCCCAGGCCCAGGTCTTCGCCCATCACCGTCAACTCCAGCAGGTCGCCGTTCACGCGACCAGAGCGGATCGGCGCGGTCTTGCCGTCCAGGGAAACGGTCCCCGTCACCTCCTGGAACGTCTGCGTCAGGGTCGCCGCGCAGGGCTTCTCTCCGGATTCGGTCTGGGCGGTCCCCTCCCAGGTCCCTTCCACCTTCGCCGGGATGACCCACAGGTAGACGCTCCGCTGCTCCGGGTTCAGGGTCTTGTCCGGCTTCCACTCGCCCATATCGAAGGAGTGGGAGACCACACGGGCGCCCGGCTTCAGTTCTGCGAGCAGTTTGGGCCGGAGCTTGACGTTGAGCGTCGGGAGCAGATACAGGGCCACCACATCCGCGTCCCGAAAGTCCATCTCGAACAGGTCCTGCTGCACGAACTTGACCTTGTCGGTCACCCCGGCCGCCTTCGCGTTAGCGTTGCTCTCCTCAATGCGCTTGGGGTCGATGTCCACCCCGACGCCCCGCGCGCCGAAGTCCTTGGCAGCGGTGATAACGATGCGGCCGTCGCCGCAGCCCAGGTCGTAAACGACGTTGCCGGGCTTCACCTCCGCAACCTTCAGCATCTCCACCACCACGCCCTGAGGCGTTGGCACATAGATCACGTCCGGGGGCTTCGGGGCCTGGGTCGCCTGCCCTGCCGCTTCCTGCGGCGGTGGCGGTGGGGAGCCTGTGGGCGCGGCGGCGGTAATGACCAGTCCGGCAAGGGAGATGCCGAAGCCGGCGGCGAGCGAGGCGGCGAGTGGCCTGCGGTGAGCGCGTTTCCGGGAAACATTGGGTGCGGGCATGGGTACTCTGCCTTTCGTTAGAAGGAGTCAGGACAAGCGGGGTCACCCCCCCGCGGACGGCGAAACGGTGGCGAGAGGCGGCTCCCCGGCGGCAGCGCGCGCGCGCCGCCGCGCCAGGAGCAGCAGCGGAAACCCGAGTAGCAGCACGGCGACGCCCACGGGCGCGCCCACGCGGGCGAACCCCAGGCTGGATACGTACACGAGGCTCGATTGGAGCATGTACCCGCAGACCGCGCAGAACAGCAGTGGTGTCAGCGGGTACAGCGGGACACGGAACGGACGCTCACGGTCCGGCTCCCTGCGCCGCAGCACGAACAGGGAAACACCCGAGAGCAGGAAGAACAGCCAGAAGACGGGAGCGGTGTAGTCCACCATTGTGGAGAAGCCGTCGCGGGTGAGCGACCCGAACAGCACCAGAAGCAGGGTGGCGACTCCCTGCACCAGCAGCGCGGACCACGGCGTCCCGCCCCCCGCGCTCCAGCGGGCCAGAGCGCCGAACGCCGGGCGATGGTCGCCGCCCAGCGCCTGCAGCGAGCGGGCGCCCGTGAAGACGGTGGCATTGATGGTGGAAAGGGCGGCTACGGAGATCACAAGGCTGATGATTCGCGCCCCCGCCTCCCCGGCCGCCGTGGCGCGCAGCAGGTCCGCCGCCACGGCCTCGGAGCCTGCTACCCCCGCCCGCCCCAGACCGCGCAGGTAGGCAAAGTTCGCCAGCAGGTAGATGGCCGTGACCACCCCGATGCTCCAGACCAGCGCGCGGACCATATTCCGCCGCACATCCTTCATCTCGGCGGAAAGATAGGCCGCCTCGTTCCAGCCCCCGTAGGTCAGCAGCACAAACACCATCGCCATGCCCCACGCGGAGGTGGGCAGGGTCGCGGTTGCGGCGGGGTCAGCAACCACCGGTTCGGCGGCGGGCGGAGTTAGAGCCAGGCCGGCGACGGCGACTGTGGCCAGTCCGAGCAGGGTCGCCCCCGTCAAAAGCGCCTGCGCGACCCTCCCCTGCCGTACCCCCGCGATATTGATCGCCGTAATGCCCGCAACGATCAGGGCGGCGTAGATACCGGAGGACTGGGGACCGAGGCGCACGACCTCCGACAGATAATCGCCGATCAGGAACGCCTGCAGCGCGATGGAGCCGGTCTGAATGACGGCCACGCGCGCCCAGGCGAACATAAAGGCGGTGCCCTCGCCGAAGGCCCGGCGCAGGTAGTGGTAATCACCGCCCGTGTGCGGGTAGGTCGTGGCGAGCTCCGCATAGCAGAGCGCGCCAACCAGGGAGACCACCCCGCCCAGCAGCCAGAGCAGCAGCGCCTCGGAGCCGCTGGCGACGTTCGCCGCCACCAGGGACGGCAGTTTGAAGATACCGGCGCCGACGACCACCCCCACCGTCATCGCGACGACGTCCAGCACGCCCAGCGACGGACGCGCCCCGAGCGAAGCCCCCTCTTCGGTCATTCTGGCATGCCCTTCCCGGCTCCGCGCAGCAGCATCAGTAGCGGAGCCTGCTATCGGAACGGACGTGAGCGCACGTGCCGCGCATGTATACCCCGAAACCAGAACGGCCCAAACGCCCGTCCGCGCCCGGGCCCTGCGGTATCATAGGGGCATTGTTGGCCGCCCCGGCGCGAAGGGTTCGCGCGCGGTACGGCGGGGAGAAACGAGGTCTCGTACGTGGAGCAGTACAAGCAGTTGATCGCCCGGATGGCGGAGATCGGGCACATCAATTCGGCGGCCGCGGTGCTGGGCTGGGACCAGCAGTGCTATATGCCGCCGGGCGGCGCGCCCGAGCGCGGCGAGCAGTTATCCGTTCTGGGCAAGATCGCTCACGCGATGTTCGTCTCGGACGAAACGCGCCGCCTTCTGGAGGGCGCGGAGGCGGAGACGGCGGACCTGTCGCCCGACTCGGACGAGGCGCTGGCGGTGCGCGTGGTGCGCCGTGACTTCGACAAGTCGGTGAAGCTCCCCACAGCGCTGGTAGCCGAGATGGCGAAGGCGGAGGTCGAGGGGCACGAGATCTGGGTGCGGGCGCGCCAGGAGAACGACTTCGCCCAGTTCGCCCCGATGCTGGAAAAGCTGCTCGGTCTGGCACGACAGGTGGCGGATCACCTGGGCTATGAAGACCGGGCCTATGACGCCCTGCTGGACCGCTTCGAGCCGGGGATGAAGACCGCGGATGTGGAGCGGGTCTTCGACGAGCTGCGCCCTGGCCTGGTGGAGCTGGTGCGGTACACGCAGTCGCGTCCGCAGATCGACGACTCCGTGCTGAAGCGCGACTACCCGGAGGACGCGCAGCTGGCGTTCGGCGAGTCCGTCATCAAGAAGATGGGCTTCGACTTCACGCGCGGGCGGCAGGACCGTGCCGTTCACCCGTTCTGCACGTCGTTTGGCAAGGACGATGTCCGCATCACGACGCGCTTCGACCGCAACTGGCTGCCCTGCGCGCTGATGGGCACCATCCACGAGACCGGCCACGCCCTCTACGAGCAGGGCTTCGACCCGAAGGACGACAACACGCCGCTCTCCGGCGCGGCGAGCCTGGGCTTCCACGAGTCGCAGTCGCGCCTGTGGGAGAACATCGTCGGCCGCTCGCGCGCCTTCTGGAACGTCTACTACCCCGACCTGCAGCGCCACTTCCCCGGCGTGCTGGACGACGTTTCCGTGGAGGACTTCTACCGGGCGGTGAACCGCGTCGAGCCGTCGTTCATCCGGGTCGAGGCGGACGAGGTGACCTACAACCTCCACATCATGCTGCGCTTCGAGATCGAGAAGTCGCTGATCGATGGCAGCCTGGCGGTGAAGGATGTCCCGGCTCGCTGGAACGCGCTCATGCAGGAGTACCTGGGCGTCACCCCGTCCAATGATAGCGAAGGCTGCCTGCAGGACGTCCACTGGAGCGGCGGGCTGTTCGGCTACTTCCCCACCTATGCCCTGGGCACCCTGCTCTCGGCGCAGCTCTACGATAAGGCGGTGCAGGACAACCCGGCGATTCTGTCCGACCTGGAGAAGGGCGAGTTCGCCTCGCTCCTGTCGTGGCTCCGCGAGAACGTCCACCGCCCCGGCCGCCGCTACCTGCCGTCCGAGTTGGTGCAGCGCATCTGCGGAGAGCCGGCCCAGTCCCGCTCGTACCTGAACTACCTGAACCAGAAGTTCCGCCCCCTGTACGGTTAGGAAGTGCCGCCCGGTCTGCAGGGCATCCGCGGGCGCCGCAGGCCGGTGTGTGCCGTGGACTGAAGTCCCGGCTTCTGTGATTCAA
>CALEKU010000062.1 GCA_937902745.1 uncultured Armatimonadota bacterium
ACAACCTGGTCTGGGGCGGCACCTCGGGACGTACGCATCCCCAGGATCGTGGCCTGATCAACGGTCAGAACCTGGTGTGGGGCGGTACCTCCGGCTTCGCGCCGGGAGACGAACGCGACGACTCTCTCTACGGCAACAATTTGGTGTGGGGTGGCACCTCCGGCCTTGTCCGGCCCGACCCGACCACCGGTCCTTAAGTTTCTGTTCTGTCGACGGTTTCGACGGTTTCGGTTCTAGCGACATCTCACCGGGAGTGCGGGGCGCAACGCTCCCTTCCGGTTACTGTAAAAAATTAGGGGGATAGGAACGAACCATGAAGACTACCTGTGTTACAATCGTGGCGGGGCGGAATATCACCTGGGATCGCGGTCGGAACATCACCTGGGATCGAGGCGGCTCTAGCCGGAATATCACCTGGGACCGTGGTCGAAATATTACCTGGGACCGCGGCGGCGCGGGCCGGAATATCACCTGGGACCGCGGCTAACACCAGACCTGCCGGCCGGTGCCGGTACGGCTCCCCGGGTCAGGTGTCGGACTCGCAGTGTGCTTGCGAGATATTGAGACAAATTAAGCAGGGGCAGGCTACGGAAGTCACGCGACGCAGCCTGCCCTTTTTGCGCGGTGAGTCGTTGGACGCCTGACCATTTCCCCAGGGGGCAACCAATGCCCGTGATTCTTTGGAAGGCATCTGTATACATGACGGCACAAAACTTGCTGTCTTTAGGTAAACAGAGTGGCTGCCTTTCCCAACAACGTAAGCGAGAGCCGGAGATGGGGAACTTCCCGGTCGTAGCCAGAGGCTATATCTGGTGCGTGGTCATCCTCGGATGGCTTGCGCTCGCTTACGTCCTGATCGCGGAGCGTCATCTCTGGGAGCACGCCCAATACCTGGTGGGCGGGTGTATTCTCGCCGTCGCCGCATCCAACGTCAAGGTGCCGGTGGTCGCCCTCCAGAGGGCATGGCGTGGGGAGAAGTCGGACAACAACTCCACGATGTCGCTGGGGTTCGTGCCGACATACTTCATGCTGCTCACGTTCGGCCCGACCGCAGGCATGCTGGTGGGGGCCATCACCGCCCTCATTCCCACCCTCTTTCCGCGCCGCTCCTACTACTACCAGATCCTGTTCAGCATCTCAGCGCTTCTATTGTCGGTGTTCACGGCGAGCGTCGTGCTGGCCCCGGCGGGCCTCGCGCGGTCGCTTGAAGGGCCGGTGGTCTTTGGGGATGTGTCCAGTCCGTACCATCTCGTGTTCCAACTCGCCGCGCTGATCGCCGGCGCCTTCACCTACTTCTTCACGAACACGATCCTGGTGGCGACCGCCATCTCCCTGACATCCGGCAGCAAGTCCCCTCTGCAGATGTGGCGGGAGCACTTCTGCTGGACCGTGCTCGGGTACCTGGCCGGGGCGTCCTGCGCTACCATTGCGAACGTCCAGATCCCTCAACTGCGGAGCTTTTACCACTCCTTCACCGACGTTCCCGTGGTCACGGCGTGGCAGTCGTTCATCGTGCTGACCGTCGTTTCCGTTCCGATACCGCTCGTCATCTACTTTGTGTACCGGTACCACCGCGAAAAGGACGACGCCAACCTGGTCTACATCGAAAACCTGGAGCGGGCGAATGCGGAGTTGGAGCGGAGTCGGACCGAACTCCAGGAACTGTACACCGCGACGGTGGAGTCGTTCGCGCTGGCCATCGACGCAAAGGATGCGTACACCAAGCAGCACATCAACCGGGTCAAGGATTACGCGGTGCTCCTGGCCGAGGAGATGGGACTGCGCGGGGATGACCTGCGGGCCATCGAGTACGGGGCGCTGCTGCACGACATCGGCAAACTGGCCATCCCCGAGGCGATCCTGAATAAGGCCGGGAAACTGACCGATGACGAGTTCGAGATCGTGAAAGAGCACCCTGTGAAGGGGGTCGAGATCTTGGAACCGGTGCGCTTCCCCTTCCCGGTGCTGGACGTGGTGCGCAGCCACCACGAGCGCTGGGACGGCAAGGGATACCCGGACGCCCTGGCCGGGGTAAGCATCCCGATGGGGGGACGCATCCTCGCCGTGGCCGATGTCTTCGACGCCCTGACCTCGGACCGCTCCTACCGCGCCGGCTGGTCACACGCTCGCGCCATCCAGTATCTCGTGGCGAACAAAGGAACCCACTTCGATCCCGAGGTGGTGGATGCGTTCCTGCGCGTCCTGGGGCAGAGGGAGGGTGAGCGCGACACGCGTGCGAGTGGTTCCGGCAAGGACCGGGACATGACCGCCAACTCCCTGCCGAGCGAGATGCGCGAGGCGGTCGCAGACGGCATCGACCGGGTTCCCCTCGCGCCGGGTGAGCCCGCCACCTCACGGGCCAAGGGATTCCGTGGCGGGTGCCACGGCGGGAGCGCAGCTGGAACGCCCGCGCGGGCGGAGGTACTGGGGGAGGAAGCGCGCCCACCCGCGAGCGACCCTGCGGAGGAAATCGCGGATGCCCCTTGCGCTCCGACGCTGAGTCGCGTAAAATAACGTGCAGATGCGGGAGTAGTTCAGTGGTAGAGCGTCAGCTTCCCAAGCTGAATGTCGCGGGTTCGAATCCCGTCTCCCGCTTTTTTAGCCACGGTCTTTGCGCCGTGGCTTTCCTGCCTCTCGGTCATGATGGTAGGTTCGGCCCGGCTTGTGGCTGTCTGTTATTAGGGCCGTGCATGGGGTGTTTCTACTGGCGATACTCCTTCGCCCGCGCCGGTTAGGGTAGCGGGCCGCACCGATATTTGTCAGGAAACGCCATGTCTGCGATCAGCATCGTCGTGCCCGCTTACAACGCCCAGGCCTTTCTCCCCGCGACTCTGGAGAGCATCGTCGCGCAGTCGTTTCGGGACTGGGAGTTGATCGTCGTGGACGATGGCTCCCGCGACGGTACGGCGGACATCGTACGCGACTTCTCCCAGCGTGACCCCCGGGTCTCTCTCCTCCAGGTGCCCAACGGCGGCGTGTCGGCCGCCCGCATGACGGGCTTTGACCACACCAACCCCGATAACCCGTTTATTATCTTTCTGGACGCGGACGATGTCTGGGAGCCGGACACCCTGGAGACCCTGCGCACGGCGTTGCTCGCGGACCCGGAGGCGCTGGGCGCGCACGGCCTCGCACGCCTCATCGATGCTCAGGGCGTGGCCGCATGGCCTGGTGAGGGGGAGCAGTTCGGACGCCGACGCCGCGTCGTCGAGGGAGGGCGCATGACGGACTGGCCGGAAGACCGCCCCACCACCTTTGAGGTCATGGCCATCGGCAACTGCCTGTACACCTCCGGGCAACTGCTGCTCCGGCGCGAGGCGTTCGCCGCGAGCGGCGGGTACCGGCCGGGGGCGAAGATGGCGGAGGACTGGGAGGTGTGGCTGCGCCTGACCGCGGCAGGGCACCTGGCTTTTGTGGATCAGGTGGTGCTGGGCTACCGGCGCCACGACTCCAACGTATCGTCCGATAAGGCCTGGCTCATCCGGGAGATCAACCGCATCCGCCGAGAGGCGCAGACGGCCCCCTGGCTGTCGGCGCCGCAGCGGGAGTACGTCCGGACGGCCCGGCGGGTGCTCGGAATCGAGGCGGGGCGCCAGCACTGGTCCGCCGCGTGGCAGGAGCTTACCAGCGGGAAGATTCTCGAAGGTCTGCGGGAGGCTCGCCGCTCCATCCGGGACTTCACCGCCACGGTGGCACTCTCTCTTCCCTTCCTATCTGACTTGCTGCCGTTTTAGCAACCGCGGACCTCTGCGCGACAAGGGAGGAAATCTACCTGTCGCGCGGAGGTTCTGTCATGTTTGGCCCGGTTCTGGAGGGGGAGCGGGTGCGCCTGGCGCCCGTTACCGAGGAGATGTTGCCGACGTTCATCGGGTGGTTTGCCGACACCGACGTCACCCGCTATCTGGGCCGTGTTCTGCCCCCCTCCCTCCCGGAAGAGAAGGACTGGTTTGCCGGTATGTGCCGCAGCGACCGGGATGTTCTGTGGGCTGTGTTGGCGGGCGAAAAGCTGATCGGTATCACCGGCATCCACGCCATCGACTGGAAGAACCGGCACGCCGCCACCGGCAACCTCATCGGTGAGAAGAGCGAGTGGGGCAAGGGGTACGGTTCCGAGGTGGTCCGTCTGCGCACCCGCTTTGCCTTCGAGCAGCTAGGTCTGGAGAAGCTGATGACCGAGGTCTTTGCGGAGAACACGGCCAGCATCCGGGCGCTGGAGAAGGCTGGGTATCGGCCGTGCGGCGTTCGCCGTCGTCATGCCTATCGCCACGGCCGGTGGCACGACATGTGGCTGGCGGAGGTCCTGCGGGACGAGTGGGAGCGGGAGAACGCGGGGTAAGCGAGGGGGAGGGCGCTGCTGCATGCGATCGCATCCGGCAGCGCCCTTCGGCGTTTCGGGGGCGGTTCAGGACGCGGGTATCGGCGCCAGGCGTTCGCGCAGGAAGGCGAGGGTGGCCGGCGGCGCGGTCAGCAGCGTGTCGTTGTCGCGCCCACCGTTCGCGGCGTGTTCGCGGGGAGAGTACGCCTCGCCCGAATCCAGCCAGATGGTCTCGCAGCCGGTCTCGCGGCAGAGGCACAGGCCCGCCGCCACGTCGTAGATATCCGTTCCGATGCTCTGGGTGCCGCGCAGGCGGCCGGCAGCGACCCAGGCCAGGTCCAGCGCCGCGGAACCCGGCACCCGCAGGCGCGCTTCCAGCCGCGAGAAGTCGCGGGTGCGGACGCTGGTGGTGCAGAGGCCGTAGGTGTCCTCCCAGGCCACCGGCCCGCCGGGCGCAAGGGGCGGCAGCGCCTCTCCGTTCAGCGTCGCCCCGAGGCCGAGCCCCGCGGCGTACACCTCCCGTAGCAGAGGAGCGTGGAGCACGCCCACGGTCACGTCCTCGTTCTCGATCAGGGCGATGCTGATGGCCCAGATCGGCAGGCCGTTCGCCAGGTTGTTCGTGCCGTCAATAGGGTCGATGGCCCAGAGCGGCGTGCCGGCGTCCGTGGCGCCTTCGCGGCCGTACTCCTCGCCCAGGATGGCATGACCCGGGAAGCGGGCGCGCAGCGCGTCCCGCACCAACCGCTCCACCGCCCGGTCGATGTCGGTCACTAGCTCCCCGCCGGCCTTGGCATCCACCGTCATCCCGCGCGCCAGCATGGTGGTCGCTACCTGCGCCGCTTCGCCCGCCAGCTCCACCACCCAGTTCAACGTCTCCGCCCGCCCGCCGTCCGCCGCTGCCGTCATTCCGCCCGCCTTTCGCCGCTCTGTATAATGGGGTTCATGCCCGAACCGCTTCTGCCATCGCCCCGCGCCGACCTTTTCGTCACCACCGCGCTGAAGCCCGATGCGCCGCTCGTCGCCCGCGCGCAAGGCTTCGCCGCCGAACTGGGCGCGCCCTATCTGGAGCGGCGCGATAACGGCCTGCCGAAGCTCTTTGCTGCGGCGGCGCCCGGCGCGGAGCGCGCTCTGGTGGTTCAGCGGGACCGACTGGTACTCACCGACCGGTCGGGCCATGAGTTTTTTTACCACCCGAACATGGCGTTCCTGCGTCTGGGCAATCTCCAGCGCGGCCAGCCGGACTCGCTGATCAACGCGGCGGGCCTGCGGGAGGGGGACGCGGTGCTGGACGCGACGCTCGGGTACGCGGCAGAGGCGATCCTGTGCGCGTACACCGTGGGCGAGTCGGGCACTGTTCACGGCATCGAGGCGGTGCCAGAGCTGGGCGTGGTGGTGCGCGAGGGGTTGAAGACGGTGACCACCGACCGCGCGGAACTGAACGCCGCGATGCGGCGGGTCGAGGTCGTTCACCTGGGGCACCACCTCGATTATCTGCGCGCCTGTCCCGACCGCCGCTACGACGTGGTCTGCTTCGACCCGTTCTTCCAGGAGCCGCCGACGGGCTCCGCGCCATTCGCCCCCATCCGCTTCTTCGGCGACCACAGCCCGCTCCTGCCCGAGTCGCTTGCGGAGGCCCGCCGGGTCGCGCGGCGGCGGGTAGTCGTGAAGACGGAGCGGTGGTCGCCCCTACTGGAGGAGATGGGCGTGGGCCGGCGGGTGGAGGCCCGCCACGGAAAGGTGGTCTACGGCGTAATCGACGTGGAGTAGCGGCGGGGCCTTTTCACAGCCCCTGTTTCCGCAGGGCGGTGCGCAACGCCTCTGGCTCGACGCGCGGCAGGTCGATGCGCTCGGCGCCGAGGAACCCGGCGAACTCCCGGAGGCGCGCGGCGAGCCCGGGGGCGATGCCCGCGGCGTCCACGCCGGGCTCCAGACTCAGCCGGTGCAGGGTGAGCGTCTTCGCCTTGCGGTCGATCTTCGGGTCCACCCGGCCTGCGAGCCGGTCGCCCCACAGGATGGGGAGGACGTAGTAGCCCCAGCGGCGCTTCGCCTCCGGGGTGTAGACCTCCCAGATGTATTCGAAGTCGAACAGGGCGAGCGTTCGCTGCCGGTCATAGACGAGCGGGTCGAGCGGGGCGAGCAGGTTCACCGTGTCCGGCACAGGAGTGCTCTCCGCCCGCCGCAGGGCGTCGGTGTCTTCGGCGAGGACCTGCCAGGTGCGAGTCTGTCCTTCTATCCGGACGGTGACCAGGGCGCCCTTGCCCAGCGCAGCGACCTCCTTCGCGTTCGCGCGGAACAGGCGGCGTGCCTTGAGCCGCTTCTGGGCGCGGAAGCGGCGCTCCTCCTCCTCATCGGGCAGGGCGGCGGCAAGCGTTTCCGCAGGGTACAGCCTTTCGGCGCGGTCGAACGTGCGCTCGAAGTTGTCGCGGCGGGCCACCCCCAGCCGCCCGTGCAGGAACAGCTTTTCGGTGACGTGTGAGAAGACCTTGGTGCGCGTGCCCCAGGCACTGATGGTGTGCCCATGCTCCGCGCCGGATGTCGCGCGAGTGCGCAGGGGGCCGTCGGCATCGATGCGCGCCAGTACCTGCTCCGCGACCGCCTGCTCCTCCGGGGTCAGGGCGCCCCAGCGGCCCTCGGTCGCCGCGTGGCGGCGCATGCCCGCCGCGAAGTACGGATACTCGTCCAGCGGCAGGATGCTCAGGTTCGGGAAGTAGTACTCGAAGGCCGTGCGCGGCGATGTCCCATACAGAAAGTCGGCCAGGTCCCGCTCCCGGTAGCCTGGGAGGCGCGACCAGAGGATGAGATCGTGGATGCGACCGCAAACGTTGATGGAGTCCATCTGAAGGAACTCCAGGCGGCGCAGGACCGATGCCACATCCGGCGGGGTATCGGCCGGGGCGGCGTCCAGCCCGAACGAAGTCACCAGGAAGCGGCGGGCGGCGGCGGGGGAGACGACCAGCGTGTCATGGGACATGCCCGGATTATAGCGGGCATGGCAAACGCCTGTCAAACACAGAGACGGGCCGGTCGGCATAGCCGACCGGCCCGATTGCTGCGGCAGATGCGCCAGTTACCAGGCGTAGGCTTCAGGGGCGGGCTTGCTGGCGCCGCCGAACAGGCCCACCGCCGGGAAGATCTCGTCGATCTTGCCCAGCGTCTCCTCGCTGAGCGTGATTTCGGTGGCACGCAGGGAGTCGTCCAACTGCTCGATGGTGCGCGGCCCGATGATGGGGGCAGTGACCGCCTTCTGGTGGAGCAGCCATGCCAGGGCGACATTCGCCGGGTGCTCGCCCAGGTCCTTGCACAGCGCCTCCCACTTCTCCAGAGCGGGGCGATGCTTCTCTATCTCCTTCTGGACGCCCTCCTGCGCCCGGCGCCCCTCCGCCGCCTTCTGCAGAGCGCCGCCCAGAACGCCCGAGGCGAGCGGCGACCAGGGGATCACGCCCAGACCGTACTGCTCGCAGGCGGGCAGCACTTCGAGTTCGGGGTAGCGGCACAGCAGGTGGTACTTCGACTGCTCGGAAACCAGGCCCAGGGTGCCGCGCTGCTTCGCGGTCTCGTTCGCCTGGGCGATGTGCCACCCCGCGAAGTTCGAGGAGCCGATATACAGGACCTTGCCCTCGCGGATAAGCTGCTCGAACGCCTCCCAGAGCTCTTCCCAGGGGGCGAGGCGGTCCACGTGGTGCATCTGGTACAGGTCGATGTAGTCCGTCCGGAGCGCCTTCAGGCTGTCCTCGCAGCCCTTCTTGATGCGCAGCTTGGAAAGGCGCTCGCCATTGGGCCAGTCCTCGACCTTGTTATATACCTTCGTGGCGATCACGACCTTCTCGCGTCGCCCGCCGCCCTGCGCAAAGAAGTTGCCGATGATCTTCTCGGTGATGCGCTCGCCCATCTTCCAGCCGTAAACGTCGGCGGTGTCCCAGAAGTTGATACCGTGCTCGAGCGCGCGGTCCATGATGGCGAACGAATCTTGCTCCGTGGTCTGAGGGCCGAAGTTCATGGTGCCGAGGCACAGGCGCGAGACTTGAAGGCCGGTGCGTCCCAGCCGTGTGTACTGCATGTAGATCCTCCGAGAATCGTCGGTGCGTCGCGCGGGAGACGCCCGCGACGACGGATATACCCGATCGACGAAGGTTTTACCCGTAGCGGGTGTCGAAAGTCAATGTGAGTGGATTTGGAGTGGCGCGGCGCAGCGCCTCGGAAGGGCGGAGGCGCCGGGCGGGAAGGGGAGTCACGAGATAATGATCGCAGCAGGACGGCGAGGAGGTCGTCTTGTCCCTGCGCTGTGGTGCATGGGACTGTTCGGCAGCGGTGCGGCGATGATTGCCCGGGGGAACCTGCCTGAACCGCCGCCCCCGCCCCCCGCGACCGCCGTACTGGCGACCGCGGACACCGCTGCCCCGTTGCGGGCTGTGGGGGCGACGGCCAAGAGCATGGTAGCGGCGGCGCCTCTAGAGGCTGCCGTCTTGCCCTCCCGGCCCTGGGAGAGCGAAGCTCCCCCGCCCGTGGAGGTGATGTCGGCGCCCGCCTCCTGGAGCTACCGGGCGACCGACCTGACAGCCGGACTCCCGGCCGGGCATGTGCTGGAGGTCCGCGCAATCAACAACCGGGGCGATGCCGCGGCGGTACTGGTCCGACCGGGAATGAACGGCGAGCGCCCGCAGCGCGAGGCGGTGGTGGTGCGCGCCGGAGGGCAGTTCGAGCACTACCCCCCGCCGGACGGCTTCCACCGGCTGAGCCTGACGGATATCAACGACCGCGGGCAGGCAGTGGGCACGCTGGTTCGGTTTGAGCGTGGCAAGGTGCCGCTGGTGCATCTTGCACTCGTCGAAAAGGGCGTGGTCCGCGACCTCGGGACGCTGGGAGTGGAGCCGACGCGCGACGCGCGCGGAGAGATGCGCCCGGCTACGATCAACGAGTTCGCGCCGTACATCGACGAGAAGGGGCGGATCGTCGCTCTGGTCGGTGGGAGGGTCCGCCGATGGTCACCGGGCGGGGCGCCGGTCGAGGACCTGGGCAGCGGGTATGTCACCGACGTCAGCCCGGCCGGGCTCATCGCGGGGTCGAAGCCGGTGGGAGAGGACCAAATGGGCATATGGATCGGCGACCATCTGTTCCCGCCGCTGAAGGGGCCGGACGCTGCCAGCTCTTTCGAGGCTCCCTCCTCGTCTCACCCATCCTCAAACCGCAGTGTGGCGGAGGCCGTGAACGACCACGGACTGGCCGTGATCGCAACCGAGGTCAGCGGCTCCTCGTTCCCCCCGCGCCGCCTCACCCTGTATTTCCTCTGGGATGGCAAGCAGCGTGCGCACATCGCCTTGCTCCGTGGCCTGCAGAGCCGCACCCGAATCAACCGCCGGGGCGAGGTGGTGGGCTTTGGGAACCACTCCGGCAACGGCCGGATGGCGCCGTATCTGTTCCGGGACGGCGCCCTCTACGACCTTCGGGAGATCGTCCGCCGTGGGAGCGACTGGAACGTAGAGGCGGTGACCGCGCTGAACGACCGGGGGCAGATGGTCGTGCTGGCCTGGCACCAGAACCAGGAACTGCGTCCAGTGCTCCTGACCCCGGTTGACTTCGAAGCGGCGCCCTCCTCGGAGGTGCGCAACGCCGCGCCCGACGCTCCGTCGCCGCAAGAAGGCGAACGTGCGCTCCCTTCCGAATCTGCCGCTACCGTCTCGCCTGCTTCCGTGTGACGCGCTCACGCTCTCCCGAGAGGGGCGCCTTTGCCCCTCAATCCCCCATACGGCCGATTGACAGTCCCCGGCGGGCTCTGCTACCCTGAGTTCGGAGGTGCGCGATGCGGAAGTTTGTGTGGGAGGATAGGGAGCAGGAGGCCATGCCCGCCGTGGGGACGGGGCAGGTGCTGCGTCGTTTCGTCAGCGGTGAGCAGATGACGGTGGCGCAGGTACAGTTCCAGGCTGGCAGCGAGGTTCTGGAGCATCAGCACGAGAACGAGCAGTTCACCCTCGTTCTTTCCGGCACCATGGAGTTCACCGTGGAGGGACAGAAGGTGTTGGTCGGGCCCGGGGAGGTTCTGCACCTGCCCGCGCGCGTGCCACACTCCGCGCGCGCCGAGGTGGACTCCGTGCTGATTGATGTGTTCTCCCCGCCCCGCACGGACTGGATCGCAGGGCCGGACCCGCTCGAACCCCGCGACTGAACGGCGGCCTCCGGGCGGGGCGGCGGTCAGGCATAAGCACCTCGGCCGCTGGGAACAACCTGTCTGGAGGGAACGCGAGATGGCACTTTTCGTGGTTCAGCAGCAGCAGCGGCGGCGGCGGCCGACCGTCGCGGTGACGGCGGCAGCGGCAGCGCTGCTTTGCGTCGGGGCTCTCGCCAGCACAGGCTGTTCTCAGCAAACGCTGGAGAGCGCTCAGGAGGACGCCGAGCGGAACATCCAAACAGTACGGCGCGAGGCAAAGCCCGCGCTCAAGAAACTCGACAATGGCGGGCGGGTGACCGCAGCGATTCAGGCTAATAAGCAGCTCCCCTCTACGATCCGCGTGGATGCCGACACCGATGGCGTCAAGCTGCGCGGCACGGTAAAGACCGCGCAACAGAAGGATATGGCGGAGCAGATCGCGCGCGACACCCTCGGCCCGGACCTGAAGGTAGTAAACGATTTGAAGGTCTCCGGGGGGTAAGGGCAGGCCGGAGGAGGAGCGGAGGGATACGCCCCGCCCCCGGTGAAACAGCAGGTAGAGGAGACGGGGCCGCCCGCCCCGTCTTCGGAGTTTTTTTTAGCCTACGTCCACCGAGTCCAGAGAGGGAACACGGACCCAAATGAAAGCCGTCGTTATGGCGGGCGGAGAGGGCACGCGCCTCCGGCCGCTTACGCTCAATCGGCCAAAGCCACTCGTGCCTGTTTTGAACAAGCCCATCGCGCAGCACATCATTGAACACCTCAAGCGCGCGGGGGTTAATGATATTGTCGTCACCCTGTACTACCTGGCCGAAGAGATTCAGAACGCCTTCGGGGAGGGCGACGAACTCGGGGTCAATCTCCACTACTCCATCGAGGACTCGCCCCTCGGGACCGCCGGCTCCGTCAAGAAGGCAGAGCACCTGCTGAAAGACGATACCTTTGTGATCGTCTCCGGCGACGCCCTGACGGACCTGGATGTGGCGAAGGCCGTCGCCTTTCACAAGGCCAATAAGTCCGAAGCCACCCTGGTGCTCAAGCGCGTCCCGAATCCCCTGGAGTTCGGCGTGGTCATGGTCGGCGACGACGGCCGCATCATCCGGTTTTTAGAAAAGCCCTCCTGGGGGGAGGTCTTCTCCGACACGGTGAACACCGGTATGTACATCCTGGAGCCATCGGTGTTTGCGCTGATGGAGCCGGAGAAGAACTACGACTGGTCGCAGGACATCTTCCCCCAACTGCTCGCCGAGGGGCGCCCGCTGTTCGGCTACATCATGGAGGAGTACTGGACCGATGTCGGCTCTCTGGAGCAGTACCGCGAGTCGCAGTACGAGATGCTGCACAACAAGACCAGCCTCCCCATCGAGGGCGACCGGATCGGGGACAACGTCTACGTGGGCGATGGTGCGCGGATCGACCCGGGCGCCAAGGTGATCGGCCCGGCGTTTATCGGGGCGAACACGCGCATCAAGTCCGGCGCAGTGGTCGGGCCGGAAACGGTCCTCGGGGACAACTGCATCGTTGAGGAGGAGGCGCGGGTCGAGCGCTCCGTGCTGTGGAACTCAGTGTACGTCGGCAAGAAGGCGTCGCTGAACGCCTGCACCGTCTGCCACCACGGGGTGATCAAGGAAGACGCCACGGTGCAGGAGGGCGCGGTGATCGGCGACCGGTGCCACATCGACGCCGGCGCGACGATTCGCACCATGGTCAAACTGTGGCCCGACAAGGTCATCGAGTCCGGCGCCCAGGTCAACGAGAGCCTGGTCTGGGGGACGTCCGCGCACGCCTCGCTGTTCCGCGGACTCGGCGTGTCGGGCGTTGCCAACATCGACATGACCCCGGAGTTCGCCACCAAACTCGGTGCCGCTTACGGGGCGTACCTGAAGAAGGGCGCGACCGTGGTCATGGCGCGCGATGCCCACCCGGCATCCCGGATGCTCAAGCGGGCTATGCTCTCCGGTCTGGTGTCTGTGGGGTGCAACATCCTGGATGTGCAAGCGCCGCCGCTGCCGCTCGCGCGCCACGCCGTGCGGGCGAACAGCGCCCAGGGCGGTATCAACGTCCGCATCGACCCCAACCATCCGCAGAGCGCGGTCATCGAGTTCTTCGACCGGCAGGGTATCTACCTGAACAAGACGGCCGAGCGCAAGATCGAGACCATCTACTTCCGCGAGGACTACGGCCGCGCCGACCTGGAGGACGTGGGCAAGATCGAACTGGCGCCGCTGGCGGTCTCCCAGTACTCGCAGCCGTTCTTCGCCCAGATCCGTGAGAAGGACATCGAGCGGCGCAAGTTCCGCGTGGTGGTGGACTACGGGTACGGCCGCATCGCCAATGTTCTTTCGGACCTGCTCGGGCGCCTCGGCTGCGAGGTCATCTCGCTGAACGCGTACTCCGACTGGAACCGCGCGCCCAAGACCCCCATCGAGCGGGAGGCCCTGATCTTCAACCTCTCGAATATGGTGCTCGCGCTGAAGGCGGACCTGGGCGTCCTGATCCACTCGGACGGGGAGCGCATCGCGCTGGTGGACGAGAAGGGGGAGGCGCTGACGGGTGCGCGCCTTCTGGCCACTATCGCATCGATGGTGGCGCAGACGCGCCCGGGGGCGAAGGTCGCGGTGCCCGTTACCGCGCCGTCGGTGGTGGAGGCGGTGATGCGCCGCACGAACGGCGTCACCACGCGCACCAAGACCGACCCGCGCTTCCTGATGACCATCTCCTCGCTTCCCGCGGAGAAGGTGGCGATGGCCGGCGACATGGACGGCGGGTTCATCTTCCCGGACTTCCAGCCGGCGTTCGACGGCATGTTCGCGTTCGTGAAGACGCTGGAGATGCTGTCCTGGCTCCAGCGCCCGCTGAGCGAGTTCGCGGCGGAGTTGCCCCCCGTGTACCTCTCCACGGCGGAGGTGCGCTGCCCGTGGGACGCCAAGGGCACTGTGATGCGGCGCCTGACCGAGGAGTCGCGCACCCTGGCGAACAAGACCGACCTGATCGACGGTATCAAACTGTCGGACTCGGAGCGGGAGTGGGTGCTGGTGCTGCCGGACGCCGCCGACCCGGTGTTCCACATCTTCGCCGAGGGGCAGTCCCAGGAGGACGCGGTAGCGCGCTCGCGCCGCTACGTGGAGAAGATTCAGACGCTCTCAAACTGATGCCCACAGAGGCGCATGGCATCGAGGCGCGGCCCGTTACCCACGGGCCGCGCCTCCACTTCTTCGGCTACTACGACAAGACGCCCTGGTGTCCTGCCGGCGACCTCCTGCTCGCCCTGGAAGCGGACTTCATGGACCGCCGCCCTAGCCCCGAAGACCGGGCGACCATCGGGGTGGTGCACCTAATGGACGGGGGCCGCTTCGAGCCGCTGGCGGGTACGCGGGCCTGGAACTGGCAGCAGGGCTGCATGCTCCAGTGGCTCCCCGGGACCGAGAGCCAGGTCGTCTTCAACGACCGGGAGGGCGACCGGTTCGTTTCGCGCGTGCTCGACGTGCGGACCGGGGTAGTGGCGCGGACGCTGCCGCTCCCGGTGTACGCGGTCTGCCCGGACGGTCGGCAGGCGGTCTCGCTCAGTTTTGCGCGTCTGTTCGCCGCCTGCCCGGGCTACGGCTACGCGGGCGCGCCCGATCCGTGGGCGGGGGAGGCGGCCCCGGCGGGCGACGGCCTGTGGCACCTGGACCTGCACACGGGCGAGCACCGGCTGATCTATTCCCTCGCCGAAGCGGCGGAGGCGGCGGGAGCAGCACCGGAGGAGGGCGTGCTGCACCGGTTCAACCACGCGCAGTGGGCGCCGGACGGCTCGCGCTTCGCGGTGCTGCACCGGTGGGGCGTTCCCGGTAAGTCCTGGGTGACGCGCCTGCTGACGTTCGGGCCGCGGGGCGAGGATCCGCACGTCCTGTCGGACCACGGCATGGTCTCGCACTACGACTGGCGGGACGGCGAACACCTGCTGGCGTGGGCCCGCCGTGAGGGGGTGGGGAACCGGTACTTCCTGTTCCGGGACCGGAGCGGCGACGAGCCGGCCGTTGTGGGCGAGGGGACGCTGACCGTGGACGGCCACTGCTCCTATTCGCCGGATCGCCGCTGGGTGCTGACGGACACGTACCCCGACGCCGACGGCATCCGGACGCTGATCCTGTTCGAGGCGGCGACAGGGCGGCGCATCGACATCGGGCGGTTCCACGGGCCGACGCCCCCGGACGGCGAGATACGCTGCGACCTGCACCCGCGCTGGAGCCGCGACGGGCAGCAGGTGTGTATCGACTCTATCCACGAAGGCGGGAGACGGCAGATGTACGTCCTGGACGTGAGTTAGGTGGGGCGCAAACGCTTAACTTTGCCAAGATTTTTTATCGGCAGCGACTATCGGCAGCGACTATCGGCAGTGACTATCGGCAGTGACTAT
>CALEKU010000063.1 GCA_937902745.1 uncultured Armatimonadota bacterium
CTAGTTTTTATGTCTGCAGTCGTGTATTACTAGTAACGACGAGACGAGAAAGTCATCCTATAACCATCCGCTGTACCCTATCCGCGTAAGGCTCATAATTGAAGTGCCCCGGTTCCGTCAAATGTAACGTTTGGTGTAAGTTCTGTAGGGAGGTCGGAAGCCGTCAGCATCGAATAGGGGGTCAGTTCTGGCCAAAGGACGGACCCGCCATCGCCATGTTCGACGCCGACGACTTCCTGACCTGTGAAGTGTGAAGATTAGCGGCTCCGTTGGACGCTGTTCTTGAGTTCTTTCAGGTCGATGTCCCAGTAGGAGTCTCGCTCCCGGAACGGTTCGGTGTCCTCGTCATAAAGCTGGCGGACTTCCTCCCAGGTCGGGATGAGGTCGCTCAACTCGGTGAGGCGCGCGGAGGGAGGTCGGTAACCCAGGCTGGTGTGCGGACGCCTCTCGTTGTAGAACGTCTGCCACTCAACTTGTTTCTGCGCCAGGTCGGGGTCCGTCAACTCTACCGTCGGCCAGAACTCGACCTTGTCGGTCAACTGGGAGCGCTCGACCTTGCCGTTCAGGTGCGGCGAGCGGGGGCGGATCGGGCGAAACTTGATCTTCAGCTCCTTGAGGGCAATTTGGAAGCGCAAGCCGAAGAACTCGCCGCCGCGGTGTCACGGCGGAGCCGTGACGGCGTCGGTCTGGATGCGCTGGATCGGGAACGGGAACTCGGCCAGCACCTTCTCCCTGAGAAAGTGCAAGGCACTCTTCTCGGTGCGGGCAGGGTACAAGCCCAGGACGCGCCATCGGGTACAGTCGTCTACTGCCGTGAACTGGTACAATCCCGGCCCGACCTTGCAGGAGTCGATCTGAACGCGGTCGCCCGGGACACGTTCATGCGGGCATGAACAGGGTCGGCTGTAGCGCTTGCACCGGCGGCTGCGGGGCTGTCGGCGCAGGGAAGGCACCTTGTGCTTGTGCAGTACCCGCCAGATGGTGCCCGTCGAGAAGTGGATGCCGTGCAGGCGATTCAGTTCGTACTGGATTCGCTTCGGGCCGATCCGCCGCTCCTGGCGCAGCTTGAGAATCAGTTCCTCGTGCGCCTGCGTGACTTTAGGAGGCGGCAATGTGTGCGGTCGGCGGCTCCGGGAGCGCAGTCCCTGCTCGCCCGCCTCAAGGTAGCGCGCCCACCACTTTTTGAGCGTCGGGTAGGAGATGCCGCACCGGAGACAGGTCAGGCGGGCGTTCCCGGATTGCTGGTAGTGGCGAACCCAGGACATCCGGGCCCGCAGGACGTGCTCGGGGTCCGGCGCTTCGGTCCGGTCGGCTTTGTAGACGCGTTCGGGCTTATCGGCAGGTTTGGCCGCCGATCGGTTCCTCTTCGGCATTGGTCAGGTTCCTTCCGGTGGCGGGCAAGGACGCTGCCACCATTGTACTGCAAGAAGGATCTCGCCAATCTTCACACGCCAAGTCCGAGTCGGGCGGGGGCAGGGTGCGCTCGAAGTTGGTGAGGGCCTTGCCCTGCCTGCCGTACCGATCGGTTTCGATCTGGTGTTCGAGGATAGCGCGGCTCCACCCGTGTTCCACCACCTTCGCGGCGTACCAGAGACGCTGCGCGTCGTCCTTCACCTTCTGGAGCAGGGCGATGTTATGCCCCCACGGGATTTGTGACACGGCCCGTGTCACAAAGTCGGCTTCGTCGGGATAGGCCAGGTGGAACGCACGCATACGGTAGAGGTTGCGGTAGGAGAACCCCTCTATGCCCGGGAAAGCTTCTTGCAGGTCGGCAGCGATCTTCCGAATCACGCCGTCGCCCCAGCCATGTTGCTGCTGCCGCGCCACCAGCCCGCGCCCGATCTGCCAGTACAGGGTCATCAGTTCGCGGCTGACGGCGAGCGCGGCCCGCACCTGCGCCGCCTGGATGCGGCCCTTGATCTCCCGCAGGAACTCGTCGTAGCCCTCCAGCCCGCCCGCCGGGGCGGGGGACGGGGCGTTTTCGGCGTCGGCGTTGCTCATAGATTCCTCTCTCCGGCGGGTTCTGTTCCGTACGTTATACCAAACGAGGCTTTAGTTGCTGCCGTCGAATGAATTCGCGGCTACCGGATAAGAAGCCCGCCTCCGCGAGCGAAGCTCCGCTTCGTCGGTGCGGGCTCTGGTTGTCCATGCCAGGTACGGATAAGCCGTACCTGCCTGCGATTACCGGAGTCGGCGCAGGCCGACTTCTTACCGGTAGCCGGGACTTCAGTCCACGGCGGCAACCGACTTCTTAACCTAAGCCGCGAATTCATTCGACGGCGCACAACGCGGTATTTTTGCCCTTGCCGGATACCGCTCGGGAGGCGAGTACCCTGCCAGCGGCCGAATACTACGGCATCGCCGTGCGGCCCAACACTTTCCCGGAGGTATCCCCGTTATGTCCGAAATGCTGTCCGCTCCCCCCGCGCCCGCCGCGCCTACCGCTTCCACAATCACCATCGAGGCGAAGCAGTTCGGGCGGCCGGGCGCTCCCCTGCCCCGCTGGGAGATGGAGCTGCCCGCCGAAGCGATGACCCTGCGCGGGTTTCTGGAGCGCGTGGTGCGCCGGGAGGTGGCGGCGTTTCAGGAGCGGCAGGAGGGGCGCAAAACGCTCCGGTTCCTGACCGATCGCGAGATCGCCGCGGGCGCGGCGGCGGGCAAGATCGACGCGGGCGGACGGCCGGAGACCGCGACCGAAGCGGACGCCGATGCGGCGGTCGCGCAGGCGCTCCAGGCGTTCGCGGACGGGCTGTTCTACGTGTTCGTGGACGAGCAGCAGCACGAGGACCTGGACGGGGCGGTGGCGCTGCGCCCGGGCAGCCGGGTGATGTTCCTGCGCCTGACGGCGCTGGCGGGCGGGTAGGCACGCGGCGGAATAGAGAAAAGGAGGATAACGGCACGATGGTACGACCGGAGGACGCGCAGAAGGAGCTGGAGGCGCGGCAGGTACCCCTGGATCAGCGCGAGGCACGGCAAACGGCACGGGTGCGGGCGCTGCCGGAGGCGCTGCGGTGGGTGGCGTTCGCGATCACCAACCGGGACGCGGAGGGGAAGGGGTTCTTCGACTTCAACAACCAGGCCGAAGCGTACCGGCGGCGGGAGGAGAACCGGAAGGCGGCGGCGGAGGCGCTGGACGCCCTGAGCCCCGCGGAGCGGGAGCAGGTCTTCGGCGCGCTGCTGCCCGGCCTGGGACGGGAGCTGGCGCTGCACTGGAGCGCCGACCGCGGGCTGTACCAGAGCGGGTACGCCCGGCGGGCGTTCCGCGCCCCGGGCCGCCCCGACCTGACCCGCGACCACCGGTTTGAGCCGCTGACCGCCCTGGTCGGGCAGCTCGCGTCGTACCAGGAGCAGGATATCCTCTGGCTGGCGACCTGGGCCGGGTACCTGGGCTGGGTCGCCACCGCGCTCGGGCCGCTCTTCGCGTCGGTGATCGACGCCGGCGGCGAGACCGGGGAGCGGGTCTTCGACATTCTGCTGGCCTCCGCGAAGGGTGAGCACGAGGTCGGGGCGATGGGGCGGCACGTGACCCGCGCGCTGCTCGGGGCGTCCCGGCCGGACGGCTGGGAGTTCGTGGAGAAGCTGCTCCTCGCCGGGCAGCGGCAGGAGGGGCTGCGCCAGGAGATCCTGGAAAATGCGGACGAGGCGCACCCGGAGGCCTTCCGCCGCCTGCTGCGCCTGATCGCGGAGCACGACCTGATGCGCTTCTCGGCCACGATCCGCGCGCTGGACGTCTGGTTCGCGCTCGGGTGGGACGTACCGACGCTGAAGCAGGCGAACGCCGCCCTGAGCCGGGCATCTGACTTCGTGCTCGACCCGTCGCGCCGGGAGGAGGCGCTGGCGACGTCCGACGACGGCGAGACGGTGTACCTCGCGCTCTGGGCCGCGGCGTTCGAGGACGCTCTGGCCGCCGGGGAGCGCGCGAAGGCGCTGCTCGCCGACCCGCTGGCCGTGCGCCGCGCGGCCGCGATCCACCTGCTGCGGCACCTCGGCCTGCCAGAGTGTCGCGAAGCCCTGGTCCCGGCGCTGGACGACGACGACCTGCGCCTTTCCGCGATGGCGTTCGAGGGGCTGGGCATCCACTACTCGTCGTACTGGGTGCGCAGCGGGAACCGGCCGGACGAGCCGCTGGCGGCGACCGACGTCTTCGAGCGGCTGGAGCGCAACCTCGCGCGCCACCCGAAGGAGGTGGCCGCCGGTACGACGGAGCCGATCCTGTTCCCGTGGCTGACGCCCGCGGTGAGCCGGGACCGGCTGGGCGAGGCGATGGTGGCGACGCTGGGCGACCGGCACCCGGAGCGGCTGCTGCCCCACCTGCCGCAGTTCAGTCCGGACGCCCGCGCGGGGGTGGCGGGCCTGTTCGGGCAACTGCCGCCGGGGGACGACACGCGCGGGGTGCTGCTCGGCCTGGTGACCGATGCCAGCAGCGCGGTGCGCGACGCGGCGATCACGGGCCTGGGGCGCCACGCGCCGGACCACCCGGAGATCGTGGCGCAGTACGAGAAGCTGCTCACGCGTAAGTCGGCAGACCTGCGGACGACCCTGCTCGGGCTGCTTCTGAAGCAGGACGACGCCGGGGCGCTGGCGAGCGCGGACCGCCTGCTCGCCGCGAAGGCGCAGGAGCAGCGGGTGGCGGGCCTGGGCCTGCTGGACGAGATGGCGAAGGCGGGGCGGCAGCCGGAGGCGGTGCGGGAGCGGGCGAAGGCGTTCGCGGCGCGGCGCTCCGACCCGACGCAGGTGGAAAAGGCCCTGCTGGAGCGGCTGCTGGACGCCGACGCCGAAAAGCCGACGCTGGACAACGCCCTGGGCCTGATGGACCCGGCGAACCTCACCCCGCCGGTGCCCCCGGCGCCGCCGACGGCACCGCCCACGCTGGTCTCGCCGAGCAGCCTCGCGATCGTGCAGGGGCTGGCCGCGTGGCTGGAGGAGCGGCGGCAGGTGCCGGTCTCCCTGGTGCAGTGGGACGACTCGCGTATGGAGATGCTCCTGGGCGATGTGACGGGCTACCAGCTCCCGCAGCCCAGCTACAGCCGCCCACTGGAAGAAGACCGGGCGCGGCTGCCGCTGGTGGACGAACTGGAGGCGTTCTGGCGCGACCGGCCCGCCGCGATGCGCGACGCGGACGGTATGGAGCTGGTGCGCCTGGACGCGGCGTTCCGTGAGCGCATGGCGGCGGCGTGGGGCGACACCCGCCCGCGCGCGCTGCGCCGCCTTTCCCGCGAACTCTTCGACACCGAGAGCCGATTCCCGACGGAGAAGGCGGATGTGCTCCAGCGGCTGTTCGCCTGGCTGCAACGGCTGGACCCGGGGGCGCCGGCCGCACGCGCGGCCGATTTCCTGCTGGACGCCGCCGCGCACTCGCTGGCGAAGATCGCGGAGGCGGAGCGGGAGGCGCTGGCCGAGAAGGCGCGGCTTGCCCCGACCGCCGACGCGGCTTCCGATGGGGAGGACGCGGAGGAGGACGACGACGAAGACTTCGACCTGGACGAGCTGCTGGACGATATCGACGGGGACGACGTCAACCCCGCCGACCCGGCGCTCGACGAGGCGGCGGAGCAGAAGCTGCTGCGGGCCTATACTCCCGGAAGCTGGCGCGCGACGACCCAGTCCCGCGTCTGGCTGGTCCTGGCCGAGGAGCACCACAAGCGGCACGCGGACGCCTGGACGCCGGAGCAGTGGCGGCGGCTGTGGGACCTGCTCCTGTGGCAGTCGAAGCCGCACCCGGAGGCGGAGCGGCAGCGGGTGGAGCTGGACGCCCTGCTTCTGGCGTTCCGCGCCGGCTATGTCAACGCCGACGACGTCTACGACCACCTGCTCGGCCCGCGCCCGACGGAGGGCTACTGGCGGCGGCAGGACTTCTCCGCCCTCCAGGCGCTCTGCACGCGCAAAGAGGACCCGCGCCTCAGCGCGACCCCGGGCCTGTGGGAGATCGTGGACGCCTGCCGCCGCCGCGTGCTGGAGGTCGAGGCCGGGCGCGGCGACAACCCGACCCTGGTCACGCAGATCGCCCGCAGCCTGCCCCACACGGGCGGCATGGCGGTGCTGCTGCGCTTCCTGAAGCTGCTCGGCAAGGATGGCCTGTCGCGCGTCCCCCCCTCGTACCGCGCCAGCGACGACCGGGCGTCGGTCTTCAGCGCCATCCTCCGCGCCACCCACCCCGGGCCGGACGAGACACCCGAGGTCTTCGCCGCACAGGCCGCCGCGGAGAAGCTGCCCGAAAAGCTGCTGGTGGAGGCGGCGGTGTTCGCGCCGCAGTGGGCGCGGCACGTCGAAGCCGCGCTCGGCTGGCCGTCGTTCGCCGAAGGGGTCTGGTGGCTCCACGCGCACACCAAAGACCCGCACTACTTTGTGGAGGACGACCTGAAGTCGGGCTGGGCGGCGGAGATCGCGGACAAGACGCCGCTCACCGCCGACGACCTGATGGAGGGCGGGGTGGATGTCGCCTGGTTCCACCGAATCCACGCCGCGCTCGGCGAAGCGCGCTGGCTCCCGATCGACGCCGCCGCGAAGTTCGCCTCGTCGTCGGTCGGGCACAAGCGGGCGCAGCTCTACGCCGACGCTATGCTCGGCCGCATCGCCAAGGAGGACGTGGCGCGGCGCGTCCGCGACAAGCGGCACCAGGACTCGGTGCGCGCCCTCGGCCTGCTGCCGCTGCCGGCCGACCCGGAGGCCCGCGAAAGCGAGACGCTGGACCGCTACGCCACGGTGCAGGAGTTCCTGCGGACGTCGAAGCAGTTCGGCGCCCAGCGCCAGGAGAACGAGAAGAGGGCCGCGCGCCTCGCCCTGGAGAACCTGGCGCGCACCGTCGGCTACCCCGACCCGGTGCGCCTGGAGTGGGCGATGGAGAAGCGCGCCGTCGCCGACCTGGCCGGCGGCCCCGTCACGGCCGAAGCGGACGGGGTCACGGTCCAGCTCTCCATCAACCCTCTGGGCGAGCCGGACCTGCGGGTTCTCAAGAACGGCAAAGCGCTGGCGAACATCCCCCCGAAGGCGAAGAAAGCCCCCGAGGTCGCCGCGCTGCTCGCCCGCCGCAAGGAGATCGAGCGGCAGGCGTCCCGCATGCGCCTTTCGCTGGAGGAGGCCATGATCCGCGGCGACGTCTTCACCGCGGCGGAGCTGGCCGGCCTTCTGGAGCACCCGGTCCTGCGCCCCCTGCTGCGCTCGCTGGTCTTCATCGAGGCGTCGGAGGGCGGGGAGCCGGTGCTGGGCTACCCGGCGGACGACGCGGCGCAGGCGCTGGAGGACGCGGCGGGGACGGTCTACCCCCTGCGCCCCGACCTGCCGCTGCGCGTGGCGCACCCGCTGGACCTGCTGCACACCGGCCATTGGGACCGCTGGCAGCGCGATTGCTTCCTGCGGGAGCGCGTCCAACCGTTCAAGCAGGTCTTCCGCGAGCTGTACGTTCTGACCGAGCAGGAGAAGACGGACGGAACGTTCTCCCGGCGCTACAGCGGGCACCAGGTCAACCCGAAGCAGGCGCTCGCGCTGCTGGGCAAGCGGGGCTGGATCAGCAGCTACGACGAGGCCGCGCGCAAGACGTTCCACGCGGCGGGCATCTCGGCCTACCTGGACTCGACCGGCACGACCTTCTCGCCGCTGGACGTCGAAGGGTTCACGATCGAGAACGTCTGCTTCGTGCGTCGGGGCGAGTACACCCGCCTGCCGCTGACCGAGGTCCCGCCGCGCCTCTTCTCCGAGGCCATGCGCGACCTGGACCTCGTGGTCAGCGTCGCGCACGTCGGCGGCGTGGACCCGGAGGCCAGCGCCTCCACGGTCGAGATGCGCGCGGCGCTGGTCCGGGAGGCGGCGTCCCTGCTGAAGCTGGAGAACGTGCGCGTGGAGAAGTCGCACGTCCTGATCGCGGGCCACCTGGCGGACTACAGCATCCACCTCGGCAGCGCGATCGTCCACCGCCAGCCCGGCGGGTTCGTGTGCATCGTCCCCTCGTTCGCCCCGCAGCGCGGCCGCCTGTTCCTCCCCTTCGCGGACAACGACCCGCGCACCGCCGAGGTCGTCTCGAAGGTCCTGCTGCTGGCGAAGGACCGGGAGATCAAAGACCCCACCATCCTGGAGCAACTCCTGGCGGTGCGGTAAGCCCTCACCCCCGTCCCCTCTCCCGCCGCGGGAGAGGGGGGCCTGTTTCCCGGCGGGTTCGTGTGGGCGGTTGGGGGTGCGCTGCGGGTTGAAGAAGGCGGGCAGGAGGATGAATACGTTGAGGCTACTTCAGGGAGGGAGAAATCACGGAGTGATCGTGTCCCATTCGGCGGCGTTTACAAACAAGGTCAGGTGCTTCGTGTTCGTGGTCGCCACGATGTACGTGCCTGCTGCGTAGCCTGCTTCCAGGACCTGGGCACACAGGATCATGTCGCCGTCTAAGGCGGTGTCCTGGGAGGTAGGCTTACCCTGGTTGCGGGCCTGCGCCCAGAGCGCCGCGGCTCGGTGCAGGATGGCGTCCGAGATCGGCAGGTAGTCGTTGCCGGGAGTCTGGCAAAACTGATCGAGTGCCGCAACGCTGCGGGCGGCTCCGTCACGCAGTAACTCGCGCCGCGTTTCCTAGTCCGCGATGGCAGGGATGACGAACACATGACCTGCGGCCCGCATTTGCGCCGCCCAGGTAGTCATCGCCCGGACGGTGGTACTCCTGGCGCGTGGGTTGGTAATGCTTCCCAACACCCCCGTGTCTAAAACGACGATCCTGGTTTCTCGGCGTCGGGGAAGAGAAGCCGTTCACCGTTTGCGCGGCGGTTCGCGTTCATGGCCTGCTGGAACTGCTCGAAGGCCGCGTCGTCTTCGGCAACCTCCTCCGGGGTAGCGCTCTCCGCTTCCTGCAATCGCTCCTGAAGGAAACGCAAGACCGGATCATCCGCCGGAACGGGCTTCGGGCGCGGCGCGTGGGTCCGCAGCAGATGATGCAGATACTCGTCGGCGTTCATCCCCTCGCGCGACGCGTATTCGCGGATGAGGCTTTCCGTTTCGGGCGCTAAATCCAGGGACATGGCCGTAGCCTCCTTCCTTGCCACTCTGTGGACTGATTATACTCAGGATGCGGCGGGTTACGCCGCTCCTGCCGCGTCTGCCACCCGGTAGTGAAACCCGACGCTGCCGGAGGCGAACGGCACCGCTTCCAGAAGTTGCAGATTAGTCCGGCGCAGACCGGCCGGGAACAGGGGCGTGCCCGCGCCCAGGAGAACCGGGCTGAGCGTCATGACGAACTCATCGACCAGACCGGCTTTCAGGCAGGAGTGGGTGAGGCCGGGGCTGCCGAAGATCATGAGGTCTTTGCCTTCGCCCTGCTTCAGCGCCGTCAGTTCGCCGGCCAGGTTGTCGCCGGAGATCAGGCGGGCGCTGCTCGTGCCGCCCGGTTCGGTTCGCGAGCGGGAGAAGACGATCTTTTCCGCCGCGGCATACCAGTGGGCGTGACGCCGGAGGTGCCCGGTCGCGGTCGCGTCGTTCAGGACGGACGGCCAGTACGCCTCCATTATGCCGAAGGTCTTCGGGCCGTAGAGCGCGGTGCTGGCCTGCGCGATGAAGCGATCCACGAACGCAAAGACCGTCTCATCCATTGTGATCCAGTCCATCTCCGCATTCGGCCCTTCCACGTAGCCATCCAGCGACAGGTGCATCAGCGACACGACTTTTCTCATCCTTCGGTCCTCCGGAATCCTTATGACGTTCACACGGATTGGGGGAGACTCTGCGCCTGCCGGTGGATGAGGAAAAGAAGATTTCGGTGAGCCGCACCCGCCGGGTGGCAGGCCCCCCTCTCCTCCCAGTCCGGGGCGGACCGCAGCGCCGGGAGAGGGGGCGGGGGGTGCGGGCGTCTACGCAGGCCATCCCGGCGGCCACGGCGAAGATATATCCCACATCCATTCGGAACGGAGGCAACGAACCGTGCAGCGACTGGGAACCGGGTCTATCACGGCGAGCGGGGACGTGGAAGCGCTCGCCTTCGACTGGGGCGTCGTCCGGATGCTCAGCGAGCCGGCGGTCACGGGGGCGAAGCGGCACAGCTTCGGCACCGTGGACCTGCTCCCCGGCGGCGGCCACGAGCGCCACAACCACCCCGGCGCGGAAGAGATTATCTACGTCGTGTCCGGCACGGGCGAGCAGATGGTGGACGACCAGCCGCCCGTTCCCATCGGTCCGGGCGACTGCGTCTTCATCCCCGATGGGGTGTACCACGCGACGCAGAACACCGGCACGGAGCCGATGCGCCTCATCATCGTCTACTCCCCGGCCGGCCCGGAGCGCGTGCTGCGCGAAATCCCCGGCTGCCGCGTCCTCGCGCCCGGCGAGGAGGCGTAGCGCCGCGCGTCCAGCCCTACTCCCTCCGTGGGCAGCGCCGCGGCTGCGTATCCGGCCCCGGGCGAACCGGCCCGCCGCTCTCGCCGGCGCCCTCTGCGTGCTGAGTCTGCTTGCCGGCCCGGGGTGGGCGCAGGCGACCTTCCGGAGCCCGTTCCCGCGGGACCGGCAGCTCGAACAGTCCGTCCAGGCGGCGTCGACAAAGCGCCACATGGCGTTCGTCCAGATCGCGCAACTCCAGCGGGATGGCCGCGCGCAGGAGGTGGCCCTCCTCTACCGCAAGTTGCAGGCTGCGTCCCCCAGGGACCCCGGCCTCAAGGCGCTGTACGCGTTCGCGCACACCTCGGCCTTCCTCCACACCGGGTTCGAGTCGTGGACTGCGGCGCAGGAAGAGACGGTGACGTTTCTCAGTCAGAACCAGGAGCGCGCCGATGCGGACCGCCTGCGCGCGGAGAGCCTCCGGGAAGCGCCCGGCGCGGCCGAAGTGTGGGTGATGGCGGCGCTCCACCACCTCGAAGTCGGGCAGTACGACCGCGCCGTGGAGCAGGCGCGTCAGGCCGTGGCGCTCGACCCCGCCTGGAGCTACGGGCACTACGTCCTGGGGAAGTCCCTGGTGGCGCAGCACAATGGCGTGGCCGACCCGGCGCGGCGCCAATCTCTGGTCCGCACCGCCCTGAAGGAGCTGCAAACGGCGGAGCGGATGAACCCCGACCTCGCGCAGTGGGACCTGTACATGAGTTACGTCCACGCCTACAGCGCGCTCGACCGGCACAAGGACGCGCTCCCCTATATGGACAAGATCCTGGCGCGGGCGCGCGCCCGGAAGGACCCCGCCGGGAAGATCAAGATGCTGGTGGCCTGGCGGGAGGACCTGGTACGGCAATCCCAAACCCCGTGAGCAGGGGCGGGCGGGGCGGGCGTCGAACGGAAGGGTAGCAGACTACGACCCCGACCGGAGGCCCGCCGCCCGCTCATGTTTTTGTACGTCATCCGCCACGCCGACCCCGACTACCCCAACAACACCATCACCGAATACGGACACCAGGAGGCGCAGGCCCTTTCCGAGCGCCTGGCCGGAGAGGGCCTGACCCGCATCTACACCTCCCCGATGGGCCGCGCCGTGGACACCGCCCGCTACACCGTCGAGGCCACCGGCATCGCCCCGCACGTGCTGGACTGGACCTGCGAGATCCAGATCCCCGGCGTCGAGCAGGGGCCGTATGGCAAGCTCTCCCCCTTCAACCTGGCCGGCGAGGTCATCCGCGCCGCCCCGGATGCCTGCCGCTCGCATGACGGCGTTTCCTGCCTGCCCTGGGTGAAGGATACCCCCATCGCCGAGTGCGCGCAGACCATCCGCGACGCCTCGGACGCCTTCCTGGCCGACCTGGGCTATGAGCGCGAGGGCGGGCTGTACCGGTGCGTGCGCCCGAACAACGAGCGGGTGGCGATGTTCTGCCACTTCGGCTTCGCGGGTGTGCTGCTGTCGCACCTTCTGGAGATACCGCTGCCGCTGATCTGGTCGGGCATCTGGCTGGCCCCGTCGTCGGTGACCACGATCTTCTTTGAGCAGCGCTCGGACGAATGGGCCGTGCCGCGCTGCATCGCCCTGGGCGACACAGGGCACCTGTACAAGGCGGGCCTGCCCGTCCGCCCCCGGGGCGTGCTCGCCCGCAACTGGCCCCCCGGCCCCGGCGGCGCCGCCGGGTAGACCGGGAAGGCGGCGCGGCGCGGCGCGGCGCACCGCTCGCTATGCCGCTCGGGTGAGGCGTCTCCCGAAGTAACGGGCGTAGAGCGCGCAGCGCGGGCGCGGGTCCTGGGCCGAGAGCCCCGACAGGACACCCGCGCTGCGCAGGCGGAAGAACGCCTCCTCGTGGCACGGGCGCCCCGCCAGCGCCTGACCGACGGCCTCGCTCAGGGCCGGGTCGGAGACGATCGGCTCGGCAAGGCGGCGCAGGTGGGAGCCGAGCGGGCCGTCGTCGCGGTCGGCGGAAGCCAGGAACGCGGTGACATCGCCGGTATTTTCGCCTTCGGCCAGCCAGGCGAGCGCGCGGCGCGTCAGATAGGGGTGCCCGCCCAGAAGCTCGTAGAGCGCGGCGCGCGCCGCGCTGTCGCTCGGGTCGTCGCCGTCCAGAGTGCGACACAGCGTGTGGAGGCGCGCGGCCTGCGCCGGGTCGAAGTCGCCCAACTCCACCCGCACGCCGACATTGAAGGGCGACTGGTTCAGGTCGCGAATGTACAGGCGCGCTTCGGTGGCGCAGGCGACCACGAGCGACAGGTGCTGCCACGCCCGGTTCGCCGCCGAGGGGTAGGCCCGCTTTTCGTGCCAGGAGCGCAGCAGCGCAAAAAAGTCGTCCCGTACCCCCGGGCATTCAAACAGCCGGTCTACGCTGTCGAGGCACCAGACGACGCCCTGGGGCGCCCGGGCGAGGACGCCGCTCTGGACGAAACGCTCCAGCAGCAGCGAGGGCGCGCAGGCAGCGGCCGCCGCCGCCGCTGCGGTGGCGGCGGCCAGGGGCAGGCTGGTGGGGGGCGGGAGCGCGAGCGGGGAGCGCGCCACCTGATCGGCGAGCTGCTCGGTCAGCGCCCGGTAGAGCGCGGGGGCGCTCTCCAGGTCGGCGCGGGCGAGCGACTGGAAGTCGGTGTGCAGCGTCAGGGTTCCGCCGCGCCCCGCACGCGCCAGCGCGCGCGCCGCCAGCGACGATTTGCCCGTCTCGCGCGGTCCGATCAGCAGCACGATGCTCTCACGCCGCGCCAACGCGGTGGCCACACGCGCATCCGCGTCGCGCTCGACGTAGAGCGGGGTGTCGGGCGGCAGCGCCCCGCCGATCGTGCCCGGCCCGGTGGCCGCGCCGCCTTCGTCGGTCGCGGGCGGGACCTCCGCCCTTTCCAGAAGCTCCCGGTAGAGGGCGGTGAACTCGGGGGCGGGGCGCTGATCCAGTTGGCGCAGGGCGGCCTGGTAGCGGGTGTAAACCTCGACCGCCTCCAGAGCGTCCCCCGCCTCCGCGAGAGTCCGGATCAGCGCCCGCCAGCCCCGGTCGCGGCGGGGGAAGTAGCGCACGTGCAGACGCAGCCAGTCGGCCTCGCGCGCGCCGTCGTTCGCTCGTCGGGCGCGCATCGCGAGCGCCCAGAGCGCCTCCTGACACTGCGCGGCGCGGCGCGCGCGCTCAGTCTCCAGCCACGGGATCTCCGTAGTGGGCTCCTCACGCCAGAACGCCAGCAGGGAGCCCCCATAGCGTGCTACCGCCCGCTCCCGCGCCGCGTCGGCAGCGCCGCCCTCCTCGGCGGCGCCGGACAGGGCGGCCGCGCGCGCGATCTCGGCGTCGAAGGCGAGAACATCGCAGTCCACGCCGTTGAGGTCGAGCCGCACCACGCTCTGCTGGCGCGTCTCCAGGCGTCCCGCCTGATCGCCGAGTTGCTCGCGCAGCAGGCGCAGACTGTGGTCGAGCGGGTTGGTGGCCGCCTCGGGCCAGAGCGTCTCGCTAATCTCGCACCGCTCCGCGCGCCCCTTTCGGAGCAGCAGGAACGCCAGCAGGCGGTCGGCCCGCCGCTGCGAAAGCTCCAGCGGCGTCTCCGCCCCGCTCGCCTCGTGCACCCGCGCGGCTTCGAATCGGCCGAACAGCCGCACCCGCAGCCATGGCGTCCTCGCCCCGCCCCCGTCTCCTGCGTCCATCTCTCGTGACTCCCGTCTCCCACACGCTCCCAAACGCTCCCAAACGCTCCCAAACGCTCCCAAACGCTCCCAAACGCCCCCTACACCCCGTCCCGCTTCGGTGGTTACTCCTTACCCGGCGGGCGCAGCGCCAGGATCTGCCGCGCCCGCTTGACGTACTCCTCGGCCGTCGCGGGGAAGAAGCGCACCGTCCCGTCCTTGCTGGCGGTCAGAACCTGCCTGCCGTCGGGCGTGAACTCGACGGAGTTGACCGCATCGGCATGCCCTTTGATCGTCAGATAGGGTTCTCGAGTTAGGACGCGGTCCCCGTTCTTAGCAAACCTGGTACGAACGTCCTCGACTCTCCAGAAATGGATCCTTCCGTCCAACCCGCCGGACACCAGTGTCCGTCCGTCCGGAGAGAAGTCAACGGCGCGAACGCCCCCCTGGTGCCCCTGCAAGCGCGCAAACAGAGTCCGGTGCTGGGCATATTCAGGCCGCGCTCCTTCCCACAGATAGATCGTCCCGTCTTTATCTGCGGATGCCACGTACAGACCATCGGGGGATGCATCGGCGGCAAATGGATAGGCGGTCTGGTTCTGCAAGAACGAACGACCGGCGGGCAGATAGGAGGCTATGACTCCGGACCAATCCGGGTCGCCCAGGTCATGGCGGCGCAGCATTCCGTCGTCGCCGCCCACCAGCACCCCCTTTCCATCCGGCATGAATCGCGCACACACCATGTTGGTCGCTCCCCAATAGTAGACCCTCTCCACGGATTTCCAGTACTTGCCGGTGGCGGTTTCCCAGACGCGGAGCGACGAGTCGGGAACACCAGCGGAGCTGGCGAGCAGGCTCCCATCCGGACTGAAATCCAGATCCATGACCGTGGAGTTAGGGGCGTGACCGGAGAGGTCCCGACGCTCCGGTGCGGTGCCCGCTTTCCGGTGCCACAGCCACACCTTTCCGCCACTACCGCCCCCCGCAAGAAAGCTTCCGTCGGGGGAGAGCGCCAGGGTCTGCACGGTGGTCGGGGCTTCCGCGCTCCAGAGGACCCGTCCCGTCGCTGCGTCACGCACTTCGACGGTGGACGGACCCGCCAGCATCGCGAAGGCTTTCCCGTCCGACGACAGGCGCGCGCGCAGGAACGTGGCGTTACCGACCGTCGCCCAGAGGGGCTGTGTCAGCGCCCAGACCGACGCCGTGCCGTCACTGCTTGTGGCGACAAACTGCTGCCCATCCGGCGTAAACCGTACCTCGTTGATACGGTCTGCGTGCGCCGCCTCCAGCGTCCGGAGCGGCTTCGCCCCCGGAACTCCCGGAGTCCACAGGTGCAGGTTTCTGTCCTGTCCTCCTGTCACGATGAGACGGGTCGCTGCCGAAGCATCCAGGCCAAAGACAAGGCCGCTGTGCACTTCGGCGAGCGTGTGCTGGAACAGGAGGGACCCGTCGTCCGCTACGGCCCGCAGCGTCGGCCCCACCAGCCCCTTGTTCCCGTCGTTCTTGTTCCCGTCGTTCTTCCGCGTCGTATAAACGAAAAGATTCGGACTGATGAAGCGAGCAGCCAGCCCCTCATATTTCTTGAGATTGGGGTCGTCCGAAAGGACCGTGCCCGCTGCGACATCCCAGAGCCGAACCCCGTAATCGCGGCCGGCTGTCAGAACTCTCTTCCCGTCGGCACTGGCCGCAATCCCCTGTACGATCACACCACCCGAGTCCGCAAGCGGTTTCCGAAATTCCGTCGCTCGCATCGTCTCCAGATCCCACACCCAGGGAAATTCCCTCGGTCCGGAGGAAACCAGGCGACTCGCCCCCCCCAGAAACTCACCTATAGCAATGGAGGCGCCCGGGATAAGTAACTCGCGCGACGGAGGGAGGCTGGGAATGGGTTCGCGCCCGTCGTTGAGATCCCAGATGCGAATGCGGCGAACCTCGATATGCCCCTCCGGCACCCGCACCCCGTTGGCGTACGGGGTCAGTTTTCCCGAAACCGGATCACGCCCTAGCTTTTCGTCCGTTCCGACAAGAACGCGTTGCCCGTCCGGAGAGAAGGCTACGCTATACGTCATACGCTCCATGCGTTCTGCCGGGCTCTCTTCCAGCTGCAACTGTTGAAAGGAGCGGATGCGCTCCCCCGTGAGGGCATTCCAGGCATAGGCGTCATGGCCTTTCGTCCCCGTCAGAATCGTCTTCCCGTCGGGGGATACGGCCGCCGCGGTTACCGGCCCCGGATGCAGGAGCGACATCCGCCGGACAATTCCCACATTGACGGCGTCCGCGAGTCCCTGAAGGGCGGCGGGGGCGGGCTCCTTGCCGGCTTTCAGATCCGGCTCGACCGCCTTCAGGCCGAACTCCAGGGCCTCAAACTCCGACCCGCGCTCTATGGACAGTGCCGAGGCGGTCCTCCCATAGATAGCTGTCGCCCGGGTATCGGCGGCGTTCGCCCGCTCCGCGGCCCGCGCGGCGGCCCGGCGGGCCGCAGCACCTTCACGGCGCGCGGCTTCACTATCTCTGCGGGCGGCCTCGCTCGTTTTGAGTGCCGCCGCCAGCGCGGCGCTCGCCTCGCGGCGCGCGCGTTCGACCTCCGTCAGCTGCGTGCGGGCGGCGGCTTCGCGCGCCTCGATCGTTTTGAGGTCGCCCTTCGCGCGGGCCGCCGCGGCTTCGGCGTCCCGGCGCCGAAGCCGCGCGCGCTCGGTCAGCGCCTCCTGTTCGGCCTTCTGCCGGGCAAGTTCATCGACCGTCCGCGAGAGCAGTGAGCGGTCGCGCTCCGCCACGCTCAGGTTGGCCGCGGCGTCCTGCGCGGCGAGACTCTGGTAGAGCGCGGCGAGGATCGCGGCGGCGAGAACGCCCCACACGAGCGAGGCGCGCGCCACGCCCCGGCGAACGGCCTGGCGCTGACGGCGCCGTTCGGCGTCGGGCAGGTTCTCGCGCACCCAGCGCCGGTCGAAGAGCGAGGCGTAGACCCGGTTGCGCGCGGCGAGGCGTCCCTCGTCGGTGACGCGCACGACGCCCGCCAGGCGCAGGGCGTCCGCTATCGGACTGCCGGGGTCGAAAGGGACGCTGCCGCCCCCCCGGAGCACCCGGTCGTAGAGCGAGAGGCGGGCGGCGCGCGCCTCGTCATCGCCGCCGAGCAGCAGGTCGCGCGCGAAGGTGAGGTTGCTGTCGGTCTCGCGCGCCTTGCGGCTCAGATAGAGCTCTCCGCAGATCGCGTCCACATCCGCCCGGCTGCGCGCGCCGCGCTCCGCCGCCGCCTGGCAGAGCCGCTGCGTCAGGTACGGGTGTCCGCCGGTCCAGGAGAGGACGCGGGAAAGCAGCGTCTGGGCGGCGTCCGCCCCTATGGTGTCACGGAACCCGGCGGCGAGCGGGGCCGCCTCCTCGGGCGTGAAGTCGGACAACTCCACGCGCCGCCCGACATTGAACGGGGTCGTGCGCACGTCGTCCAGTATCTGCGAGGGGGTGGCCGCGCCCGCCAGGCAGAAGACAAGCCGCGCCGCGCAGGGGTCGAGCGCGGCGCGGCGCTGGAGGCACTCGCGCACGCCCACGAAAAACGAGTCCGCGCGGAAGGGCAGACCGCGCACGGCGTCGATCTCGTCCACAAACAGGTAGACCGCCTCCGGGCCGTCCGGCAGGGCGGCGCAGAGCGCAGCAAACCAGCGCTGGCCGGGCGGGAGCCCCTGCGCCCCGAGCCGCTCCCAGACCTCCCAGGCGACGGCCTCGGCATCCGGATACTCGCTGCCGATCTGGGCGGCAACGCGGTAGAGCAGGCCGGCGTACCACTGCTCCAGACTGGCGCTGCTGCCGAGGGCGCTCAGGTCAAGCTGGCAGACCGTCGCGCCCTCGGCGGCGAGGCGGGCGGCAGCGCGCACCAGAAGCGACGACTTACCGACCTGGCGGGTATCGAGCACGCTGCAGAGCTCGCCGCCCCGGAGGGCGGCGTATAGCGCCTCGTCCGCGCGCCGCACCACGTAGGAGGGGGCATCGGGCATGAGCGCCCCGCCCGCCACGAAGAAGCTTCCCGCCGCTATGCCCTCGCCCACTTTCGATCTCTCCCTTCTCCTCCACCGGTTGCCGCGGGTCCATTGTACGACAGGTGCGTGTCATGGGATACGACGTCAGTGAATTGTCAGGAATCTGTCAGTTTACGAGGGTCAGGATGCAGTTATACTACCCGCAGCCAACACGGCAAACGCTCTGCCGTAGCGGCCAGTTTCCCACGTGACAAGTGCGTGGAGCGAAAAGGAACACAAAATGCGTTATATCAACGTTCGCGTCCTGGACCGTTCGGGTAAACCGGTCTCTCAGGCGCGCATCTCCATCGGAAAGTTCGGGATCGATCAAGGGGTCTTCGGTGACCAGAAGTACACCGACTCAGACGGCCTAGCGCAGTTCGCTCTCGACTTGGGAGACTATGACGACATCTGCGTATACGTGAACGGAGAGGATCGCACCGGAAGGACGCGCCCGAAAGCCGAGTTTTTCATCACCACCTAACCACAAATCTTCGGGAGGGAAACAACTCATGGCTGTCGAGACCACCGACCTGCCGCGTGAGATACAGATCGCGCTTTCGTACCTGGACGACGTGGAGCAACAGACCGAGCGTCTGCGCGCGCAATCGGATAGCATCGTCGCTCGAGCGGCGCGGGCGAGGGAGATACAAAAGGGGGATCTCGCTCTAGCGTATCAGGAACTGCAGAAGCTGGAAGCACGAGGAGTAGACGTTCGCCTCGCTCGTTCCATAGTCGCATTTCAAGAGGGAAACCTGTGCTGGGCAGTAGCCTGCTCCAGCGGCTTAGAAACCAGCGAACACACACGCTGGACCGAGAAGGCAGCGCAACTCTTCGAGAGCTCGCTCCAAGACGAAGAGAATGGTGCTGCGTACTATAACCTCGGGCTCTGTTACAGCTTGCTGAATCGGAAGCACTCCGCTATTCAGGCGTTTCGGAAAGCGGAGGCATGCGGAAGCGACCAACTCAGTATAGACGCAGCAAAAGAGATTCGCAGGCTGGACCCGACCGGCCGTATTACCGCGGAAGCCGACGCGAGAAGCGCCCAATCCGCTTCAGTTGAGAGCGGGTATAGCGCTGCTATTGCGCGAAAAAGGCCCAATTGGGATTTAGCAAAGACTGGTGCAGGCGCTCTTGTCCTGGGCATCCTTACTGCAGGCTTTTTGATCGGCATCCCAATTGCGATTATAGGACTGGGCATGCTCCTCTGGGCTTTCACGTTGGGCCAGAAGTATGACTGAACCAGGGCAGGGACGCCACGAAGGGACACCTACGAGGCAATAGATGATACCAATGCAGCGCAGAACCCGCCGCACTTGGCATCACGGGGTATGCCACTCCGACTAGATAGTCGCTTCAACAACCGATGGCACGCCGCCCTCCGCCTTCCGCGCTCCTATCGACCACCGCCCCCACGCCTCTGCTAACCGCCCTCCCTCTCCCGCAGCGCTGTGGGAGAGGGCGGGTGCAGGCGCAGGTTCCTACCCCACTCGGCGGCGCCGGCCAGGGTGAGGGTGCCGGGTTCGGGAACGGCTTCGGCAGCGGCGCTGCCGAAGCCGCGGGTGAACGCAATGCCACGCTCGCCGTTTGCCAGGCCGTAGCGGAACGCAATCTGCCCCAGGTCGTTCATGCCCTCCCGGTCCAGCGACAGTTCCGTGACCGTGGAGCCGAAGGAGCCCTTTGGTGGGCGTGGGCGAAGCGGCGCTTCGCCCCCTGCGGAAACTCTACCGGGCAACCGTTACCCCACTATTACGGGAGCGCCTTCCGTCGAAAAAAGGGCCGGGTCGCCGGCTTCATTACGTCGCGGGCGCGGGCTCGTAGGCGAGGACGACAATGCCGCAGGGGAACGCCCGCGACTCTTTGAGCGTCAGCTTCTGGCGCGCGTCGCGGTCCTGAAAGATGGGCAGGCCCGCGCCCAGAACCACGGGGTTGACGAACAGGTAGTATTCATCCACCAGGCCGGCACGGATCAGGGCGGAAACGAAGGTCGCGCCACCGTAGGCGATCAGGTCGCCCTCCCCCTCCCGCGCTTTGAGCCGGTTCACCTCCTCGATCAGGTCGCCGGTCGCCAGGGTGGTGTTGTCCCACGGCGAACGCTCCAGGGTCTTTGTGAAGACCACCTTCGGGGTGGGGTTGAAGATGTCGGCACCCTCCATCTCCGGGTGCGCGGCCCAGTGCGGGATGAAGCCTTCGGCGAGTTTGCGGCCGAGGAGGATGGTGTCTACCGAATCAGTAAGCCCGGAAACGTACCCTTTGAGCGCGTCGTCCCACTCGAAGGTCAGCCAGTCCATCTCGTGATTCGGCCCGGCCACGAACCCGTCCACCGACGTCTGCACTTGAAGCTTGAGTTTTCGCATGGTGACCCACTATGCCCGGACCGGCGCACCCGGAAGGGCCGCGCACGGGTCCGGCGGCACCTCGGAGGTGCCGCCGAGGTGCCGCCGAGGTGCTGCCGCTACCTCGCCAGTTGGCTAGGCCGCCGGGGACGCGTTCCGCTGGCGCCGGCGCGTGGCGGCGCTACGGGCGGCGAGCGCGAGCACGCCCAGCCCGGCCAGGGCAAAGGTGCCCGGCTCCGGAACCGCCGCCGCCGCGGGGGCAACGTTGAACACGCTGTTGTAGTAGGACGAGCCCGAAGCGGTCTCAAGAACAGCGTCCGGAGCCCCCACCGTGGTGATCGCGGACAGACTCACCGTATTGAAGAAGTCGGCCATAGAGCTTTGTTTCTCGTCTACCGCCGATTCCAGCCGCAAGGTCCCCAGGACGAAGGTCGCTTCGCCGAAGGCAAAGGTGATGTCGTCGGTCTCGAAACGCCCCGACGATCCTAACGTTGTCAGGTCAAACTCGAAGGATTCGCCTCCGGCACCGGATTGGCTGTACACATAGGCGGTGAAAGTCGCTTGACTCGGATAGCCACTGAACGTTCCGTCAAAGTCGAAGGCGAGTTTCATCGTTCCCAGACCGGATGTGCCCCCCTCCGTGATCGTGAACCAGTCCCCCCATTCGGAAACGACCGTGGCCGACATTCTGTTAATGGATTGGGCATCGAGGCTGAAGCGCGCCTTGTTCACTCCATAGTTCGTCTGCGCGGCTCCTGTGCCCACGTTCTCGTCCTGGCTGTAGTCGACTGAGGCCAGCGAGGCATCCGACTGGGAATCATTCCAGTAATCCGCCTTGGTGGAGACAGTGACATTGGACCACAGGGATTGCGCGTTCGCGGCGGCGGCAGGCAGGAGGCAAGCGGAAACCGCCGCGGCGAAGGCGGCGTGACGGAGCAGGCGGGAGAGCGGGGTCGCGGTCACAGTAACGTCCTTATTGTGTGGATTGGCCGCGCGAGGAG
>CALEKU010000064.1 GCA_937902745.1 uncultured Armatimonadota bacterium
CCACGGCGATCAACCCACGGCACGAAGGCGCCCGGCGAGCACGCTCAGAGGCCACAGGGCGAGGACTCCGCCCGCCCAGAGCGGGATGTTGTTGTCGAGCCACCGGTAAGCGTCACGCAGGGACCAGTCGCTCGTGAGGCAGAACGCGGCCACGGTGGCGTAGCCGAACAGGCAGAGCAGGAGGCCGCGCAGGTGCGCGACGGCCCGGTGTCGGCCCGGAGGAGATGGCGCCGCCGGCGCTGCCCGCCGGCCTTGCGCGCCGACGATGCCCCCATAGATCACGGAGGCCAGGAGGAAGACGATCCCCAGGCCGCCCGCCACGAGGAACGCCCCGAACCCGGCCGGCATGCCGATGTCGCTCACGCTCTTCTCCTCGCTCCGGTCGATGCACCGCTCTCCGCGGGGAGAGCGGTGCATTTTAACACGCCTCGTTCGCCACGGGCAATCGAACGGGTGTGCGGATACACTCTGGTCTGGGTAATTCAAACCAGAGAAAACCGAACAGAGTGGGTTGCGTTGTTTCCTCCCCGGAACCGTTGCCCCGGAGGAAGCTGAATTTCATGAAAGTCCCGAAGAAGACCGGGTTCATCCCGAAACATGCACGCCGCATTACGCGGCCTCGACCAAACACCGGCCCCGCAGGCGCCTTTTCGGAAGCGGGCGATGCCGCCGCATCCGAGCAACAGCCGCCGCGGAAAAGGCCGTTCCCGGGAGAGCGGCGGGGCAGCGCCCGCCCCCCGCGGCAGGAGCCGCCCGCACCGCTCCCGGAGCCCGAAGAGCCGCCGATGGAGCTGCCGACGTTCGACGAACTCGGCCTTTCCGAGCCGATCGCTCGGGCCGTCAAGGACATGGGGTTCGAGACCCCTACCCCCATCCAGGCACGGTCGGTGCCGGTGCTGCTGGCGGGCCGTGACCTGATCGGTCAGGCGCAGACGGGCACGGGCAAGACCGCGGCCTTCGCCCTGCCGCTGATTCAGAAGATCGACCCGAAGGCGTCCCACGTCCAGGCGCTGGTACTCGCCCCCACGCGCGAACTGGCGGTACAGGTGGCGGGCGGCATTTACGACCTGGCGAAGCATACGGGCCTGCGCGTGGTGCCGGTGTACGGCGGCCAGCCCATCGACCGGCAGTTCCGCGCGCTACGCGCCGGGGCGCATGTGGTGGTGGGGACGCCCGGGCGCGTTCTGGACCACCTGCGGCGCGGCTCGCTGTCGCTGGAGCGGGTGACGTTCTGCGCGCTGGACGAGGCGGACGAGATGCTGGCGCTGGGCTTCTTCGAGGACGTGGAGACGATCCTGTCGGAGCTGCCCGAGGAGCGGCAGATGGCGTTCTTCTCGGCGACCATGCCACCGCGTGTCGCCGCGCTGACAAAGAAGTTCCTGAAGGACCCGGAACTGGTCTCTATCCAGCCGTCCCGCCGCACCGTGGACGCAACCAGTCAGACCTACTACGAAGTGCCGCCGGGCAAGAAGCGCGAGGCGCTGGCGCGGGTGCTCGATATGGAGACGCCCGGCCCGACCATCGTCTTCTGCCGCACCCGGCAGGACGCCAATGATCTGGCGGAGGCGCTGCGCCTGCGCGGCTACGGGGCGGAGGCGCTGCACGGCGACATGAACCAGCCGGAGCGCGATCGGGTGATGCGCCGGTTCCGTGAGGGCCAGGCGGACCTCTTGGTGGCGACCGATGTGGCGGCGCGCGGCCTGGACATCGAGACGGTGACACACGTCATCAACTACGATATCCCGTGGGACGTGGAGCAGTATATCCACCGCATCGGGCGCACGGGCCGTGCTGGCCGCACGGGCGATGCGATCACGCTGGTGGAGGGCCGCGAGCGGCGCCAGCTCAAGACAATTGAGCGGATGATCGGAGCGTCGATCAAGCCGATGCGTCTGCCCACCGCGGCCGATATCGCGGCACGGCGGCGCGATCTGTTTAAGACCTCGCTGCGCGAGGCGCTGGAGGCGGGAGCGTTCGACGCCCAGCTTGCTGTGGTGGAGGAGCTTTCCGAGGAGTACGATCCCGCGGAGGTGGCCGCCGCCGCGCTCCAGATGCTCTGGCAGACGCAGCACAGCGCGAGCAGCCCGTCGGAGTTGGCGGAGGAGATCGCGGCCGACGGCGAGCAGCCGGAGGCGGGCATGACGCGCCTCTTTGTGGGGATGGGACGGCAGGATGGCCTGCGCCCCGGCGACCTCGTGGGCGCCATCACGAACGAGGCGGGCATCAACGGCCGCTCAATCGGGGCGATCGACATTCTGGACCGGACCGCGTTCGTGGAGGTTCCGTCGCCGGAGGCCGATAACGTGATCGCCGCGCTGCGCCAGACCAAGCTGCGCGGCCGCAAGGTCAACATCCAGGTCGCCCAGCCGCGCCCGTCCGCCACGGCGGGGCGGTAAGCCACGAAAGGGCTTTAAAGGCTTCCGCACTGCGGCCCGCCGGAACAGGAAAACCTGTTCCGGCGGGCCATGCCCTTTCAAGGGCACGGGTGTTCTGCGATGAACAGGCGGTACTCCCGGCCCGGCAGCACTTACCTGCCGTCGCTGTTCGTCAACGGGGCCGTTACCGACGGCTGCTGCTGCGTGATCGGGGTCCAGTAGTAAGTTCCGCCGTTGAACGTGAAGGGCTGCGCGCCCGGCGGCAGCAGGTTCGGGTAAGAGGGCTGGGCCTGAAGGGGCATGTGAGGCACCAGGACCGTTTGAGGCGCCGGGCGACGCTTCAGTTCCTCGATCTGCGCCTGGAGTTCGGCCACCTGCTTTTCCAATTGGTCCACCTTCTGCGCAAGGGCCTCCGAAGACGGCGGCGGGGTCTGGGCGCGGGATGCAGGGCTGGATAAGACGCCGCAGACCCCCAGCGTCACGGCGAGGGTCACGACGGACAGGACGGCGGGAACAGCGTATCTCTTCATGGCAGTCGCTCCTCCGGGGGCGGGTTCCGCCCCCACGGTTGGACCGATGGCCCTCCCTCCCGCCTTCAATCTCTCCCAGCGAATCAGGGGCGGGCGCGACGGGTGGCGTTCAGGTAGGCGGGGGGAACGTTCGCGTCGCGTCCGCCGGACATCGGGAAGACGCGCGCCTTCCCCCCCGCCCAGAGCCAGACATACTCGTCCGAGTACTTCAGAGCGTAGCGCAACGACTTCTCCCAGTCGGACGGGGCGAAATAGTTGCCCTTCCCGGTCTCCGCTGCGTCCCATTTGTTTTCGGCGTCCAGCCACTTGGCGAACCCGACACGGACGTACTTGTCGTAGAGCTTCGGGACGGCGCTATAGCCACGCAGGTAGGTGCGTATCTTCTCACGGGCCTCCTTGTACTCCGCCTCGGCGCGGAAGGTGTACGCAGGCTCGTAGCCGTCCACGATGTAGCCCTTTGAGCGCATCGCCTCCATCTGCTCCATCACGCCGTCCAGGAACGGCGGGAAGAGGTCGGCGCGGTCGGCATCGTGTTTCTGGTCAGCCCACCAGTTGCCGAAGTACAGGAACAGAACGGCACCGGGCAGGCTCCGCTCGATGGCCTCCCAGAACTGCTTCCCGCGCTTGTTCGCCTGCCCGCGGTAGGCGGCCATGCGGTCCGGTCGGTTCCCCAGGTTGTTGATGAACTTGATGTTGTGGTTCGAGCTAAAAAGGTTGAAGCCCCACTCGGGGTCGCGGCCGGCCGACTTCGGGGGGCCGGTGTACGGCTCGATGTCGAGGATGAACCCCTTGATCGTGCCGGCCTCCTTTGCCACGCGGGCGTAGTCGCGCAGGTTGTCGTTGATGATGCGCCAGCGTTTATCGTCGAACAGGTCGAGCGGATTGCTCGGGCCGTTCTCGAACCAGTAGCCTGAGGCGATCAGGAGGAAGTTGTCGGTCAGGTTCGGGGCCTTTTTCAGCTCCTTTAGCCCGGCGATAGCGGGCTTGAGGCGGTTGTAGTCATAGCGGGTGGTGCTGAAGAGGTTGTGCCCGACCACAGCCTGCGGCCAGTTGAAGCGCCAGTCCAGCAGTTGCACGCCGATGCCGTCCAGCGGCAGCGTCTTCAGGCGCGCGATATTTCCGGAAAGACTTTCGGCCTTCGGCAGCGGCGGCCCGCTGACAAGCACCGACGGAATGTCGGTCCCGAAGTACAGCACCTTCCGCTTTCCCGACGGCACCTTACCACGCTCCTGTGGCTCCACGTCCTCGCCTCCCTTCGCGTGACAGAACTCTGTGCTTACCGTACCGGATGGAACGCGCCCGGCGCCACCCCGCTTCTTTTCCGGTTTGACAGGGCGGAACCGCCGAGTCTATAATTCCGCAGCGCGGCTGCTTGCCCGTCAACGCCCGCGTTTCGTCCTTCTGCCTTCTGTATCCACTGTCGCGGTTCTCTCCGCCGGAAGGAGACGACATCGATGTCACGCTTCCCCTCGTCCGCGGCCCGGAGCGCCGGGTCGCCGTGGCTCCGCTGGCTGCCCCTCGCGGCAGTTCTCGCTTTCGTTGTCGGCGCGGCCTACTCGGTCACCGGCTGCAGCAGCGGCGGGACCCTCCCCTACCGCACCAACACTGAGGAGACGGCGGCCGACACGGTCGCCTTTGGGGCGGTCGAAGGATTCGTGGTCCGTGACCCTGGCCGCGCGGCCCGCATCTCGCTCCTGTCTCAGGTTCCTCCCTTCCCCACCAACGCCGTCGCCCAGGCAACCGTCCGCGTGCCAGGAACCAACGCCCAGGCGAGGACGGACGCCCAGGGCTTCTTCCGCCTGACGGCGGTACCGGCCGGACTACGCCGCCTGACCGTGGACTCCGGCAGCGGCTCCGGGGATTTCCCCCTGACGGTCCTCGCGGACGCCACGGTTCGGGTCGGCGAGCGCACCGTTACGCGCGCGGACGCGATCGATCGGGCACGACAGGCGCTGACGGTCATGGGCATAGACCTGGCGACCGTGCGCCTGATGGCGGCGCAGCAGCCGTTCCCGGCAGGCGTGAAGATCGCCCCCACCTACGTGGACCCGGAACGCGAGGATGTGGCCGCAGTCACGCGGACACTCGACCGCCCCTCCTGGTTCATCTACGCCGACCTGCACCCCGGGCAACGATTCACGCACGACGTTGTGTTCCTGTACGTGGATGTGGAGTCCGGCGCGGTCCAGCAGGACCATCGGGACTCGTTCCCGGCGGTCAACGGACGCATCTACTACGGCGACGACGTGTTTAACCTGAGATCGCCGGACCTGGTTCAGAACCCGACGCGCGCGGCGTCGCGCGGCCACGCCGCGCACGCGCACGGACACATCCATATGCCTCCGCCCCTCGTGTCCGGGCCGACGCGCGAGAAGGCTGCGGCGCTGGCAGCGGCGGCCGGAGCCGATGCAGACGCGCCCTGCACCGAGAGTGCGCCGCGGACCGGCAGCGTAACCCGAGGGCGGGACCACGCCGTGCCGCCCTGCACCGATCCCAAGGTCTACAGCCTGCTCATCAACGGCGACCCGCGCCCCGACATGGCGCTTGACATCGAAAATATGGCCAACTTCTTGCGGAGCGGCGGCTTCGCGGGGATGGGCACGGCCGACATCTTCACGCACCGCCCGCCCACCGAGGGGATACTCGCGGGAACAAAGGCACGCATTGAGCAGATCATCGCGACCATCAACCGCGTCGCCCGCCCGTGTGATACGTTCTTCCTCTATGCCAGTTCGCACGGCTCCCGGACTGGCGCCATCATCGTGGAGCGGGGGCCGCAGACGGACGGGGCGGGCGCCGTCAGCGTCGCTGCCTACATCTATCCCGACGAACTGCGCCTCTACGAATCGCCCGTTTGCCACATCGTCATCATGATGGACTGCTGCTTCTCGGGCAAAGCTGTGGCGGACATGCAGAAGCATGTGACCGACTGGGATGCCCGGTACCGTGGGAAGAAGGTCGTCATCATGTCCGCCGCGGGAGCGCAGCAGTGGGCGTTCGGCGACCCGGGCGAATCCGGTATCTTCTTCGACGGCCCGCCCAAAGGGGGCTACTTCACGAACGCCTTCTTTGCCAACGCGCGCCAGTTACTTCAGATACCCGGGGCGCAGATCGGCATCGAGGATCTGACCCTGCTCTTCCAACTCGCCCGGGATGAAACGCAGAGCAACACCCGGCGCTACATCAATGATCCGGAGGACTACCCCGTCACCGTGGGCCAACTGCCCGAAATGTGGCGGCGCGTTCTGAAGCCGGGCGAGCAGTGCGGGGACGGCCCGGGCACCGGCCTGCCGACGCCGACTCCTACGCCGACTCCTACGCCGACGCCAACCCCGACACCCACCCCGACACCCACGCCCACGCCCACGCCGGCGAACCGGCCGCCGAAGCTGCTGCGGATGTCGAACGTCTTCCTGCCGGACCTGCACACGAATGCGTTCCAGGTGGACGCGGAAGACCCGGATGGCGACGCCCTGACGTACGAGTGGAAGTGGGAAGGGCCGGCTACCACCTGCGGGACGAACAACGGCCCCGGCGCGGGTGGGCCGAACACCCACCTCTTCTACCACCTCGGGTGCTCGTTCCCGGATGAACTGGCGACGGTAGTCACCGTCACGGTGCGAGACGGCAAGGGCGGGGAAGCCTCCCATACCCTCGGCCTGCGCCAGGAAGGTCTCTTCGAGATCCCATAACGGCGCGTCGGCCCGGGCGCGGGGATATTCCCCGCCCGGGCCGGTTCGCGCTACGGGGCCGCCGCCGTCCGGAGTTGGCTGAGGTCGCGGGACAGCATGGGGTGCAGCTGGATGCCCTTGATCGCCCCGGCGCGCTTGGCCGGGTCCAGGATAGCCAGCGGGTCCTTGCCCGGGTCCAGGTAGTAGATGTCCAGGCGGTCGCCTTTCAACACATAGACGATGCCGTTATCCACGGCCAGAATAGGCGCCGCGGCCGGCGAGGCCGCAGGGGTCTGCGCGTGCGCCGCGGAGGGCTGCCCCGCCTGAGGCCGCAACAGGAGCGCGACGAGAAGCACCACCACCGCGGCAAGCAGAACCTTCGTCACTTTGTCCACTAACGTATCTCCCTCAGCTATAGAAAATAGAAATTGGGTCACTATACGCCAACATGCCGGCCTCGGGCAAGGGGCAGCGCGCACGGGCCGAAACAGAGGGTTTCCGGGTGCGGCAGCCGGGGAGAGTGCCTGGTGGGCGGAACGGCGCAGCGGCAGGGTCATTCAGTTATTGTGCATCCCATGAGTTGTAGCGCTTCGGCGGGTCT
>CALEKU010000065.1 GCA_937902745.1 uncultured Armatimonadota bacterium
TGGCGATCTGGCGCGCCCGGGGCGAGCGGAACGGCGAGGCCCGCACGCTGCACAACCTGGCGCACCTCGTGCAGTCCCAGGGGCGCTTTGCCGAGGCGCGCGCCTACTACGAGCAGGGCCTGGCGATCCACCGCGAGGTGGAGGACCGGTTCGGCATGGGGAACACGCTGCGCGGGCTCGCCGAGGTAGCGATCGCGCAGGGGGACTTCGCCGCCGCCGGGGCGCACGTCCGCGAAAGCCTCGCCCTTGCGCGGGAACTGGCAGCGCGCCCGAGTCTCGTGGAGGTGGTGCGGACGCTGGCGGACCTGGCGCGGGCGGCGGGCGCGCTGGAGGCGGCGGCGCAGGCCGCGGGCGCCCTGGAGCGGGCTCGGGAGGAGATGCACTATCCCCTGCCGCCCGTGGACCGGGAAACGTACGCGCGCGAGCAGGCTTTCCTCCGCGATTCCCTCGGGGAGGCCGCCTTCGCCGCCTCGAAGGCGGAGGGCGGGGGCCTGTCGCTGGAGCAGATCGTCGTCCTGCTGGAGCGGGCGCTGGAGGAACGCTCGCTGTGACCGGGGGCGTAGAAGCAGTATAACTCTTTCCCATGGGGCGCATCCCGCCCGCTTTGGAGGGGCGGGAAAGTCCCGTGCGGCATACTCTTCTCCATCCGCAATGCTTCTCTGGCAGGACCAACGGAACCGGCACACGCTTGGCCCCGGGCGGGTGCCGGCCCGCTCCGCTGTGATCTTGATGAATCCGGTATGCTGGCAGTGAACATGCGCGGGCACAGGTACAAGAAGACCGGGTGGCGCAACCGCGGGAACGCTCCTGGCGAGGACGGATGGGGCTGACGTGCGGGCGTTCCTCGCGTGACGGGGCGCGGCTTGCGGGGGCGCTCCTGTGGTGCCTCTGCTTCCAGTTCTTCGTCGCCGAGCGGATCGCCGCGAACGCCTGGTCCGTGCCCTACGACTGGTCACGGAACTTCATCAGTGACCTGGGGGCGGTCGACTTCGCCGAGCGGGTGGGGGACCCCGCGCGCTACGTCTGCTCGCCCCTGCACGGCCTCATGAACGCCTCGTTCGTGGTGCAGGGGCTTCTCATCGCCGCCGGGGCGGCGCTTTTGCGCGGCGTCTTCCCGTCCGGGCGCCTGGGCGCGGCGGGGCTGTGGCTGATCGGAATCTCCGGGCCGGGCCTGATCGCGGTCGGCCTCGCGCCGGAGGACGCCAACGCCCGGGTCCACTTCGCCGGGGCGGCGGTCCACCTCGTCTGCGGCGGCCTGGAGATGGTGCTCCTCGGCGTCGCCCTGTTGCTGCGCCGCCACCGCCCGGGCACGGTCCCGCTCTCTGCGGCGGGCATTCTCACCGCCGCGGCAGGGGCAGTCGGGCTGACCGGGACGGCGCTGCTGACGGGGAACCTCCTGGGCCGCGGCGCCGGCGGCATGGAGCGCATCGGCGGGTACCCGCTCCCCCTGTGGCTTACCGCGGCCGGGCTGCTGCTACTGGTCAGCACGCAACGTAGACCCGATCGGTAAATGTAGAGCGAGGGTGTTCGGTTACTCGCTACGGAGGACGGGGAGCCTGAATGGGTGTTGACAAGCGGCCCCTCGCAAACGCCCGACAAGATATCAACGTGGCTAACTTAGATTGCAATGGGAATAAATCATTACTTGCGAATCTTGAAATTTCAGCCAAAGCCATAGTACAATTCCCGAACCGGAAGCCAGTCTGACACGCCGATAAAGGAGAGTTACTATGGGTTGGACTTCTTGCCTTGAAGACCATCAAAAGCGTTTGGACGAGGCAGATACGAAAGAATCTTCATCCCAGAAGCGTCAGGTGAAGATTTTGCGTGGTGCGTATCAAGATAATGCTGCAAATCAGAATAAAGCACCTGTCTGTAAAGCGGAAATGCCTGGTGGACAGGTTGGAAGGCGCATAGTTACGCTGCCGTCTGTAGGGGGTGCGCCTTATGATATGCCGGTACGGTCAAAATGCACAAATGATCGTAATGGCAATGTGGATTTTCAGCAGCCGTTAAGTGTTTTCTATATTACCAATCAGGCTACGGACTTGAACAGGTTGTTGGTATGATGTGTCCATGCTCGTCGTTGTCT
>CALEKU010000066.1 GCA_937902745.1 uncultured Armatimonadota bacterium
GCGGGCGCCCGCCGAAGCCGCCCAGGCGCCACGCGGAGCCGGCGAGCGAGGACCACAGCAGCGCGAGCGCGAGGAGCTTGGTGCGCCCGGGGACGGCGCGGCGCTCGCGGTAGCTGCGCAGCGGCGGGCCGAAGACACGGTGCTCCAGCAGCCAGCGGTGGTGCCGCTCCGAACTGTGCATATAGCAGGCGGCGGCGAGCAGCAGGAACGGCGTGGAGGGCAGGAGAGGCAGGAAGGCGCCCGCGACGCCCAGCGCCACGCACCCATGCCCCGCCCCGAGCAGCGCCCGGCGCTTCAGATCCTCGTTCCCGTCCCACATTCCCCCCGAAGATACCGCGCCGCCACCGCCCGCCGCGTCCCCCAAACGGTGGATTGTGGAAACAGGACATTGACATCCGGTTTTCGCCCGGTTACCATCCAAAGCGGAACGGAGGCACGACAATGATCGCAACCACTCTCACCGTCGGCCAGCTCGTGGCCGAGCAGCCGGCCCGCGCCCGCGTCTTCGAGCGCCTGGGCCTGGACTACTGCTGCGGCGGCAGGAAGCCGCTGGCGGACGCCTGCGCGGCCCGGGGGCTCGACCCCGGCGCCGTCGTGCGCGACCTCGAACTCTGCGACGCCGTGGTGGCGTCGCTCGCCGGGCCGGACGCTGCCCGCGAGCCGGACTGGACCCGCGCGCCGCTGGGCGCGCTGTGCGACCACATCGAGCAGACCCACCACGCCTACCTGCGCGCCGAGCTGCCCCGCCTGACCGCGCTGACGGAGCGGGTGGCGCAGGCCCACGGGGCGGACGACCCGCGCCTTGTGGAGCTGCGGGACGTCTTCGCAGCGTTCCGCGTCGGCATGGAGGCGCACGCCGCCGCGGAGGAGAACGCGGCGTTCCCGCTGTGCCGCGTCGCCGACACGGGCGCGGTCCCGGGGCTGGCGGCGCTGCTGGCGCAGATGGAGGCCGAGCACGACGACGCGGGCGATGCCCTGTCCCGGATGCGCGCCCTGACCGACGGTTTCGCCGCCCCGGCCGGCGCCTGCCCGACCTACCGCGAGACCCTGCGCGCCCTGGCGGAACTGGAGTCCGACACCCACCGGCACGTCCACAAGGAGAACAGCATCCTGTTCCCCCGCGCCCTGGCCGGCGCCGCCTGACGCTGCGACCCGCGGGCGGGCGGGCCGCATCCGCCCGCTCGCTCGCTCGCCTTGACGGGTGGGCGGCGCCGTGTTATACCCCCTTGGGGACGCCGCCGCCGATGAAGCCGACGCTGAACGACATCGCGAAGAAGACGGGTCTGTCTGTGGCGACGGTGTCACGGGCGCTGCACCGCGCCGACAGCCCGTATGTTTCCGGCGAGACCCGCGCCCGCGTCCGCTCCGTCGCCCGCGAGATGGGCTACCGCCCCAACCTCCTGTGGCGCACCTGAGCCACGCGGACGCCGTGGCGCGGCGCGACCCGCGCGCGGCAAAACCCGCGCCACATTCGGACCCGACGCGACAATCTCGCCTCTTGCTCCTCTCTGCGCCCTCTGCGTCTTGGCGGTAAAAACCTCCCCTTCCGCAACGGCTGGCACGCTCCCTGCACCCTCATAGGGCACATCCTCACCGCGCTGAAGGAGATCCCCCGTGCCGTTTACAATGCCCGAGCCGGGCACCCGCGAGTCTGTGCCCTTTAGCCGCACCGACCCCGCGTACGCCCGTCAGGTGGTCGAAAAGCTGGTGCCGGACGCGGACGCGCGGCGCGGCTTTCTGGAACTGCTCGCCTCCCTGATCCGGGAAACGAGCGCCTGGCCGAAGAACTGGGGCGTGACGCTCCACGCCGCCGAGGTCGCTCTGAACGTCGGGGGCGGCTACTACGGCCTGTGGCTCCGGTCGAGTGGCCTCACCGTGTACTGGAAGGGCGTGGCCGCCGCCCCGCCGCCGGGGACACGACCCGCGTTTGCGAGCGTGCCGGACACGCACGCCGCGCAGGGGCCGGTCGCGGACGTGCTCGCCTGGGCGCCGACGCTCCGCGAGCAGATACGCGAACTGATCCGCGTCACGAACGAGAAGGCCAGCGTCCTGCAGGGCAACTCGCGCAAATCCCACTCGCCAGGCGTTCTGCGCTACCTCGAAGAGGAACTGGAAATCACCTTGCCGGACCCCGTCTACCCTGCAGCGCCCACAGTGGCTACCTTCACCTGGATACCCTTCTTCCACGAACTCACAGAAAAGGTCCTGACCTACCGGGAGCGCCAGCCGGATCTGGTGGCGCTTCTTGACTCCCTCCGTCAGAGCGGTCGCATGGTCGGACTGCTGGAAGACGAGGACGCCCAGAACCAGCGGTTCCCTCTCACCGTTCACGACCCGTTTACCTTCTTCTCGCACATCTGCCGCGCGATCACCTTCGACAACAAGCGCGCTCTCCTGTCGGACCTGCGCGACCGCTGGGACCTGGACGCGCCGGTCCCCACCGACTTCATGGGCGTCCCGGAGGTGAACAACCAGAAGGCGTGGTTCTTTTCATTTGCGAAGATGCGGCAGCCGGGCGACATCGACGCGCTGTGGGACCTCGCGGAACAGGCGGTACAGGGTCCGGACGCGCTCACGGAAGCGGCGTGGAATGGCGCTCTGAACGTCCGGCAGGTAGGGCTGGCGAAGCTGACGATGGGCCTGTTCTGGCTGAACCCGGAGTCGTTCCTCGCCCTGGACCAGAACGTGCGTGCCTATCTGGCGAAAGCGGGCCTGTCGGTTCCGGACCGGCCTACGCTGGCGCAGTACCGTAGCCTGCTGGAAGCGGTCCGCGCGAAGATCGGAAAGCCGTTCCCCGAGATTTCTTACGACGCCTTTCGAGGCGTAGCGCCGCCTCAACAACCAGCTTCGCCAACGCCTGCGCAACCGAGGAGACCAAAGTCCGACACCTGCCTGAACACCATCCTCTACGGTCCGCCCGGTACCGGCAAGACCTACGCCACCACCCGGCGAGCAGTTGAGATCATCCGGGGAACGCCAGAACCGGGAACGACGCGCAAAGAGATCACGGCGCAGTACCGGGAACTGGAGCGCGAGGGCCGGATCGCCTTCGTGACGTTCCACCAGTCCTACAGCTACGAGGACTTCATCGAGGGTATCCGCCCGGTGATGGGCGATAGCGAGGACGAGGGAGAATCCGAAGGTGGCGGCTCCGGCGAAACGCCGCGCTATGAGTGTGCCCCTGGCATCCTGCGGCGGATGGCGACCCGCGCCCTGTGGGCCTTGCTGGAGCCCGTGCCGGCCCCCGCACCTGCGGGGACGGCACAACCCGCCTCTCCGCCCGCGCCGTCTTTCGACCGCCTGTGGCGCAAACTGCTCAACCGCATCGCAGAAGACCCCGAACGCGAATTCCCCGTACCGGGCGGGGTCGGTACCGCCCGCTTCCGTCTCCAGGCCACTCGTCTCCAGAACCTCGAAGGCCAGAACGTTACCACGAAACAGCAGCATTGGCCTTACAAATGCAGCCGGGATAGAGTACGTCCCGTATACGAGGCGCGACGCCCGCATAATATCATTACGCCGCAAGACGTCCGGGAACACTTGGGGGACGGAGCGCATCATGGTTTCATCGCGACTGTCCTTACGGAACTGCGAAAGATAGAGGCAGAACTTCCTACGGAGGACGCCGACGCTACCCAGACGCCCGCCGCCTTGCCGGAACTCACGGAAGCCGACCGGGCGGCGATCGTGCAGCGATTCCTGCGGAGCGGGGAGAAGAGCGGCTATCGGCTGAAGCAGAACCTTGCGGACGCGGAGCGCTTTGTCCTGGTCATCGACGAGATCAACCGGGGCAACATCAGCAAGATTCTGGGCGAGTTGATCACCCTTCTGGAAGAGGACAAGCGGGCCGGGGCTGAGAACGAGCAGATCGTCACCCTGCCCTACTCGCGCCAGAAGTTCGCCCTGCCGCCGAACCTGTACCTGCTCGGCACCATGAACACCGCCGACAAGAGCATCGCGCTGGTGGATGTGGCCCTGCGCCGCCGCTTCGAGTTCGAGGAGCTGCGTCCCGACTTCTCGGAGAAAGTCTGCCCGGGACTCACAGAGCCGATGCGAGCGGTCCTGACGGAACTGAACCGGCGCATCTCGCTGCGCAAGGACCGGGACTACCGAATCGGCCACGCCTTCTTCGTCCGCGTGAACGACGCAGCGGGCTTCAACCGGGTCTTCCGCCGCAAGATCGTCCCGCTGCTCGGCGAATACTTCTACGGCGACTGGGAGGGCCTGCGCTGGGTCCTGAACGAGAAGGACGGCAACCCGGGCTTCGTCCGCCAAATACCCGGAAGCGACGAGCGCGCCGCGCGCAACCGCTGGCAGTGGTACGTGGATGACGGCGGCGACCCCGAAGCCTTCGATGCCCTTGGCACTCTCATCGCGCAGTACAGTATCCCGGCCCAGGCACAATGACGCCGCCGATCCGCCTGTGTGAATGGGGACGCACCACGCGCCACGACCTGACGGCCAGCGAGCGGCAGGAGATCGCGCGGGCTGCCGCCCGCTGGCAGCAGGAGAACCGCCTGCCGCAGCCGCCGCTGTCGTTCACCGGGGCGGACGGGAAGACGCTCTGCGCGCGGCAGTACGTCGGCGTCGTGGAGGCGGCGGGCCGCACCGTCGAAATCTACCCGAAGCTCGACGCGCACCTGCTGGACGCGGACACGGTGGACGCCGCGGCGCCGCTGGAGGGCGTGATGCGCTCCGTCCTCTGGATGATGGACGCATCGGGCTTTCTGGAGGCGCCGGAGGCGGACACCGCGCCGCTGGACGAGGTGCCCACCGGCTTCCTCGACCTGTTCGCGCTGCTGCTGGCGAAGAACCTGCGGGCGGAACTGGCGCGGGGCGTCGGGCGGCGCTACGAGCGCCGGGAGGACGACCTGCCCGCGGTGCGCGGGCGCATCGACGTTGCCGCGCAGGTGCGGCGCAACCGCGACCGGATGGACCGCCTGGCCTGCGTTTGGGACGAGTTCACGCCGGACACCCCGGTCAACCGCCTGTTCCGCTGCGCCTGCCGCCACCTGCTGCGCCGCTCCCGGCACACCGCCACCGTCTGGCTGCTGCAGGACTGCCTCCTGCTTCTGGATGACGTTGCCGACGTCGGCCCGGCGACGGCACTGGAGGGCGTCCGCCACCTGCGCCACTGGGACCGCGGCACGGAGCGGTTCCGCCGCCCGTTCGAGCTGGCCTGCCGCCTGCTGCGCGGCTTCGGGCACGCCCTGGAGGCGGGAGCGGATGCCGCCGATACGTTCGTCTTCCTGGTGGACATGAACCGCCTGTTCGAGGCGTACGCCGGGGCGGCGCTTGCGGCGCGCTTCGGGGTGGCGGTAGAGACCCAGAAGTTCCTGGGCAAGCTGTTCGCCCTGGACGCCGGCGGCATCCATCAGTACGCTGACTTCTACCTGCGGGACCGGACCGGGATCGTCTGGATCGGGGACGCCAAGTACAAGCACCTGACGCGCAACGGACGCGGCCCGGTCACCCTGGACGCGGCGGTTTCCGAGGAAGCCCCCTCCCCCGGCGCCGCGCCCCGCTCTCTGAGCCCGGACGACGTCCGACAGTTAACCGTCTACGCGGAGCTGGAAGCGCGGCGCTCCAAAAGCGCCCCCGCCGCCCCGAGAGCCAACCTGATCCTGCTCTACCCCCTCGCGGGCGCGGGGGCTATGCCCGCCGCAGTCCAGGTTCCCGCCTGGAACGGGTCCAAGTTCTACCTCGTCCCGGTCCGCGTCCAGCCGGCCGCCGATCTCCGCGAGGTACTGCCGCCCTTCTCCTGACCAATACGAAACGTCCGAATATAACCGCCAAGGGCGCCAAGGAGGGAAGAAGAGAGGAGAAATTAACCGCAGAGACGCAGGGAGCGCAGAGGGAGAAGGGTAGGGAAGATTGTTGCCGCGGGGTTTGCCGCGGGTTGAAAACCCACGGCAGAGGGCGGCGTTGCCGCCAAGCGCCCTCCGGGCGGCCCCGGTTGCAATGGGCCGCATCGGCGCACCGGAACCCGCCGCGGCCCGACGCCCTCCGCGTCTCTGCGGTTAATCCCTCTCCTCCCCCCTTAGCTCCCTTGGCGTCCTGGCGGTTTTATCTCCCCGGGAACGCTCCGGTGTCTACCAGGGGCTCCAGGGGTCGCGGGCGCCGGAGGGGTCGGAGGCGGACAGCGGTGGGGTACTCCATGTGTGCCACCAGTCGCCGTACACGCGGGCCAGGCGCTGCGGGGCGGCGCCCTCTCCCGCGCGCTCCGGGAGGGTGAGGGTACCGCCACCCGCTGTGTCCCAGTCCACGACCACGGCACCCGCCTCCGGCGCAACCCCGGTGATCCGGCCGGAGCTGTCCGGCGCGCACGTCACCTCGCCCGCGAACACCCCAAGGCTCGATGAGAACGCCGCCCGGAGCGTGCCGTCCGCCGCGCGGACGATGTCCGTGAACGTCAGCGTCGCGCTCGGCTCGGGTATCGAGGGCGCGCCCGGTCCCACGATCCCGGCCCCGATGCCCCCACCCCACGGCTTGTCGCGGTAGTGTGACTGGTACGTCCCCTCCGCCACGCCGGCGGCGTCGAACCTCAGGTTGAACTCGTCCGTGAAGCGCTCCGGGGAGCGCAGGGAGCGCGCCACGTACCCCTGGGCGCGGAACAGTCGCAACGCCTCTCCCGCCGTGTCCGCAGGGACGTACCACACGGACACGCTGCCGGAGAGGTGCTGGTAGGCGGGGGCCTCGCCCTCCCCCACGGCGGCGTCCGTCGGGGCGTGCACGTCGAACGTCGCCGAGATCAAGCGGATGCCCTCCGGGTCGCCGGGCGAGGGCAGCGGGTTCTCGGGGTCGCTCAGTTGGACGTTGACGGCGCCCAAGTCGGTAGCGAAGCCGGGGCCGGTGAAGTAGCGCACCTGGTAGCCTTCCGCGTTCTGGGAGGTAATGCGGTAACGCACGTCAGGGGTCAGGTTCCCCTCACGCGGCTCCGGGCCGTCCGGGCCGAGGCGCAGCAGGTACGCCGTCAGTCGCGCACTCTGCCCCGCCCAGAGGCCAGTCTGACGCGTCTCCGCGCTCAGGGGGCCTCTGCTTCCGAGCGGGTGATACCCGCCGCTGGAGCACCCTACGAGGCTGGCGCCGCCCCCCGCCAGCGCCGCGAGCGCGCCGCCGCCAACGAGCCCGAGCAGGCGCCGCCGTGACACCGTGTCTGTCGTGTGCATGTCTTCCTCCCTGGGGTTCCGGGTCTTCCGTGACCGGCCCGGCAATAAAACTTTGTCCCCGTCTGTGCGGTTGAACTTCATGCGCCGCCGAGCGGTTACAATCCAGAGAGCGGCGGGGCGCAACCGGCGCGGGGTCGGCGGGGTCCGAGAGGTAGATTTTAAGGAGCGCGCATGTGGAGAAAGATCGCCGGCGGCGCGCCGCCGGCCGGGGCGGGACGGTCGGAGGCTGTCGCCTTCTCGCGGAAGATGGGCATCGGCTGGAATCTGGGGAACACCCTGGAGGCGACCGGGATCAAGAACGGCGCCACGGTCCGGGACTTCGAGACCGGCTGGGGCAACCCCGTCACCACCCGCGCGATGCTTCAGGGCGTCCAAAAAGCCGGCTTCTCGTCGGTGCGCGTCCCCGTCGCCTGGTCCAACCTCATCGGTCCCGCGCCGGGCTACGCCCTCCACCCCGGGCTCCTGGACCGCGTTGCCGAGGTCGTGGGATACGCCCTCGACAGCGGCCTGTACGTGATAATCAACCTCCACTGGGACGGCGGCTGGATACACAAATTCTCGTCCGACTACGCGGGGACGATGACGAAGTACAAAGCCGTGTGGCGCCAGGTCGCCGCGCGCTTCCAAAACTACCCCGACCGCCTGATCTTCGAGTCGATGAACGAAGAGGGCAGCTTCCCCGATCTGTGGAACCACTACGGCGGCCCGCCGCACCAGAAGGACCGGGCCTACCGGCTGATCTTCGAGTCGATGAACGAAGAGGGCAGCTTCCCCGATCTGTGGAACCACTACGGCGGCCCGCCGCACCAGAAGGACCGGGCCTACCGGCTCCTCAACCAGGTCAACCAGGCGTTCACGGACCTGGTGCGCGCGTCCCGCGGGGGCGGCAACCGTCGCCGCTACCTTCTGATCGCCGGCTATGGAACCGACATCGGGCGCACCGTGGACCCGTTGTTCCAGATGCCGCGCGACCCGGCCGCCCGCAGCATGGTGTCGGTCCACTACTACAGCCCGCCGACCTTCGCGATCCTGGAGAAGGACGCCGATTGGGGCAAGGCCGCCTACACCTGGGGGACGCCGGAGGAGGTGGCCGCGGTGGCGCGCGACTTCCTGCCGCTGAAGGCCCGCTTTCTGGATAAGGGCATCCCCGTGGTCGTCGGCGAGTTCGGCTGCCCCACGGTCAACAAAGACCCGGAAAGCGTCGTGAAGTACCTCACCACGGTCTGCGAAACGGCCTACACTCTCGGCTGCGTCCCGATGCTGTGGGACATCGGAAATCTCTACGACCGCCGGGCGCTGCGCTGGAAGTTCCCCGCGCTCGGCCAGACCATCGCCCGCATCGCCGCCACCCCGCGATAACTCGCTAACAGGAGATCCTTATCATGCCGTCGCCGTGGACCGTTCGCCCCCGCCGAAGACTGTGCGCGCCGCTCTGCGGCCTGCTTCTGCTCACCACCGCCGCAGCCGCCGCTGCGGCGTCTGCCCCTGCCCCTGCCCAGGACCCGCCCGCCCCGGCCGCGGCGGCGCCGGACGCGAAGCCGGTGACCCTGACGCTCGCGGCGAAGCGCGGCGATACGGCGCGCTACCGGAGCGTGCTGACGATGGAGTTCGGGGGCCAGGAGATCGTGGTGGAGCAGGTGCGCAAGGAGACGGTCGCGCGGGCGGGCGAGAAGGACCTGGCCCTGACCCTGGAGAGCGAGGGGGGCAAGGTGACCGTGAACGGAAACGCCACCGACCTGCCCGCCGTCCCCTCGACCGCGGTCACGCTGAACCGCGCCAACCGCATCCTCACCTTTACGCCGGAGTCCCCCGACGACGGTGTGCTTCCCCGCGCCTCGCAGCATCTGGTGGCGCTGATCGAGCGGGTCGTCCTGCCGGACCGGCCGGTGAAGCCCGGCGACTCCTGGACCACCGAAGCGGACCACCCGGGCCTCCCGGGCAAGAAGGTGACGATCACGACCACGTACATCGGCGAAGAGCGCCGCCCCGGCGCGGACGGCCCGCCGGCGCTTCGCCTGAAGCAGACCGTGGAGGCGGACACGGAGTATGGCGCCCGCGCGCTGAAGGGCGAGACCTTCGCGCTGCTGGACGCGGCCACCGGGGAGCTGATCGCGTCGCAGCAGACGGTGACCGGCCTCCCCTCTCCCCAGGGGCCGATCGGCTGGAAGGGCACCCTCCAGCGCCTCCCCACGCCGGAGGCCGCGCCCGCGCCTGCACCCGCGAAGAAGGAAGGGAGTTAACCGCAGAGACGCGGGGGGCGCAGAGGGGGGAGGGGGAGAGTTTGGACCGCCAAGGGCGCCCTTGGCGTCTTGGCGGTTCATCCGCGGTTACCCCCCCGGTAACGGCTCCGGCGGCGGCGCCAGGGCGAGGTCCAGCGCGGCTTCGTCGTCCCGGGCGGCGCCCGCGGCCTCCTCGGCGGAAAAACGCTCCGGGCCGAGACGCTCCCGCAGTTCCGCCCGCAGGCGCGCGGCGCGCTCCCGGTCGGGAGGGTCCGGGGCGCGCAGGCACAGACGCCCGGCGACCGCCCCGGCC
>CALEKU010000067.1 GCA_937902745.1 uncultured Armatimonadota bacterium
GAATGGTTGATTTTTTACAGATCTGGCATCATCATGCCGGCTTGCCAGACAAGTTCAGGGAATTGCCCCAGAGCACGCATACAAGCCGTCTCTCCTTAGCAAAAGCCATTCAGGAGAATGTAGCCCCCTACCTATATCGGAAAAACGCCCCTCTTACTGAGCTTGCTTACGGCATAATCGACACGATCCGCACAATTCTTAAGCCAGATGTAGCCATGTCCCTGGCGAAGTCATGGCGTGATGCCTGGCAGACTTCTGGTTCAGGCAAAGAAGAGTTAGAAATCCCGCTGCGCTTGCTCCATGCCTCTGTAGAGTGGAAAGAGACTCAAGATCGGAAGGTTCTTCTGAATCTCCCGGTGGAGGAGCGGCAGATTCTAGAGCCCCTGCTACCAAAACGGGACAAGGGTGACAACGCCCCCAAGGCTACACAACGGCAATCCACAAGACGGTCTCCGGGGCAAAGACAACGTGCGTGAGTCGATGGCAGGAGACCGGACCACAACCATAGAACTACCGTTTGCTGGGTACTTCCGGAGACGAAGGAGGGATTTGCGATGGCGGTTCAGCCGGACATGGTAGGCATTACGGCACACGACATGGCAAAGGCGCTGGCGTTTTACCGGCTGCTGGGGTTGGAGATCCCCGAGGGCAAGGAGGGCGAACCGTACGTGGAGGTCATCACGCCGAACGGGTACCGTATCTCCTGGAACACGGTGGCGATGATGCAGCAGATTGACCCGAGTTGGGTAGAGCCGGTGGGGCACCGGATGGGACTGGCCTTCAAGTGCGACAGCCCGGCCGAGGTGGACGCGGTGTTCGCAAAGCTCGTGGCGGCGGGGCACCCGGCACACAAGGAGCCCTGGGACGCGTTCTGGGGTCAGCGCTACGCTCAGGTGGTGGACCCGGACGGCAACCTGGTGGACCTGTTCGCGCCTCTGTAAGAAACGCAAAAGCCCCCCGGCGTGGTCCGCCGGGGGGCTTTTTTTCAGCTTACGACTGCTTGACGTCGATGTCGCCGGAGACGGAGGTCAGGGTGAGGCGCGCACCCGCGCCGGCGCCGATGGTCTCGGTGACCACGACCATGCCGGACGCCTCGACCTTCTTCTCGCTGCCGCTGCCCTGCTTGAACTTCGCCTGAACGTCGCCGCTCTTGGTGTTGATCTCCAGGGCGGCGTCGGTGTCCGGGGGGAGGCGCAGGGAGGCGTCGCCCGAGACGGTGGCAAGGGTGATCGCCCCTTTGTTCAGTGGGCCGCGCGGCTCCAGGACGACCGTGCCGCTGACCGTGTCCAGGTGGATGCTCTCCTCGAAGGTCACGTCGGACGCCTCGGCGTCGCCCGAGACGGCGCGCACCCGCAGGGTGTGGCCGCTGATGTTCTTCACGGAGGCGTCGCCCGACACGGACTCGATGCTAACGTTCGGCGTGGTCGCCTCGCTCAGGCTGACGTCGCCGCTCTGCGTGGTGGCCTTGAAGGACTGGCCCGAAACGCGCACGGCGGCAATGTCACCCGAAGCGGTGCTGGCGGAGACGTTCCCGATCACGCCCTCGATGGCGATATCGCCCGAGGCGGCGTCCGCCGCCACATCCCCCGCGATCTCGGAGGCATGGATATCACCGGACTGCGTAGCAAGCACAACCGCCGTACCGTTCTTGAAGCCCTTGGCGTGGATGTCACCGGAGGGGCTCATGAGCGAGATCCGGGCGCCGGACTCGTTGGGCACGAACACCTTCAGGTCCAGCGCAGCACGGCGGACGCGCGAGGGGTGCTGGACGCTGACGGTCGGACCGTCCTCCCCCTGCTCCACCACGAGTTGAATCTGCGCGGCGATCTCCTCGGCCTGGACCTTGTCCGCCGCCCAGACCCGCAGTACGCCAGCGATGCGCGCCTCGGGCACGTCCGCGCTCTGCGCCTCGATATCACCCAGGGTGTTCTTAACACGCAGCGTACCGCCGGCCGGGATGGTCGCGGTGGCTTCTCGCGCCCCGCTGAGGGTGGGCTCGCCCTGCATCTGCGTCACGATGTCCACATCGAGGTGCAGATCCCCCAGCGATGAGCGCACCTGGCGGGCCACCCGCCGGGCCTGACGCCGGGCGGTAGAGGCGATGCGCTTGGGGTCGATCCCCCGCAGGGCATCCGCCACGGAGCGCGCGCCGGGCACATCCTTGAGAGCATCCGCAATAGACTCCCAGGCGTTGGCGCCCGGGCCGTCCTGCTGCGCCTTCTCCAGCTTCTCCTCGGCGGCGCTGAGCTGCTCCTGCACCCCGGCGACTCGCTCCCGGGCGGCGGCGATCCGGGCACGGGCACGGGCGAAGGTCTCCCCCTCCGGCCCCTCCGCCTCCGGCAGCGGCGGCGCGTCCGGCGGGGGCGGCACGGCGCCGGGGGGCGGGGGCGGCGGAGGCACAGGCGGTGTCGGGGGCGTGGGCGGCGTCGGAGAGACGCCAGGGATCGGCGAGGTCGCCGCCGTGGGCGCGGGAACGTCGCGCGGTGCGGCAGCCGCGGGGGGCGGCGGCGCGGCCGCGGCGGCGCGGCTTTCGGAGGCATCCACCGCCGCCAGCAGCTCCGCCGCCTGTTCCGCAGATATCGTCCCCTCCTGAAGCATCTTCAGGATCAGCAGGTTCTCTTCACGGGCCATGACAACAGGTTCCTTTACGTGTACGCTCGCGCGTACGATAGTCCAGTCCGGTTTCGGGATTCAGATCCAGTCCAACAGGTACGCAATGGTGAGCGCGGAGGATGAGAGCCCTACGCCGAGCAGCGCCAGGGAGAAGAAGCGCCTGGCACGCCGCTCACGCTCCGCACCGGGGATGGCAGCCGTGTACCAGGGCGCCTGGTCCACAAACTCCACGACCAGCAGGTCGTCCTGCTCGATGACACGGGCGTTGTGGCGGCGCAGGTAGCGCCCGCGCGCGGCGCGGGCCACATCGGGCGCTGGCGGAACGCCGGGGGTGGCAGCAGCGTCCGCCGTGACAGGGGCGGTGCGGGCGCTCCCGCGGTGGGCCGAGAGTGACGGGGAGGGATGCGGCGATGGGTTCATGGGAGCCCCCTTACCTTTCGGCGGCGATAACACACGACATCGGCGACTACAACCGGCGCAGAATCTCTACGGCTTCCAGCGGGTCGATCTCGCCCTCTTCGACAGCTTTGAGAACGCGGCGCCGCTCCCGCTCCCGTCCCGGTGCGGGAGCAGGAGCGGTGCCAGGCGGCGCTCCCGCCGTTGCCGCCTCGCGCCCCTCAGCCAGTGTCGCCTCCAGGGCTTCGACCACGGCGTCCAGGCGGGAGCGGACGGTGGGATAGGACAGTCCGAGGACACGCTCCATGTCGCGGATCACCCCGCGGCACAGGACGAACGTCTCCACGAACTGCTGATGCTCCGGCGAAAGACGCGCCAGCGGAGCGGTCGGGAAGACCCCGTGCAGGCGCGTATCACAACGGGCGCAGGAGAGTTCCGTGACCCGCAGCGCCCCGTCGCAGACGGGGCACTGCGTCACCTGGCGGGGCATGGCCGCCCTTTTTCGACATAGATGAACTGCATAGCAGAGACACGGTACCACGCAACATCACAAGATTCAATACCCGCATTAACATTTTCAACATCATTTTTAACATTGTTATGTTTTGAAGACTTCGCCTGAGCGCGGGAACCCCGGCTTCCGTATAAAAGGTATACTGAGGACGTCGCCCCACGGCGCAAGCACAAAAGGGATAGACTGAACCTTTAACCCATTCTCAACGTCGGGTGAACGGAATCGCCGTTCGCGCTGTTCGCACGAGAAAGGTTGTCCTACTCATGAGGAGCCGTAGTACACTTCGCCATTCGCTCACCCTGTCCGCGGCGGCGACAGCGCTGGTCGCCCTTGCCCTGACGGGGGGAACCGCTGTCGTGCGGGCGCAGCAGGCGCCGCCCGCCACCGCTGCCCCGGCCGTTGCCGCGACCGTCCCCAGCCTGGACGCCGCGAATCCGCTCAACGGGAAGCCGGCCCCGGCGTTCACCCTGCCAGACCAGAACGACAAGATGGTGTCGCTGGCCGACCTGAAGGGCAAGTGGGTGGTACTCGCCTTCTACCCCGCGGACATGACCTCCGGTTGCACGCTCCAGAACAAGTCGTACTCTGCGAAGAAGGATGCGTTCGCCGCGAAGAACGCTGTGGTCTTCACGGTCTCTACCCAGGGAACCGACAGCAAGCGGGAGTTCTGCTCCAAGGAGGGGCTGACCCACACCCTGCTCTCTGACGTGGGCGCGAAGGTGTCCCGGGCCTACGGCACCGTGAAGGACGGCGGCCGGGAGTACGCCAGCCGGTGGACCTTCTACATCGCGCCGGACGGCACCGTGGCGGGGGTGGACACGAAGGTGCGCGTCGCCACCGCGGCCGAAGACTCGCTGGCAATCCTGGACGCTCTGAGCGCGAAGAAGGGCGGCGCCGCAGCAGCAGCAGCGTCGACGGCAGCGGCGGCCCCGGCAACCGTGGAGTTGGGCAAGCCGGTGGGCGACTTCACGCTCCCGGACACGGTGAGCGGCAAGACCGTCAGCCTGGCGGACCTTTCGAAGGACAAGAAGGCGACAGTGATCGTGTTCGTATCCACGCAGTGCCCGGTCTCGAACGACTATAACGAGCGCATGGCCCAGATCGCCGCGCAGTACGGCGCGAAGGGCGTGCAGTTTGTGGGCATCAACGCGAACAAGGGCGAGGCGCCGACCGAGATCGCCGCGCACGCGCGCCAGAACGACTTCACGTTCCCGGTGCTGAAGGACGCGAACAACGCGATCGCCGATCGCTTTGAGGCGCAGGTGACGCCGGAGGCATATATCATCGATGGGAAGGGAAACCTGGTCTTCCACGGCGCCATCGATAACAGCCGCGACGCCACCAAGGCGCAACAGAAGTACCTGGTGACGGCGCTGGACGAGATACTGGCCGGGAAGGACGTCACGGTTCAGCCCCGCCGCGCATTCGGCTGCACCATCAAGCGAGCCGTCAGGAACTAAGGACCGTGAACGCCTACCGGCGGATTCGCGATATCGGGAGGAATGTTTTTTTGTTTAGATGGAAACAGGGCGCGGCGCTTCTGGCCGCCCCCGCTGCACTCGTCGCTCTGACCGCGCCCGTCTCACAGGCGCAGGGGACCGTCGCCACCATTGACGCTGCCGGGCTGAAGAAGCAGGTGGCCGCCCGCAAGGGGAAGGTGGTGGTGGTGAACTTCTGGGCGACCTGGTGCGGCCCGTGTGTGGAGGAGTTCCCCGCGCTGGTAACTCTCCAGAACAAGAACGCGGCGAAGGGTCTGGACCTGGTGACCGTCTCGTTCGACGAGGCGGAGGACAAGGGCAAGGTCGCGTCGTTCCTGAGCAAGAACAAGCTCACGAAGGGGACGTTCATCAACAAGGGCGGCTCCGACCTGGACGACTCGTACATCAAGTACCTGGAGCCGAAGCTGCCCGCTTCGGCCGCCGTGGCCCTGCCCCGCACCTACATCTTCGACCGCAGCGGCAAGCTGGTGAAGGTCATCACCGGCGGCCAGACTCTGGCCCAGTTCCAGAAGGCCGTGGACCCGTACCTGGCAAAGAAGTAACGGGCTAACCGCCAAGACGCCAAGGGCGCCAAGGGATGCAGAGAAATAGCTTCTCTCTCCCTTGGCGCCCTTGGCGTCTTGGCGGTTTACTTCCCTACCGGAAGCGCTGGAAGACGACGACGGCGTTGTGGCCACCGAAGCCGGAGTTGTTGGAGACAGCAGCCTCGACCGCCGCCTTGCGGGGGACGTTCGGCACGTAGTCCAGGTCGCAGTCCGGGTCCGGCGTCTCGTAGTTGATCGTCGGCGGCAGCGTCTCGCGCGCGATGGCGAGAACCGTTGCGATCGCCTCGATCGCGCCCGCCGCGCCGAGCAGGTGCCCGGTCATGGACTTGGTGGACGAGATAGCGAGCTTGCGCGCGTGGTCGCCAAAGGCCCGCTTCAGCGCCTGCGTCTCTGCCTTATCGTTCAGCGGCGTCGAGGTGCCGTGAGCGTTCACGTAGCCGATCTGCTCCGGCGCCAGGTTCGCATCCTTCAGCGCGAGTTCCATCGCCTTCGCCACGCCCTCGCCCGCGGGAAGCGGCTGCGTCATGTGGTAGGCGTCGCTGGTCATGCCGTAGCCCGAAAGCTCCGCATAGATCTGCTTCGCGCCGCGCTTCTCGGCGTGCTCCAGGGTCTCCAGGATCAGCACACCCGCGCCTTCGCCCATGATGAAGCCGTCCCGGCCCGCATCGAACGGGCGCGACGCCTTCTGCGGGCAGTCGTTGAACTTCTTGGTCATGGCCTGCATGTTCCCGAAGCCCGCGATGCCCGTAGCCGTAATAGCCGCCTCGGTGCCGCCCGCGATCATGACATCCGCCGCCCCGCGCCGTAGCAGCTCCAGCGAGTCGCCGATGGCGTTCGCGCCGGTGGCGCAGGCCGTCACGACGGTCGTGTTCGGCCCCTTCGCCCCGGTCAGGATCGAGGTCCAGCCGGAAGCCATGTCCGCGATCATCATGGGGATCAGGAAGGGCGAGACACGGCTCGGCCCCTTCTCGATCAGGACGCGCATCTGATCTTCGAGCGACTGCAGCCCGCCGATGCCCGAGCCGACGATTACCCCGACCCGCTCGGCGTTTGAGTCGTCGATGACCAGTCCGGCGTCCTCCAGAGCCATCTTGGAGGCGGCAACGCCGAACTGGGCGAAGCGGTCCATCCGCCGGGCGTCCTTGCGATCCATGTAGTCGCCCGCCTCGAAGCCCTTGACTTCGGCGGCGATCTTCACGTCGAACGCCTCAGGGTCGAACAGCGTAATCCGGCCGATGCCGGACGTGCCGGCCATCAGGCCCTGCCAGTAGGCCTCGGTGCCGATGCCGATGGGCGTAACCGCCCCCAGTCCGGTGACAACGATCCGTTTGTTCATAATGTCCCGTCCCCCTGCCAAACGGCCCCCCTCCCGGCCTTCGGTCGCCTTCCCCCGCGGGCGGGGGAAGGCACCCAGAGGGTACCCGGGAGGGGGGCCACTGCCTCAGGCGGGGTCAATGCCAGTACTACGCGCTCTTCGTCTTGTCGTCGATGTAGGAGATGGCGTCACCCACGGTCGCGATCTTCTCAGCGTCCTCGTCGGGGATTTCGATGTCGAACTCCTCCTCCAGTCCCATGACCAGTTCGACCACGTCCAGGGAGTCCGCGCCCAGATCGTCCACAAACGAGGCGGTCGGCGTGACCTGATCCTCGCTGACTTCCAGCTGCTCCACCACGACCTTTTTCACCCGGTCAAACGTCGAAGACATCGTTACACTGCTCCTGTAGATAGGTTTCCATCGCTGCTGCCCGACTGCCAAGCCGGGCACCGCTCCGCTTTGTTCTTCGGTGGACTCCGGCGGAGACACCCCGCCGATCCCAAACCCTATTCCGCGGCCATACGCCGTTACACGGTCATGCCGCCATCCACGGTCAGCACCTGTCCGGTGATGTACGAGGCGGCGTCGGACGCCAGGAAGGCGACGGCCGCGCCCACGTCCTCCGGCGAGCCCAGGCGACCCGCAGGTATCTTCGTCAGAATACCCTGTCGCGCCTCCTCCGAAAAGTTCTCCGTCATCTGCGTCTCGATAAATCCGGGCGCCACGGCGTTCACCGTGATCCCACGCGACCCGAGTTCGCGCGCCACCGTGCGGGTGAACCCGATGATGCCCGCCTTGGACGCCGAATAGTTCGCCTGGCCGGGGTTGCCCACCTGGCCCATCACCGACGTGATGTTCACGATGCGCCCGGTGCGCTGCTTGAGCATGGTCTTGGCCGCCGCGCGCGTGCACAGGAACGTCCCGCGCAGGTTCGCCTGCATCACGGCGTCCCAGTCCTCCTCGCTCATCCGCAGCAGCAGACCGTCGCGCGTGATACCCGCATTATTTACGAGGATATCCACGCGCCCGAGTTCCGCCTTTGCGCGGGTAAACAGCTCCTCCACCGAGGCGGCATCGGAGACATCACACGTGACGGCGATACCCCGACGGCCCAGCGCGACCACATCCGCAGCGACCGCCTCCGCGTCGGCGACGTTCGAGCGCGCCGTGATGACCACATCCGCTCCCGCTGCCGCCAGCGCCAGCGCGATGCCCCGGCCGATGCCCCGCCCCCCGCGCCCTGCGCCGGTGACGATGGCTGCCTTGCCTTCGAGTGAGAACGACAAACTCATGCGCCCCCCAGGGCCTCCTTCGCGGCGGCGAGCGACGCGGCGTCGCCCACCGAGAATGTCTTCGCCTCCGGCGCGATACGCTTGATCAGCCCGGCCAGCACCGCGCCTGGCCCACATTCCACAAACGTATCGTAGCCGTCCGCGGCGAAGCGCTGTATGGTCTCGACCCAGCGCACCGGCCCGGCCACCTGCGCCACGAGGTTCTCCCGAACCTCGCCCGCCGTCCGCTCGTAGTCCGCGGTCACATTCGCGATCACGGGGAGCGCGGGATCGGAGAGCGCCGCGCCCGCCAGGGCTCCGGTCATGGTCTCGGTGGCGTGGCGCATCAGCGGCGAGTGGAACGCCCCCGAGACTGCGAGCGGAACCACGCGCTTGGCGGCGCCGCGCTCCTTGAGCAGGGCGCCCGCGGCCTCCACAGCGCGCGTTTCGCCGGAGATCACCACCTGCCCCGGCGCATTTACGTTCGCCGGGACCACAACGCCCACCGGATTGACCTCACGGCAGGCGGCGTCCACCGCGTCGAAGTCCGCGCCGAGCACGGCGGCCATGGCGCCGGGGCGCTCCGCAGCGGCGAGGGCCATCGCCTGCGCCCGGGTGCGCACCAGCCGCGCGCCGTCCTCCAGCGAGAAGACGCCTGCGGCGTACAGAGCCGCGTACTCGCCAATGGAGTGCCCCGCGGCGGCGGCGGGCGTCAGGCCGGCGGCGCGGCAGGCAGCCAGCGCCGCGACCGAGGTCGCGAAGAGTGCGGGCTGCGTGTTCTCGGTCTGCTTCAGCGCCTCCTCGGGGCCGTTGAAGCACAGCTCCGAGATTGCGGCCCCGCAGGCGGCGTCCACCGCCTCGAAGGCGGCGCGCGCCTCCGGGAAGTTGTCGTACAGGTCACGCCCCATGCCGACGGCCTGCGCCCCCTGGCCGGGGAAGACAAAGACGATCCCGCTGCTCACGGCGTGAGATCCCCCCACTTAATAACGTTCGCCCCCCAGGTTAGACCCGCGCCGAAGCCAACGGTTACCACCACATTGCCCGGTTGGACACGCCCCTGCTTCCAGGCCTCGCAGAGGGCCATCGGAATGGAGGCAGAGGAGGTATTGCCGTAGCGGTCCACGTTCACGAACACCTTCTCGCGCGGCAGGCGGAGCCGCTGCGCGGCGGCGTCGATGATGCGCACGTTCGCCTGGTGCGGGATAAAGAGGTCCACGTCCTCTGGCTTCAGGCCAACGCGGTCCAGCACCTGCACCGCGGCCTCGCCCATGATCTCGACGGCGAAGCGGTAGACCTCGCGCCCCTTCATCTTGATGAAGCCTGCGCCGGCGGCCAGGGCATCGGCGGTAAGCGGCTGTCGGGAGCCACCGCCCGGAATGTTCAGCAGACACGCCCCGGTGCCGTCCGAGCCGAGCACACTCCCCAGGATGCCCTCGCCCGCCGCGCCCGGCTGTAGCACCACGGCGCCCGCGCCGTCGCCGAAGAGGACACAGGTGTTGCGGTCGGTCCAGTCCAGGACCTTGCTCATCGTCTCCGCCCCGATCACCAGGACGTTCTTCGCGCGCCCGGTCTCGATGAACTGCGCGCCGACATCCAGGGCGTAGGCGAAGCCGGAGCAGACGGCGGCGATATCGAAGGCGGCCGCGCGCCGCGCCCCCAACTCCGCCTGCACGATGGCGGCGGTAGCCGGGAAGGCGTTCATGTCCCCGGTGCAGGTGGCGAGAATGATGAGGTCGAGGTCTGCGGGGTCCACCCCCGCCACGCGCAGGGCTTCGCGGGCCGCAGGGAGCGCGAGGTCGGAGGTCGCCTCGCCGGGCCCGGCCACGCGCCGTTCGCGGATGCCGGTGCGGGAGACGATCCAGTCGTCGGAGGTCTCGACCATCGCCTCAAGGTCGTGGTTGGTGAGGACCCGCTCCGGGGCGTACATGCCAATGCCCGCGATCCGGGCGCTTCTGCTGGGCTGTTCCAAAGCCATCGTTCCGTTTCCGCCGATCAGAGCCCGCTCCCGCTCACCTGCTGCGTGTCGCGGAGCGCGTCCCGCACGGCCTCCACGAATCCGGACTGCGCGGCGACCACGGACTGCCGGATGCCGCTCGCAACCGCGGCAGCGTCCGAGCGTCCGTGCCCGATGCACGCCACACCGTTAACCCCAAGCAGCGGTGCGCCGCCCACGTCGGCGTAGTCCGCGCGCTTCTTCAAGCGGGCCAGCGCCTGCTTGAGCACGGCACGGGCTGCCTCGTCCGCCTCCGCCTTCACCTGGGCTGCCAGGGAGGTCAGGATCATGCGGGCGGTGCCCTCCGCACCCTTAAGCAGGATGTTGCCCTCGAAGCCGTCGCAGACGATGACGTCTACCGCCCCCTCGAAGACATGGTTGCCCTCGACATAGCCCACGAAGTTGAGGTGCGGCCCCGCCGCGGCAGCGCGCAGGAGGCCCATAGTCTCGCGGGTCAGTTCGTTGCCCTTGCTCTCCTCCTCGCCGTTGGAGAGCAGACCGACACGGGGGTTCTCACGCCCCAGCACGGTACGGGCGTAGACAGAGCCGAGCAGCGCGAACTGGAGAAGTTGGCTGGGCTTGCAGTCCACGTTCGCCCCGGCATCCACCAGCACGCAGTAGCCGCCGGTCTCTGTGGGGAGCGTGGTGCCAATGGGGGGGCGTTTGACGCCCTCGACCCGCTCCAGAATCTGGATGCAGGCCACCATCATGGCCCCGGTGTTACCCGCAGAGAAGCAGGCCTGAGCCTTCCCCTCCCGCACCAGGCCGACACACCGGACGAGCGAGGAGTCGCGCTTGTCGCGAACCGCCTCCATCGGGTGCTCATCCATGCCGATGACCTGGGAGGCAGGGACGACCTCGATTCCGCGGACCGGGTACGACAGCCCCGTCTGGGAGGCGAGCGCCCGGAGCGACTCGTCGATGCGTTCCGCGTCCCCGACCAGCAGGACATCCGCTGCCGGGGCCGTGCCCTCCGCCGCCATGCGGGCATACAACAGGGCGCCGTGGACTACTTCGGCGGGGGCGTGATCCCCGCCCATCGCGTCCACGGCGACTCGCAGGTGCGTATCGGGGGTAGCCGCAGCAGCGGCAGCGTTCTCAGCAGGCAAAGGCGTATCCGCGATTCATGCGTGACGCCGGCCGGACGGGCCGGCGGGAAAGATTCGTCGGACGCTCGCGTTACGCGGCGTCCGCGGTCCCGCCACGCTGCGCCTTCGGCTCTACCCACTGGCGACCGTTGTAGAAGCCACAGGACGTGCAGATATGATACGGCCGGCGCGCCGCATGACACCGGGGGCACTCCGAGACGCTCGGGGCCTGCAGCTTGTAGTGGGTGCGCCGCTTGGCCTGGCGCGTACTCGAGTGACGACGTTTGGGCAGAGCCATCTTCTTTTATTTCCTATAAAGAATTATCAAGAACCGTAAGTCATGACGAACCGCGCCTCCCGAGGCGCGGTTCGGTAGGTTGTATCACATTTTCCGGCGATTGTCCCGCGACGCAGTTCAGGAGGCGCCGCTTTCTTCCTGTCGCCGCTTCGCCTCCAGCATCTCGGCCAGGTGGCGCAGCGGGGTATCGGCCGGCTCCTCGGCCTCCGCCTCCGGAGGGAGAGCGTCCTCTTCGCGCAGAAACGTGGCGCCCTCGCCGGGGTCGATGCCCGGACACTCGTCCTGGCAGAGCGGCTGCACCGGAGCGGCCAAAAGCAGGTTCTGCCGGAGCAGATCGGCCAGGTTCATCACGTTGCCGGAGATGACGGAGGCCGCCCCGTCGGCGTCCACCGCGTGCACCTCCTCCTGCTGGAAGGCGTCGTGGCTGGAAACCAGGTCGAACTCCTCTTCCAGCTCCGTCTCCACCGGTTGCACCGTGGTCGCCAGGCAGCGGGCGCACTCCATCCGCAGTTCCGTCTTCGCGCTCCCGCGCACCAGCAGCACCGCCCCGGTGTTGGTGAGCGTGACCGCTCCCTCGATGGGCGCCGCCGCGTCCATATCCCCCTCCTGGAAGGGGGGGATGCGGAAGACGTGCCGATAGTGCATCCCGACGTGCCGGACGATCTCGGTGATGTCCAGCAGGCGCTCCTCGGGCCCCGGGGCGCCCGACCGCCCCTGTCCCGTGCCGCGTACTCCGGACGATGCCCCCCGGGAACCCGGCGCGCCGACGGAGCGGACGCCGCCCTCTAGGGGTAGTTCGTCCTCAAGACTATGGTACGCGAAGCGACTCTTCGACGAGCGCTCTGCGCCCGCCTCGCCGCCTTCATCGGACGGTCTTCGGCTGTTCATGCCCTACTATATCACAGGGGAAAATGCCCCCCGCCGGGCACCTGCACGCCCGGTTTAGCCCCGCGCGTTGCCCACCGGCACCCGCGCCTCGACCCCCTGCTCCTCCGCGTCCGTCTCCGAGGTCGTGACCGCCGCCGCAGTGGTGGTCCGACGCTCGCGGGCCACGGTCGGTAGTGTAGGGGAAGGGGCGACCGCGGTGACCGGCTCGGCCGAGCGCTCCGCCCCGCGGCGCTCCAGCGCCTGCCGCCCGCGTTGAATCGTGCCCAGCACCGCCCCGACGCGCCCTTCAACCTGCGCCATCGTCTCGGTGATGTTCTTCTCCAGCGACAGGAGCACATCCCGCGCGTACTCGTCCGACCCGGCGCGAATCTCTTCCGCCTCGCGCTCCGCCCGGCGCACGATATCGCTCGCCTGCGCCCGCGCAATCCGCACGATCTCGGACTCCTCCACCATCGCCCCGGCCTTCGCCCCGGCCTGCTCGACCTGCGCCGCGGCGGTGGCGCGCGCCTCCTCCAGGATGCGGGCACCTTCCGCCCGCGCCTCCTCCAGGATGCGCCCCGCCTCCACCCGCGCCGCCTCTACGGACTGCGCCGCCTCGGTCTGGGCGGTCTCCATGATCTTGTCAGAGTTCTGCGCAATCTTGCCCGCCCGCCGTAGCTCCTCCGGGAGCGAGGCACGGATCTTGTTGACGAGCATATAGAACTCTTCGTCATTGAAGCGGAAGAAGCCGAAGATGTGCTTCGCGTCCTCCACCAACGCCTCCAGGCGCTCCAGGTTTTTCAGTGTTTCTATGATGTTCTGGTCTTTCGACACGTCGTTAGCCCTTTGTATCCCCGATTCGCCGAATCGGACCCATTATTACCGATTCAGCACTTCCCGTAACCTTGATTCGACACGCGGCGGCACCAGCGCCGACACATCCCCCTTCAGGCGGGCGATCTCCTTCACTATCGACGAAGACAGATACAGATGCTCCGCGCTCGTCATCAGAAACAGCGTCTCGACGTCCGGCGCCAGATGATGGTTTGCCAGGGCCATCTGGAACTCGTATTCAAAGTCCGAGACCGCGCGCAGCCCCTTAACCACCACCCGCGCGCCCTGCTTCCGCGCGTAATCGACGAGCATTCCTTCGAACGCATCCACCTCGACATTGGTGAGCCCGGCATCCGCGCACACTTCGCGCAGCAGAGCCACACGCTCGTCCGGCGTGAAGAGCGGACTCTTGCCGGAGTTCCGCCCGACGGCCACAATGAGCCGGTCGAACAGGCCGGCGGCGCGCGTTATCACGTCCATATGCCCGTTGGTCGCCGGGTCGAACGACCCCGGATAGATGGCTATCTGCACTACTGGTGGTCCCTTACCCTACCGCCACGGTGGTCACCGCGGCCTTGGTCTGCTGCTGCCGGCGCGCCACCGCGGCGCGCAGCGCGGCATGCTCCGGCCGGCCCAGCGCCGGGTCGCGGGCGAGCAGGTCCAGCGCGTCGGCACGCGCCTCCTGGAGCACGCCCACGTCGCGCCGCACATCCGCGATCTTCATCTCCGGTAGACCGCTCTGACGTGCACCGAAGAACTCGCCGGGACCGCGCAGGCGCAGATCCTCTTCGGCGATCTTGAACCCGTCGTTGGTGCGCGTGAGCACGCTCATCCGCTCCTCGCCCTCCGGCGTCTTCGGGTCGGCGATCAGCACGCAGAACGACGCGTGCTGGCCACGACCGACGCGCCCCCGAAGCTGGTGGAGCTGCGCCAGACCGAACCGGTCCGCATCCTCAATCACCATCACGGCCGCGTTGGGAACGTCCACACCCACCTCAATCACGGTGGTTGCCACCAGTATTTGCACCTGGTTGCCCCGAAACCGGGCCATTATAGCATCTTTCTCCTCGGGAGACATCTGGCCGTGGAGGAGGCCCACCGTGTACTCCGGGAAGACGTGCTCGGCGAGGTGGGCCGCCAGTTTGGTGGCCGCCCAGGTCTGCATCTTCTCGGACTCCTCGACGAGCGGGCAGACCACGTACGCCTGCCGGCCCTGCTGGAGCACCTTACGCACCCCCTCGTAGACCGGGGCGGACTCCGAGGTGCGCTTCCAGTGCGTCTTCACGGGCTTGCGCCCCGGCGGCAGTTCGTCAATGATCGAGACATCCAGGTCGCCATAGACCGTCAGGGTCAGCGTGCGCGGGATCGGCGTCGCCGTCATCACCAGGAAGTCCGGGCGCCCGCCCTTGTCCGCGAGCGCGGCGCGCTGGAGCACGCCGAACCGGTGCTGCTCATCGATCACCGCGAGGCCCAGGCGGCGGAAGGTGACGCCCTCCTGAATCAAGGCGTGTGTTCCCACTACCACCCCTGTCTCGCCCGACATCGCCCGCTCGCGCACAGCACGCTTCTCCCGCTCTGGCCGGGAGCCGGTCAGCAGGTCCACGCGCACACCGAGTTCCTCCAGGGTGCGGCGGATGCCGCGCAGGTGCTGCTCTGCCAGGATCTCGGTGGGGGCCATGAGCGCCGACTGGTACCCGTTGCGTGCGGCAATCAGGAGCGCGGCCATAGCTACCGCGGTCTTCCCCGCGCCGACATCGCCCTGCACCAGACGGTTCATCGTTTCGGGCCGGGCCATGTCCTCCGCGATCTCAGCGATCACCCGCTTCTGCGCCCCGGTCAGCGGGAAAGGAAGCGCCCTCTCCAGTTCGGCCACGGGGCCGGTCACATCCTCAAAGGCGATGCCGGGCGCCTGCTTCGCCACGTAGCGGCGGCGCGCAAGCAGGAGTTGCAGCACAAGCAACTCTTCGTACACCAGGCGGCGCCGCGCCCGCTCCTGCGCCAGGACGTTTTCGGGGAAGTGGATGGCGCGCAGGGCCTCCGCGGCCCCGGGCAGGTCGCGCTCCCGGCGCAGCGCGAGCGGAAGGGTTTCGGGCACCGCGTCCGCCAGCGCAGGCACCGCCTCAAACATCAGGCGGCGCAGGCGTCCCTGTGAGATACCCTCGGTGAGCGGGTAGACCGGCACGATGCGGCCGACCGACAGCGAGTCCTCACCCTCCTCCAGCGCCTCCCACTCAGGCTGAGTCATCTCCACGGCATTGTAGCCGCGCTTCACGGCGCCGTAGGCGACGACGCGCTTGCCCTGGAGCTTCTCGAAGGTCTGCTTGAGCCGCCAGTTGTTGAAGAAGGTCAGGGTGATGACCCCCTTCTGGCCGTCGTCCAGCGTGACTTTGGTGATGACCGTCCGGTTCTTCGCGGGCCGGTTCTCAGTGGAGGTTACTTTACCGGCGACCGTGGCCGCCTCGCCGTCGCGCAGGTCGCGCACAGGCACGAAGTGGGAGCGGTCCTCGTAGCGGTGCGGGTAGTGGGTCAGCAGGTCGCCCACGGAGAAGATGTTGAGCTTGGAGAGGGTGCCGGCGAGGCGCTCGCCGATGCCCTTCACCGCGGTCACCGGGGCGTCGAGGCGGGACGGGTCGGGAGGAGACGGGGGGGAGGTTGTCGCGCCGCGGCCTGCCATACTCAACGCTTTCGTCGGGCCGCTGGCGTGCCCCGGTTCTGTCCCGCGGCCCGGGATATTGGGCTATTATAGCGGGGCGCGCAGAGCACTGTCAAGGCAGCAGACGGGGGGCGGCCAACTCCCGGGCGGCTCCCGGCGACCAAGAAAGCGTACACCACCGGCCTTTTCCTGCCGATAAGTAGAGAAGGAATGAACCGGGCACGCCAAGAAACGTCTGAGCGTATTGGTTGTCATAGTGGTTGATGGTCGTCGCCTGGCGGCCGAAGTATGAGGAGGTAGCTTCCCTGTGAATCGTCCCACCCGCACGCTGGTGTCTTTCGCGGTCGCCGGCACGGCCGTTGCTGCGCTTATGGCAACGTCCAGCAACCGCGCCCAAGCGTTCCCGCCGTTCAAGGATAAAGAAGGCAAGAACTGCGTGTACTGCCACACCAGTCCCACGGGCGGTAAGCGCAACTACCGCGGCCTCTACTACAAAGCTCATAACCTCACCTTCGCCGGGTTCGACGACGCGGCCGAGGCGAAGAAGGCGGGCGTCGAGATCGGCCCCGATCCGGAGCCCAAGCCCAAGTCCTGGACCGCACCTGAGGGCGCGGCCGCTGCCCCCACGGCCTCTGCCGCTGCTCCTGCGGGCGCCGCCGCCGCTCCTGCGGCCGAGAAGAAGATTACCCTCGCCGAGGCGAAGGCCAAGGTCAAGGCCGCTGAGGCTGCCTACAAGAAGAATCCGAAGAACGCCGCGGCGAAGAAGGCATATGCCGCCGCCCTTGCCGATCAGGGGCACGTGATGATGCTGGACCAGAGCATCCCGCCGGTGAAGCGCTACCCGGAGGCCCTGTCGCTGGCGCGCCAGGCGCTGGCCCTGGACCCGACCAACAAGACGGCCGCCGCCGACAAGAAGGCGATCGAAGACGCCTACAAGAGCATGGGCAAGCCCGTGCCGGCGGAGAAGAAGAAGTAGGCGCCGCCTCACGACACTGGACAAAAGGGAGCGGCCGCGCAACGTGCGCGGCCGCTCCCTTTTCTTATTCTTATCCCTCGCCGCTCGCCACCTGCTCCAGGGTTTGCTTCAGCCCCTGGACGTTGCGCAGGCGCCAGTATAGCCCCTGGTTCCGCGCCATCCAGCGGTAGTCGCAGAGCAGGCGGCGCAGCGTAGCGTAGTCCGGGTGGAAGCGGGCCAGGATAGCGTTCACCTCGCGCTCGGGGTAGCGCACCTCCGGCTCAAACGCCTCCGCCAGTTTCCCCAGTACAACCTGCAGTTTCTTCTGGTTGCGGGCCGGCAGACGCTTGAGCCGTCCGTCCTCGAAGAACGCCTCCTCCACCCGCTCCTCAAACCCGCGGGCGCTGCCCTGCGACGGTGGCACCACGGCGTCGTAGGCCGCACGGTGCGCCTCCAGATTAAAGCCGGTCGGCCATCGCGTCTCCGCGTCGGTCTGGACGCCCGTCAGGTCCGCGTCCCCCAGGGCGGCGCCGGACAGGTCGGCACCGCAGAGGTTCGCCCCTCGTAGCGACGCCCCCGTCAGGTCCGCACCGCTCAGGTCTGCCCCGGCAAACCGTACCCCGCGCAGATCGGCGCCCCTCAGGTTCCATCCCGACAGGTCCTCGCGCTCGTGGTTCTCCCCGCGCATGTCGCGCTTACGTTTTCGTTCCATGACGATAACCGTATCGCGCGGCGAACGCGGGCTGCAAAAGACGCGAGCGTCAGAGCGTCAGGCAGCGGGGGCCGGGAACGGCTTCCACCGGCGCAGGATCAGTTCGGGGGTCGCGTTGACGCAGAACGCGGCAACGACCTCCCAGCCCTCCTGATCGAGCCGGTCGAGGGCATCCTGCAGGTGCGCCCCCAGGTCCGTGTGGTACTTCGTTTCCCAGTGGGTGCGCTTCATGTGGAGGTGGATGTGCTCCATGGCAGCGGGGGTCGCTCCCGTGACGGAGAGGTTGCCATCCAGAGCGGCAACTGGAAAGGGGGTGGCTGCGGACATCGTGTCTTTCCTTTCTTCGGCGAAAACGTCGAAAAACACCCAGGTCCAGTAAGTGCATCGGGCGAGCATGGCCGCCCGGTGTGACGGTCTCCCAGGGTGCCAATGCCCTCGGAGGCCCTCGTATCGTTGCGTGGGAGGAGGCAGTCTCACTCCCCTCTTATTTGGACACGCGAAGGAGCGGTTTGTTCACAGCGGCGCGCGAAAAAAAGTGCTTCACGCGGCGGGCGGCAGGACGCCCTCGTAGATGTCGGCCAGCGCGAGCGGCGCGCTGCCCGTGCCGACGCTTTCGAAGGTGACAGAGGCTTCGAGGCCGGCGGTCAGGGAGTAGAGCCAGAACTCTCCCTGGCGGACGTACCGTTCGACCACCGGCCGGTCCTGCGCCACCAGGACGTACTCGCGGAGCGACTCGATCCGCTGGTAGTGCTCGAACTTCTCGCCGCGGTCGTACGCCTCCGTAGACTCCGAAAGCACCTCGATGATGAGCGTCGGGTTGACGAGCGTATCGCGCTGATCGTCGCGGAAGATCGGATCTCCGCAGACCACCACAACATCGGGATACGTGTACCGCGTCGTCTGATGAATACGAACCTTCAGGTCGTTCATGAATGGGCGGCAGCTACCTCCGCGCAGCCGGGTCCAGAGCAGCGCGAAAAGATTCCCCGACACGATGTTGTGCGCGACCGAAGCGCCCGACATCGCGACCATATGCCCGTCGCGGTACTCGCTCCGAACGTCGCGCGCCGCCCGCTCGCGGCGCAGGTACTCGCCTTCGGTCAGAATTTCGGGCTCACTCATAACCTGGAGGAAGGGCTTCGGGCATGGTGCTCCTCCGAGGCACGGGGCGCGGAGCAATCCGCGCCCCGTGGGGTGTCACTTGCCGCCCTGCCGTGCGGGCGGGTTCTTGCCCTCGCCGGGGACCGGTTCGGCGCCGAAGGTAGCCACCTCACGGGCCAGCGCCGCGAGGAAGTCCTCGACCGGGAACGGGCCGAGGTCGCCACGCAAGCGCTCCCGCACCGAGACGGTGCCGTTCTCGATGTCCCGGTCGCCGACCACGAGCATGTACGGAATCTTCGCGATCTGCGCCTCCGCGATCTTGCGGTTGGTCTTCTCGCTCCGGGTATCCGCCGTGGCCCGGTAGCCCATCTTCACCAGGCGCTGCCGGAACTCCTCGCACCACGCCGAGTGGCGGTCAGCGATGGGCAGCAGGCGCACCTGCTCCGGCGCGAGCCAGACCGGAAACGCGCCCGCGTAGTGCTCGATCAGGAACGAGACCATCCGCTCCATGGTGGAGAGGTAGCCGCGGTGGATCATAACGGGCCGATGGGGCTTGCTGTCATCCCCGATGTACTCCAGATCGAACTGCTTCGGCAGGTGCCGGTCCACCTGAACGGTGGAAACCGTCTCCTCCTTGCCCAGCACATTCTTAAGCTGAATGTCGATCTTCGGGCCGTAGAACGCCGCCTCGCCTACCCCCTCAAAGTAGGGTAGACCCAGCTCCGCGAAGACCTCGCGCAGCTCGTTCTCCGCCTTCTCCCACAACTCGGGGTCGTTGACGTACTTCTCGGTGTCGGCCGGGTCGTGCAGCGACAGCCGGTAGCGGTACTCGGTGATGCCGAGGCGCCGGTACGACTCCTCAATCAGAAGGACGGAGTTCTTGACCTCCTCCTTCACCTGATCCTCGCGGCAGAAGATGTGGGCATCCGAGAGGCACATGGACCGCACGCGCGACAGGCCCGACAGCTCGCCCGACTTCTCGTAGCGGTACATCTTGCCCAGCTCCGCATAGCGAATGGGCAGGTCCCGGTACGAGTGCATGTCGTTCTTGTAGATCTGGATGTGGTGCGGGCAGTTCATCGGCCGCAGGACGAACTCCTCCTCGTCAATCTTCATGACGGGGAACATGCCGTCCTTATAGTGGTCCCAGTGGCCGGACTGCTTGTAGAGTTCGGGCCGGGCCATGTCCGGAGTGTAGACGTGCTCGTAGCCCTTCAGGCGCTCCTGGTCCTGGATATAGCGCTCCAGGGTCATGCGCACTGCCGCGCCGTTGGGTAGCCACAGCGGCAGCCCCGGCCCGATCACGGTGCTGTTCATAAACAGGCCGAGTTGCTTGCCCAGCACCTTGTGGTCGCGCCGCTTGGCCTCCTCGATACGCTCCAGATACTCTTCAAGCTGCGCCTTCTTCTGGAACGCTGCGCCGTAGATGCGGGTGAGCTGCGGATTCTTCTCCGAGCCGCGCCAGTACGCCCCGGCGATGTTCATGAGCTTGAACGCGCCAATGCGACCGGTAGACTCGATGTGCGGCCCCTTGCACAGGTCAATGAACTGCGGCTCCTCGCCCTCCTTACCCTGCGCGTAGAAGGAGAGCTCCGCGTCCTCCGGCAGATCGTCGATCAGGGCAACCTTGAAGGGCTGCCCCTGTGCCTCGCAGCGGGCGCGGGCCTCGGCCCGATCCAGCACGAACCGCTGCATCTTCAGGTTGTCCTTGACGATGCGCTTCATCCGCTCTTCAAGGGCGGGCAGATCTTCCGGGGTCAGCGGGCGGGGAAACTGAAAGTCGTAGTAGAAGCCGTTCTCGATCACCGGCCCGATGCCGAGCTTAGCGTCGGGAAAGAGTTCGAGGACCGCCTGTGCCAGGACGTGCGCGCAGGTGTGCCGCATCCGAGACACAAAGTCGGACGGGGCGCTCAGTTCGTCGTCCAGCGCGGGGTTTGCCGCCTCGGCGGACTCGTCGTGTTCGTGCATGATAGGTTTAGGTCTCCCATACCACAGGATGACTTGAGTATAGCCCGCCAGCACGGGTGTGCCAATTCTATCGCCCGGGGTGGCGAGATTGTAAAACAGGCGCGTTCTGCCCAGGACGCGGGAGTCCCCAAATCCCGGGCAAGCGAAAAAATTCGTGGAAGACATAGGGCGGCAGCCCGGAGTGGGTTACACTGTCCTTGATACTGCTCTGAGCCTATAGTGATGGCGCACAGAATCCCCTCTGAGAACTACGTCTACCTGGAGATCGCCTCCTCCCTGCGGGGGCGTATCGAGCGGGGCGACTTCCGCAACGGCCGCCTCCCTTCCGAGCGCGTCCTCACCGTTGAGTTCGGCGTCCAACGGGCTACCGTGCGCCGTGCGCTGAAAACGCTCGAAGAGCAGGGACTGGTCTTCCGCGACGCCACCCGTGGAACGTTCGCGCGACCGCCTGCCCCCCCGGAGACCGACAGCGGCGGCATCGCGCTGGTCATGGGCCGGGCGCACGATACCACCGCCCCGGCCGATATTGCGCGGGGGCTCACCCGGGCCGTCCGCGAGGCGGAGCGCTTCCTGCTGTGGGTGGATATGCCCGCTGCCCAGGGGCACGCCGAGTCGGAGGTGCCGGACCCACGCGACCTGATAGCGCGCGGCGTGGCCGGCGCGGTCCTGTGGCCCGAGATTCCCGCCTCGGTGGAGCGCCTGCGGGCGCTTCGGGACGCGATGCCGCTGGTACTGCTGGACCGACATGTGCCCGGGTTCGAGTCCGATTTTGTGGGGATCAACGACTTCGCGGCGGGCTGGGCCGTCGCCGAGCACCTGCTGAGCGTCGGGCACACGCGCGTCGGCTTCATCAGCGTCGCCCCGCATGCCGGTACGGTCCAGGCGCGTTACCGCGGCTACGCAGCAGCGATGGCGACCGCTGGGACCCCGGCCCGGCCGGAGTGGACCCTCCACCGTGAGCGCGACCTCACGTCCGCGGACGACGCCGCCATCGAGATACTGCTTTCGGACGGCGACGCCTCGCCCACCGCCCTGATCTGCGCCAATGACTCGGTAGCCGCCGCCCTGATCTGCGCTCTGCGGCGCCTGGGCCGCCGCGTGCCGGAGGACGTCGCCGTGACGGGCTTTGGCAACTCCATGCCGCAGCTTCTGGACGCCCTGGGTCTGACGACTGTGGCGCAGCCGTTCGAAGAGATGGGCCGCGCCGCGGGTCAGCTTATCCTGGAGCGCCTGCGCGCACAGGCCGCGGTCGTGCGAAGCGGGGCGTCCCCCCCGCCCGTCCGGGATGTCCTCCTGGACGCCGAAGTCATTGTCCGCTCATCGTGCGGGGCAGGGCGCCCCGCTCCGGCGCAGCCCGGATTACCTACCACCTGACACGCGCGCGGGGCAGGCGCGAACGATGCATCTGGCAGAGAAGAGCCGCCTTTATGTGGCCCCGGTCCAACACGGAGCCGGAGCGTCCCCTTACCCCGCCCTCAGGGGCCGCCGCCCCGGACGCCCGGAAGGACGCTCACTCTCGTGACCCATACCCATTTCCCTCGCCGCGCTGCCGCATTCGCGGCCGCGGTCGCCTCGCTCACCGTCGTTGCAGTCGCCGCCGACACGCTCCCGCCGAGTTCCCTAACCACCGTGGTGGAAGGGCGGCGCGAGCCAGGCGAGGCGTCCGTCAGCATGTCGGCCATGAAGTACCTGCCCTTCGACGTCCCCGAGGGGGTAACAAAGATCACCATACGCAAAGAACTGGACCACGGGCCAGATAGGACCCGGACCAACACGGTGGATCTGGGCCTGTTCGACCCACGCGGCTATGCGCACGGCGGCCCTGGCATCCGCGCCTGGCAGGGTGGTGTGAGAGCCGATCTGGTGATCGCGGGGACGGTGGAGGAGTCTTCCCCACACGGGATTCCGGGCCCGCTCCCGGCCGGGCGCTGGCACCTGGCGCAGTACTACCTCAAATCCGCCCCGGCGGGCCTGGGCTACCGGTACACGATCATCTTCGACTTCGGGGGCTCCGCGCCGCCGAAGAGCGTGCCCCCACCACCCCCCTACCGCCCCGGCACGCTGAACCCGAAGCCGGGCTGGTACGCTGGCAATCTGCACAGCCACAGCATCCACTCCGACGGCGGGCGGACGCTGGCCGATGTCGCGCGGAGAAACCGAGCGCAGGGCTTCGACTTCCTGGTTTCGACGGAGCATAACTCCCCCACTGCACACTACCGCTTTCCCGAAGCGGCGCGGGCCGCCCCTGGCCTGCTCCTGCTGTATGGGAGCGAGTTGACCACGCCAGGCGGACACGCGAACATCCTGGGTCAGAAGCCGGGCCACTGGTTCGACTTCCGGATGGACCCGGGCGACGGCCGGCTGTCCGGTGTCATCGCCGAGGCGCACCACCAGGGCGCGCTGTTTGTGGTGAACCACCCGTACGCCACCTGCACCTCCTGCACATGGACATACCCGGAGGCAGAGTGGAAGGCGGCGGACGCGATCGAGGTATGGAACGGCGTGTGGACCGCCGAGGACCGCGCCGCAGTGGACTTGTGGGATCGCCTGCTGAAGCGAGGGCGGCGCGTGTGGGCGTTCGGCGGCACCGACTACCACCGGGGCGAGGACGCGCTGACGCCCGCCGCCCTGGTCTACGCGGCGGGCCTCGCCCCGGAGAAGGTGCTGGACGGCATGCGGCGCGGGCGCGTAGTCCTGAGCGAGTCGCCGCAGGGGCCGCGTGTGCTTGTGGCGCCCGCGGCGAAGCCTGACGCCCTTCCCGGCGACACGACCCGAGTAGCCTCCGCGACAACCTCGCTACCCGTGCAGGTGCGCGTCACCGGGGGGAAGGGGATGACGGTACGTCTGGTATGGTCGAGCGGAGAGGCACGCCTCCCACCCGTGGAGAGCGACGACGTAACCCTGGCCTACACGGTGCCCCTGACCACAGCCGACGCGCGGGACTATGTACGGGCGGAGCTCCTGAGCTCCGAGGGCGGAATGGCCTCGCTGAGCAACCCACTCTTTGTGGAGCGCCAGCTCACCGGTGTGCGCGCCGGCGGGCTCGGCGGCGCAGCAGCACGCCCCCGACGGTCAGCCCAAGCAGAGCGAGCGCCCCAGCCGAAGGCTCCGGGATGGCGACCGCTGTGAAGCCGATGCGCCGGACGGTACTGGTCCCCGCCCCGAAGTTGCGGCCCAGGTAGTACACGGCGCCGTCCGGCCCCACCCGCAGGTCCACGATATTCCCCAGGTCCGAGGCGAAGGCGAAGCTGTTGGCCGTGCCCGCGTCCAGCGTCCGAATCCAGCCCCGCACAAAGTCGGCGTAGAAGTAGTCCCCCGCGAACTCAGCCGGATACAGGAGACTGGTCGGATTGTAGAAGGCCCCGCCCGAGATCGAGTTCCCCTGGTCGGGTCCGCTGCCGTGCCGGTAGGCATAGAGCGGGCGCGTGAAGTCCGGAAAGCTGGCCTGGTTGAAGTCGCCCTCGGTGGCCGGCCAGCCGTAGTTCGCCCCCGCCTGCCCGACGTTGATCTCCTCCCAGGTATTCTCCCCCACGTCGTTGATGTAGAGGATGCCTGTGCCGGGCTGGAAGGCCATGGTGAAGGGGTTGCGCAGCCCGGAAGCCCAGATCGCCTTGTTCTGGCCCGTCACGTTCGGGTCGTTGAAGTACGGGTTGTCCGTGGGGATGGAGCCGTCCGGGTTCAGACGGATAATCTTCCCGTGCCGGGTATTCAGGTTCTGCGCGTTGCTGCCGTTGGCGTTGTCGCCCACGGCGACATAGAGCTTACCGTCCAGCCCGAAGTGAACCGCGCCGCCGTTGTGGTTCGTGGCGGACGAGAGCGGGTCGAAGTTCATCAGGACCGTCTCGCTGCCGGCGACTGCGACGTCCCCGTTAGCCGTAAAACGACTCAGGCGATTATAGGTCTGAGACCCGTCATTGTGGGTATAGTAGACGTAGACGTAGTTGTTTACCGCGAAGTTGGGATCGAAGGCTACCCCGAGCAGCCCACGCTCCCCTGCGGAGCTGACACCCGGAGCGGTCAGGAACGGGGTGGCAAGCAGCGCGCCGTTCTTAATGACGCGCAGACTGCCGGACTGCTCACTGACGAAGATACGCCCGTCGGGGGCGAACGCCATGGCAGTCGCGCCGCCGGTCGTGGCGACATCTGTCTGGGAGAAGCCCGGCAGGAAGGTCTGAGCGGACGCCGGATCGGCAGCGAGCGTCAGGGCGCCAAGAAGGGCGAGCGACGTAGCAGCGCCGACGGCGGGAAGACCACGGCGGAGCAGCGGCAGGCGCAGGGAGCGTCGCGGCAGCAGGAACGGGTGTGGAGCGCGCATAGCTACCTTTCTCACGTGGCACGGTCCTTTTTAGTGGACAGATTTCCGTGAGATTTAGGCAGAACTACCAGGCATTCCTGCGCGCGCAGGCCCGTTTTTCCCGTCTTTAAGGACGCCCTCGCCGCAGCCTGCTGTCTACCGGCGCAGCGGCAGGTCGATCTGGTCGCCGATGGCGGGCTTGAAGCGCGCGGTGCGGAAGTGGAGGTCGGCAACGCGAACGCGGCCGATGTCCGGAGCAAACCCCAGAGCGCGCTCGGCGGCGGTAGCATACTCGAAGGCATCATCCAGCGCTTCGAAGAGGAAGACGAAATCCTCCGCCCCCTCGCGGTGCACGACCAGTTCCTCGCCGTTGGTTTCGGGCACTTTCAGGCAGAGCGCGGTCGTCGGGACCTTCTGATCGTGGCAGAGGTCATCGGACAGAGAAGAATCTTCATCAAAGAGCGGCATGGTTCCTACTCACGACTGACGTAACTGGAGACGCCGACGCTACAGGATAGCAGCTTCGGCCTGATTCTCTACGTATGCGGGCGCGGCGCGCCGCGCGCGTTGCGGGGCGGCAACAGAGAGAATGCCCCTGCCCCCTCCAACAGAAGGAGCCTGACTCTGGCGGAACTGCCAGTCGGTGTAAGCGACCGCCTGGCGCAGCCGCTCAAGTTCATACAGCCGCCGCTCCAAGTCGCTCGGGCCGGTGATCGCTGCGGCCGTAGAGACGGAGGTAAAAGCGACCGGCTGTGTTACTGCCGGAACCCCACCATAGATGCCACTGGTCATTCCGCGCGGACCGGGGAAAGCGGACGAGGGGACGAAGGCGGTAGGAGCACCGGGCGAGTAGCGGGGAGAGGCGCCCAGCACAGCGGCGGGGGCGGAGGGAGAAGAGTTCGCGGCGACGGCAGAGGGTTGCGGAAAGTCTGCCCGGAGGCGGGATACGCCGACCGCCATCAGCACACACAGCATCCCCACCAGAGGGAGACCAATCTGGATCAGCGGGTTGGTCCACCAGCCGTCGCAGTTGGGGCAGACAGCGTCCCGATTTCGACGACGGCCGCACTTGCCGCACCATCCGTTCACGTAATGTGAATACACGCTGACGGTGGATGTCACGCGCTGCCCGTTCCCTTCCTTGCGATCTGCTGCGATTCTCAGTGTATGCCTAAGTCCGTGAATTGTCAACGCTGATTTTGGCGCGCAGGGGGGTAAGCCGCTATACTGGTTTTCGTGGAAACGACCGCGAAAGCGACCCCGGAATCGGCCTTTTCCGGGCTTCTCCTGGCCTGGTACGAGCGGAATCGACGCGACCTGCCCTGGCGCCAAACGGCCGATCCCTACGCCGTCTGGGTGTCGGAGATGATGCTCCAGCAGACCCAGGTGGCGACCGTAATCCCCTACTGGGAGCGGTGGATGGCACGCTTTCCCACGGTCCGCCATCTTGCCGAAGCGCCACTGGATGACGTCCTCCGGGAGTGGCAGGGGCTCGGCTACTACGCCCGCGCCCGCAACCTCCACCGCGCAGCCCAGGTGATCGTGGAGAAGCACGGTAGCGAATTCCCCCGCACGTTCGAGGAGGTCCTGGCGCTCCCGGGCATCGGGCGCTATACCGCGGGTGCGGTCTGCTCCATCGCGCTAGGACTGGACACTCCTATCGTGGACGCTAACGTGATTCGCGTTCTGTGCCGTGTGTTCGGCGTCCACGGCGATCCGAAGTCCCCGGCGGTGCAGCGGCGCCTGTGGGCGCTTGCGGAAGAGCTCATTCCGACCGGGCGCGCTTCCGACTTCAACCAGGGCGTAATGGAGTTGGGCGCGCTCGTGTGCGGGTCGCCGCCCCGGTGCGACGCGGGCGCATGCCCAATGCGGGGCATCTGTTCCGCCTACGCCTCGGGGGACCCCGCCTCGCTGCCGGAGTTCGCACCGCGCAAATCCTTCACCACGCAGACCGATGTCTCCGCCCTGGTAGAGCGGGGGGACGGCCGCCTGCTGCTTGTCCGCCGCCCCGAGGGCGGCCTGTGGGGTGGCCTCTACGAGTTCCCGCGCGTCACGGCACAGGAGGGGGAGGCTCCCAGCGCCGCCGCGGAGCGCGCCGCCCGCGAAGTTGCCGGCCTGACTGTGCGCGCCGCCGCCGGTGACCCGCCCGCCGCCAGCCTCCGGCACGGGGTCACCACGCGCCGCATCACCCTGCTCGGCATCCGCTGCGCCCCCTGTCCGGGCGACAGCCCCACCGCCACCGCGCCCCGTCCCGCCGAGGGCTTCACTGCGCTCTGGGTGGCGCCGGACGCCCTGGACGAATATGCCCTATCGTCGCCCCAGCGCCGCCTGGCTGAGCAGTGGCGTGAGCGCGGAGCGCAGCCGAGCCTGTTCGGCTAGGCATCCTTAGAGCGCACCCGTATGTGGCCCGACGACACGCCCCACCGCCTCGTCCTGGCGGAGGTCGAACGGATGTGGCGCGATGCCTGCCGTCCGGGCGCCGCAGCGCGCACTCTGAGACGCCTCCGTCCTGGTGGCGCGGGCGCGCCGCCGGACCGCCCGCTCTACGTCCAGAAGTTTGCGACGGCGAACTGGCGCACCGCGCTGCTGACCGGCGCCCCTGAGGCGACCTTCGCCTTCTCGGCAGCCGGGTTGCGGCCGGTCGAACCCGACGCGCTGGTAAAGGGAACCACGCCCGAGGGCTTCCGCATCTACCACTACCCCATCCTCGCCTTCGCCGTCCATCCGGACGGTGAGCGGCTGGCACTGGCCCGACACTGGGGCCCGAAGGTAGCCTCCCGCGCCCGCCTGCGCATCGTCGGTCCGCCCGGTCGCGAGCGTCTGCGGCACGAGGAGGATTAACCGCCAAGACACCAAGAGCGCCAAGGGATACAGAGATTTTCTCTCTTCTTGGCGCCCTTGGCGTCTTGGCGGTTAATCCCCTTAATTCGGGAAGGTGCGGAACAGGGTCAGGCCGGTAAGGGTGCCGAAGAGGCTCCACGCCGCGCCGGTCACGAAGTCACCCAGGATCAGGCCCAGGAAGAAGGGCAGCGCCTCGCGGTACAGGCGCATCCCCCCGTAGCGCAGCAGGAGCGCCTTCATCACCCAAGCAACGAACAGGTCAAACCAGAACAGCTCCGTCGCCAGGCTCATGTTCAGCACGTAGCCGGAGGGGGCGAATGGGAAGCCCGTGAACCGGACACGCAGGAACGTCAGGAGCATCGTGATCCCGGAGCCGACCGCCATCCCGATCAGCGCTGTGCGCTCCGGCAGCTTCGGGTCGGAGAACCAGCCGGAGAGCCGATACCAGGGGACGTTCGCCATGTTGATGCGGTAGGCGTTGACGTTCGCAGTGGCCGCACCGTTCTGGTAGTACAGCATCATGCTCCAGAACATCGCGGCGACGATACCCACCGCCGCCGATAGCATCAGAACGCCCGCCATAGGGCGCATGTTGAACTGGCCTGCCCGGCGCAGTCCGACCAGCGCCTGGAGTTGCTGCGGCATGGGCGCAGCCCGATAGTCGATGTTGAACCACGAGAGCGCGGACAGGTGTACCAGATCTGACTGCGACAGGCTGCGCGTGCCGAGGACACCCGCCAGGACACTGGGCGGGTCCACCCAGCCGATCTGGAGCGACAGCACCGCCGTCTCCGCCTCGATGCGCGACATGGCCAGCATCAGCAGCAAGTACAGTCCCAGGAACGCCAGGGGAAGCCACCACGCCGCGCCAAGCCCCCAGACCATCGCACACAGCGCAATAAACCCGACCGCGCCGCCGTACACCGCCGTCCGCGCGGAAAGCGCCTCCCCCCGGTCCTCGCCCTCCGGGTCGCCCGCAGCGGCGCGCGCCAGATACGCCCGGAAGTAGGGCCACCCCGTAATCAGAGCGGCGATGGCAATGGTCAGCCACGCTCCCCATGCCTGGTACCCGCTGAACGGGAACTGCGGCGAGCCATCGTTCCACGTCGCCGGGCCGGGATCACGCCAGTTCATGATCGTGCCGAACAGGTTTAGCAGTTTGCGCACGGCATAGAAGAACCAGAGCGAGAACAGCACATCGACATTAATCAGGTACCCAAAGCCAATCCCGGCCGGGTGGGTCAGGAACTGGATCGAGCCCAGACCGGTCCAGGGGTAGGATACGCCGTCCAGGAGCTGCTTCGTGGTGTTGATGGGCAGTCCCGGCAGGGTCGGGTACAGGTTCTGGAGCGTATTCAGCGAGTGCAGGAAGAGGGGTATGGCGAAGCCGATCCACATACGGCGATCGCGGTACAGGGGCGCGCCCTCGCGCGTCATCTCCAGCGGCAGCGCGACCACCGGGAACGGCAGGTGCTCCTCCTGGGTCCAGCGGCGGCGCAGCACCGAGGCCGCGCAGAGCATGGTCCACATCAGGAGCAGGAGGAAGATCGCCCAGTACAGCAGGGGGAAGGCCCAGGCAGCCATGCTCTCCGGCGTGAAGAACGTGGAGCGGCCCTCATAGAAGCCCTTGAGAACGTCCCGGTCGCGCGGGCCAACGCTCGGCGGCAGCAGGTGCAGGAAGCGCTGCCAGGAGTGGTCCGGCCGGTCGGCGAACCAGAATGCGTTCCCCAGGAACGGCAAGAAAAACCCGATGTTGCCCACGCCCGCCAGCGCCGTCCCGATGGACAGCATGGCGTAGAGCACCATCAACTCGGGCTGGCTCAGTGCCGCGCGCGGCCCGAAGACGCGGCGAACACCAAGATTCAGCAGGGTCACCACGAAGAGGAGGAACGCCACGGCCATGAAGAGCGTGGTGATGGTGATCTCCGTCACCCCTGTCCGCATCTCCGAGAAGGCGATCCACCCGGCATTCAGCACGATCAGCGGCAACCCTATCGCCACCGGGTACGCCCAGCGCAGGGGCGCCCCGAGTGGCGGCGTTTCCGCATGCGACGAGACGGCGCCGTCTCGATTCATAAGCCTCCTACCCCCGAAGCGATTTCAGATAGGCGATGCTGTGCGCGGCCCATTCCCGCTCACGCTCCGCCGTGCGCTCCGGCGTTGTATCCGGAGGCGGCCACTGCTCCAGCACCACGTTTGCATCCGCTGGCAGTGCCTTCAGCAGGGCCGGCACATCGATAATTCCCTGCCCCACAGGGCAGCCCACGACGGTAAAGCCGAGCTGCTGCGGGACACGCTCAATCACAAAGTCCTTGAGGTGCAGGTCAATCGTGTAGGGCGCCAGGGCGCGAACCACCTGCTCTGGCGCTTCCAGGCGCCCGACCGAATTGACGGTGTCCAGGCACACCCGCACGCAGTCCGCCCCCAGCGCCTCCACCACCTGCGCCAGCATCGCCGCGGGGAACGCCTCATGGTTCTCCAGCGCCAGCACCACCCCGGCATCCGCGAACTCCCGCACCAGCGGCCCGAAGTGCTGCGTCAGCAGTTCGGCGTCCGGGTGCCGCACCTGCGGTCCGAAGTCAGGCAGCACGCGCAGCAGAGGCGAGTGGAAACGCCGGGCCAGCGCGAGGTGGCGGCGTAGCAGTTCGGGCTCCACCCCACGCACCCCCACCTGCACGGCGACCCCGTACTCGGCCGCCCGCGCCTCCCAGCGATCCAGTTCCGCCGGTTCCAGAGCGGACAGGGGCAGGTTGTCGAGCATCTCGACCACCTCCGCCCCCATCGCCGCGGCGGCGTCCAGAAACGTGAAGTGATCGAGCGGCGGGTCGGGCGGGTCGAAGTTTGGCACCCCGATGCCCCACGCGAGCCCGAACGTCGCGAGTCCAATTTTCATGAGCGGCATTACCCTCCGTCGGCCGGCGGGGGCGGAGTGCCGTTCACAATGGCCTTCACCTGCGCCGTGACCTCCTCCGGCTCGAAGACACGCTTCCAGTCGGGCTTCAGGAGGTAGCGCTTGCCATGCTCGATGATAAGCTTGGCGCCGTCCGAGAAGGGTGAGGAGATTTCGCCGAATACAATGGCCAGCGGAATATTGACATGGCCGTACAGGAAGTCGCGCGCCGCCGCCTCGGGCACACCGCGCCGAATCGCCTCGTCCATCGCCTCGCGAATCACCGTGCAGCAGCAGGCAGCCACCGTCTCCGCCATCGCGGGCTCCAGGATGGCCATCTGCTCCACAGTGATACGGTGCGAACGGGTCACGGGTGCATACATCGCGCAGGCGATCGCCTCTCCCGTCGCATAATCGGCGTCCGTGCCCTGCATCAGCGCGCAGACGATAGCCTGGGGCGCCTTGACGCCGCCGAAGAAGTCACGACGTTCCTCGGGCGTGGCATCGTAGTTAAAGACGGACGGGTGGCAGGGGTGCGTGACAAAGTAGGCCACATCCGCTCTCTCCGGCAGTTCGCCCGCGTGCGGAGCGGCCGGGTCCAGCGTCATGATGATCGCGCCGGACTTCGCCCGGGGCACGACATCGCGCGCCACACGGCCTAAAACGCGGTCCGGAAGCGCCAGGATCACGACGTCGGCTGCTGCAAGGGCTTCGTCCTCGGGGGTGGGAAGCAGGCCGCGCTGCGCGAGGTTGGCAATGCCCTGCTCTCCGGTCTCGACGTAGAGCATGGCGTAATCGGGGTGGCCGTTGAGGTTGTCGGTCAGGCGGCAACCCATCTTCCCGCCCGCCCCGAAGAGTGCGATCGTGGTCGGCATCAGCGTCCTCTCTGACATGGTCCGGCGGGGGGTGCGCGCGGTAGGCGGGGGTAGATGGGCCCGGAGGGATTCGAACCCCCAACCAAGGGATTATGAGTCCCCTGCTCTAACCGTTGAGCTACAGGCCCGTTCGCGTCCGCGCGGCGGAGGGGTGCCCCGTCCCGGCAGGAGTTATTCTAACATACCGCGAACAGGGTAACAACAGCGTACACTCAACGGCCCGCGCCGTTGAATTCGGAGGCCGCTCCGGGAGCGGCTTCGCCGGGGCGCGGGCGGGAAGCGAGGAGGCTCCCATGAGTCCGGACGGCGACGGCAGGCTGCTGCTGATTCGGCACACCGAGTCCGCGTGGAATGCGCTGGACGTGTTCACCGGCTGGATTGACGTGCCTCTCTCCGAGGAGGGACGCCGGCACGCTCTGGAGGTTGGCAAGTCGCTGCGCGGACGCTACCGCATCGACCGGGCGTTCACCTCCAGCCTGCTCCGCGCCCAGGAGACCCTGGAGATCGTGCTGGAGGGGGCCAACGCCCTGCCCGGAGCCGAGGTGAGCCGCGACTGGCGGCTAAACGAGCGCTTCTACGGCACATGGCAGGGCAAGAGCCGCAGCCAGGTCGTAGCAAAGCACGGCGAAGACGCTGTGAAGGCGGTCCGGCGTACGTTCGATGCGCGCCCGCCTGGCGGCGAGTCGCTGGCGGACGTGGCCGAGCGCGTCCTGGCCTACTTCGAGGAGTGCATCCTGCCCGAGTTGGTACAGGGCAAGACCGTCCTGATAGCGGCGCACATCAGCCCGCTCCGGGTGATCGCGGGACACGTTCAGGAAAAGGCGCACCCAGAGATACCAAACTTTGAGATCGCCAACGGCGCGGTGCTGGTCTTCCGCCACCACCACGAGCTGGGGGCGTTCTCGCGCGAAGAGTAGACCTATGTACGACATTGAGAGGGATTTCGAGGCGTTCGAGGAGGCCCGCCGGCGCGAAGCGGCGGGCTTCTTCTCCGACGACGGGGCACCGGTATTCGCGGCGCGCGCCCCCGGGCGGCTGGACGTGATGGGCGGCATCTCCGACTACTCCGGCGGTCTGGTCGCCGAGATGCCTATCGCGGCGGCGGCTGTCTGTGCGGCCCAGCGGGACGATGCGTCCGGCGGTGAGGTGGTCGTTCGCTCCGCAAACGCCGCCCTGGAGGGGTTGATTACCGAGGTACGCCTCCCCGCCGAGGTGTTCGTCAACCCCGTGTCCCTGCTGAAGTTCCTGCTGGACGGCCCTGACCCCGCCCGCTGGGCAGGGTATGTCGCCGGGTGCGTCGGCATCCTGCGCTCCGAGGGGCTGATCCCGCGCGGGGTGGGGGCACGCTTCTTCGTCCGCTCAGACGTCCCTCTCGGCGCAGGCGTCTCCTCCTCCGCGGCGGTGGAGGTCGCCAGCATGCGCGCCCTCTGCGCAGCGTTTGGCGTGGAACTCTCCGGGATAGCACTTGCCCGCCTCTGCCAGCGGGTCGAGCATGAGGTCATGGATGCCCCCTGCGGCATCATGGATCAGGTGACCAGCGCGATGGGCGAGGCGGGCAAGCTGCTCCTGCTGCTCTGCCAGCCCCACGATGTCCAGGGCACGGTTGCGCTGCCGGACGGCTGGAGTGTGTTCGGCCTCGATTCGGGCGTCAAACACAGCGTCGGCGGGTCCGCCTATATAAGGACGCGCGTGGCGGCGTTCATGGGCTACAAGATACTGGCCGAAGCCGCGGGCACGGGCTTCGGGGGCTACCTGTGCAACCTGACGCCCGAGCGGTATCGCGAACTCTCCCCAGAGGGCCTGCCGGAGACCATAAGCGGGTCCGACTTTATGGCGCAGTACGGGGGCATCTTCGATACCGTGACCACGGTGGACCGCGCGGAGATGTACCCGGTGCGCGCCGCCGCGGAGTACGCCATCTACGAGCGCCGGCGCGTGAGCGACTTTGTGGACGCCCTGCGGGACGGCGGTGACGCCGCCATGGCGGGCGCGGGCCGCTGCATGGCGGAGGCGCACGCGGCCTACAGCGCCTGCGGCATGGGCTCCGCCGAAACGGACCTGCTGGCGAAACTGGCCTCGGCTCACCCGGAGGTCGCGGGGGCCAAGATTACGGGCGGGGGATCAGGCGGCACGGTCTGTGTGCTGTGCCGGGCGGAGGCCGAAGAGCGGCTGGCCGAGGCCATCTCGGCGGCCTACCACGCAGAGACGGGTATTGTGCCGCGGCGCATTCGCGGCACTTCACCCGGCGCACTGGCCACTCCCGTACGGCAACTGACGGGTTGAATACCGTGGAACCGAAGCCCCCCGGGAACGGGTAGAAAATAGCGGAAAGAGTCGCGCCTGCAGTGACGCACGTACTATGAACCTGCAAACTTCCGGAGCCGGGTCGGACGGCGTGGTCCGTTTCTTCAACGGGCTTTCGCTCGACTTCTGTATCGTCTGGATCGCGCCGTTCCTGTTCATCCTGGCACTATACTGCGCCTGCTGGTGTGTGAAGCACGCCTGGGCCGTTCTGCGGACCGCCACGCCCGGCGACCGCCGTCTGCTGCTCTGCCTGACGGGCATAGCGGTGAGCGGCGCCCTGTTCGCCTGCGAGCGCTTCGGCCCTGTGAGCCGCAGCGGCGCCCGCCTGCTGGAGGCCGGTCTGCTGGTAGGAGCTGGCCTCTTCTACGCCGCGAACCTGGCAGGCGGGCGCCCTAGCAGTGGCGGCAACCCGCCTCAGCACCCCTGATTATTCCGCTCGCCGCGCGGCCTCGTAGGCTGCCAGAAGATCGTCCACGGGAATGCCGTTGATAGTCATTCCGTCCAGGTCGCAGCAACCGATCGAGAGCCCTTTCAGGTTGCCGGCCCGTATCGAAACGCCGCGCATGCAGACGTTTGAGAAGGTCGCCCCCTCCAGCGTCACGTCGTCGAACACCGCGCTCGCCAGATTCACGTTGTGGAACGATGTCCCCATTAAGCAGGCGTTCTCGACAGTCAACTGCTCCGTTGTGCCCCGAATCTCCATTCCAGCCCGTCCTTTCTGGGGCAGGCGTATCGACGCCGCCCGCCCATTTTCTGACCACTCAACGGCCTGATGGTTTGACGGAAAGCGTTCCGGAAAAGTAAGGGATTGGAGAATCCTCTTTGATGACTGTGACCTCACGCCCCAGCGGCGGCGGGCGGCGCATCCGGGCCGGAGCCCAGGCAGCGCTTGTCCTTTTGCTCTGGCTCCTCCCGACACTCGTGCCAGCGCCTGCGGATGGCCCGCCCCCGGGCGCGGCGGCGCGGGCGCAGGTGCCGGACCTGCCCTTCCTGAACTCCGACGCGGGGGATGCCCCGACCACACCGCTGCCGGAGGGTGTGGAGCGCGAGGGGCTGCTGGAGACGGCGCCGGTGCGCCTCGACGGCAAGACGCTCTTCCGCATCGCCTCCCCGACCGTGACGGACCGCAACGCTCCCGGCGAACGCGTGCCTGTGGAGATTCGAGCGGCGGAGATCGCCAGCAACCTCAACCGGATTGTGCAGCGCACAGAGCCGCTGTTCCGGCGGTCGGGTAACAAGGGCTGGCAGCGGGCGGAGCGGGTGACGCGCTTCGACCCGGAGACGCTGACGGTGCGCATCGCCACCCTCAACGATCAGCCGGTGCTGCTCGCCCGGGACGCGGAACAGACCGCGCCGAACGTCCTGATGACAGTCACAGACGCCGATGCCGCCGTGCGCAACACCACGAAGGAGGCGCTGGCGCAGGAGTGGCGCGACATCCTGGAGCGAGAGCTGCGCGACTCGCTGGCGGCACGGCAACCGGCCCAGGTGCGCGACCGCCTGGTCCGCGCGGCCGCCTATCTGACCGGCGCCATCCTGGTCAGCATCCTCCTGGGATGGTTAACCCGGCGCCTCAATGAGCGGCGCAAGGCACTCGAAGCGCGGCAGGAGGAGACGCAGACCGCCACCGCGCAGCGCGCGTCCTCTGCACAGGCGGCGGCGGCCCGCGCGACGGCCCACGCCGCCGTGTCCCGCGGGGCCATAGCGGCCGAGGAGGCGGAGCCTGCGGCAGAGGCCGCAGAAGCCGCGGACCGGGCGCGCGAGGAGGAGAGCGAAGAGCACGACCTGATCTCGCGACTCCTCCAGGAGCAGTTCGGCATCCAGCGGCAGATTCAAGTGCTCCGCTTTCTGCGCTGGTTGACCTTCTGGGCCATCGCCTTTATCTGGGTGGGCGCGATCTCCGCCATTCTGTATGACTTCCCGGCGACCCGGGCGGCGGCGGCGCGGGTCGCCTCCACCCCCATCCTCATCCTGGTGGCGTGGTTTACGACCGGGCTCGTGAACGGCCTGCTGTGGATGGTCATCGACCGGGTGGCAGCGGTCTGGGGCAGCGCCACCCCGGGCAGTCCAGGCGGGAGCAGCGCGCGCGCCGCCACAGCGCGCGCATCGCTGCGGGTTCCCACGGTCATCGCGGCAATCAAGGGCCTCGTCACGACGCTGATTTACCTGACCGCGGTGGTCTGGGTGCTCCAGAGCCTCCGGATCGTCCCGGCAACGGTAATCGCCCTCGGCGCGATTATCGCCCTTGCCGTCAGCTTCGCCGCCCAGAGCCTGGTCAAGGACCTGGTGAACGGCTTCCTGATTCTCCTCGAAGATCAGTATGCTCTGGGGGATGTGGTCACCATCGGCCCCTACTCCGGCGCGGTCGAGAAGCTCAACCTGCGCATCACCCAGCTACGCGGCAACGACGGGCGCGTGGTCACCATCCCCAACAGCGCGATTGTGCAGGTAGAGAACCAGTCCCGGGTCTGGGCGCGGGCGAATCTGCGCATCGATGTGGCCTACGCCACCGACGTAGACCACGCCCTGGAGGTCATCGGGGAGGTTTCCGACGGGCTGGCGGCCGAGCCGGAGTGGGCCGAGCAGATCCTGGACCCCCGGGAGCTTCTGGGGGTGGACGATCTGTCGAGCGAGGGCATCACCATCGCCCTGTGGGTGCGCACTGTCGCCCTGAAGCAGTGGGGCGTGGCGCGCGAGCTGCGCCGTCGCCTCAAGATCGCCCTGGACCGCGAGGGCATCGTTCTGGGCGCCCCGGTGCAGGTCATTTCGCGACCGCGGATATCGGCCACCGCCCCGCCGCCCCGGGCCGGGCGCTCCGCGGAGGACGGCAACGGCAGCAGCGGACGCGCCACCGCGCCCCGCCCGGCCCCATACGGATATGGTGACGACGAGGGAGACTGAGCGCGCACGACCGCCTGACAATTACATGCCCATGCCGCGGATTTTCTGAAAGTTTCAGAAAACTATTGACAGGTTGTGCCCCCGTGGCTACAATCTCACCATGTCCAGCATTCACGATGTTGCGAAGCGGGCGGGGGTGTCCACGGCGACGGTATCTCGTACCTTCCGCTCACCCGGACTCCTCACCGAAGAGACGCAGCGGCGCGTGCTGGAGGCGGCAAAGCAGCTCGGCTACCGCCCTCGCCGCGCCCGATCGGCGGCAGCCACCACAGGGGAGGATGCCCCCCGTCCCCGCGAAGCGCGCGAGGAGGCCATCGGCTTCCAGTTCTTCGCGGATCGACCTGCCGATACCCTCCAGTCCAATGCCTTCTATGCCCCGATGCTCATGGGGGCGCAGGAGGAGGCGGCGGCCCTGGGGATGCACCTTCTGGTTCACACCACGGACCGGCACCGGCTGGCGAAGGAGTTGCCGAAGATGGTCCAGGACGAGGCCATCGCAGGCTCGCTCCTGGTAGGCACCGGCGCGGACCCCGCTACCCTCGCCCGCTTCTCGGAGCGCCTGCCGCACCTGGTGCTACTGGACGATCTGGACCCCACGGGACAGTTCGAGTGCGTAACCTCCGATGGCTTCGGGGGCATGTTCGAGGCGACCAACTACCTGCTGGGGCTTGGGCACCGCCGCATCGGCTTCTTCCTGGTGGAAGAGGAGGTGCGCCCTTTCCGCGAGCGGCTGCACGGGTACGTCAGCGCGCTCTTCCGGGCGGGCATCACCCCCGACCCGGCGATGGTTCTGGGCGGAAGGTTCGAGGACCCGGACGAGGAGCGCATCGCGCGCCTGGCTGCGCTCGTGACCCATCCCGACCCGGAGCGGCGCCCTACCGCCCTCCTGGCATCCAACGACGACTACGCGTTCTACGCTCTGCGCCACCTGCGCCGCCTCGGACTGCGTGTACCCGAGGACATCAGCTTAATCGGCTTCGACGACACGCCCTTTAGCACCCACACCGACCCACCGCTGACCACCGTGCGCGTGGACAAGGAGGCTATGGGGCGCCTTGCCGTGCAGCGGCTTGTGGCGCGCATCCGCTCCCCCGAAGGGGGCACCACGCACCATCCGGTTCACAACCAGATGCCCGTATCCCTGGTCGTGCGACAGTCCTGCTGCCGCCCGGCCTAGCACCCCGACGCCATCAGAAACCGTTCGAAGAGGTACGGAGGTTTTTCATGCAACACAAGTGTTCCCCGATCCGAAGAGGTAAGCTGGAGGCAATCTCCGCGTTTACGCTCATTGAGCTTCTCGTCGTCATCGCCATTATCGCCATCCTGGCCGCGATACTCTTCCCGGTCTTCGCGCAGGCTCGGGAGAAGGCCCGCCAGGCTGCCTGCCTCTCTAACGAAAAGCAGATGGGCCTGGGGGTGATGCAGTACTACCAGGACTACGACGAGACCTACCCCCTGCACCAGTACTACGATTCGGTCTCCGGGCTGTTCTACTCCTGGCAGACGGCCCTCGACCCGTACGTCAAGAACAAGGACGTTTACCGTTGCCTTTCAAACCCGCTGAACCAGACGAACGTCGCCGGGGGCGCGAGCGATTACCCGATCAGCTACGCGCCAAACGTCGCCCTGTTCCCCAACTACGGCGACGGCTGGACGACCTCCGAGGCCCAGGTGACCGCTCCCGCCAACACCGTCATGATCCTGGAGTCGCGCTCGCCCTGGGCCGCCCTCTCCGCCTGGAACATCGTCTACGACCGGCCGAGCAACCAGGCGTCCAGCTACCCGGCGGGCGCGCCTGTCCCCGCCCCCAACCAGGGGGCCGCGCACCAGCACATGCGCCACATCAACATCATCTTCGCGGACGGCCACGCGAAGGCCACGAAGTTCGCCCGCTCCCTTTCCCCGGAAGATATGTGGATGACGCGCTACTTCTGTGAGCAGAGCAACAACGCCTCCTGGTTCTGCGGCTGGGGCGAAAGCCAGGGCGCGCTGAACTGGGCCGCAAGCGGCGCGGACGGCGACCTGCTGGAGGAGTACCGGTGACCCCGGCGTCGGTAAAGGCAGCGGCCGCGGGGCTGGCCCTGCTCGTCCTGAGCGCCCTTGGGGCGGCGGGATGCTCCTCCGAGCGGGGTGAAGCGGGCGCCGAGGCGGCTCCCGCCGGAGGGGCCGCCCCCGGGGCGGCTGCCGGGCCCGCCCCAACAGCCCCGGGAGCAGCGGCGCCCCTCCCCTCCGGCGTCGGAGCGGCACCGCCGCCCGGATCAGCCGTGCCGCCGGGCGGGCCGCGCATCCCGGCAACGGCGGCGGGCCAACCGTGACCGGCAGCAGGCAAAGACAGAACGAAGCCGCCACCTCGGCGGGGCCGGCGGCGACCGGCCCCGCCCGCCGGGTATACGCCCTGCTGCGCGAACTGGAGCGTAACGCCCGCTCCGGAGCCCGCAAGCAGACTATCCTCGGGCAGCACTGCCAGGCGCAAAAGGAGGCGAAGGCGGGGGAATACTGGCACCGGGTCGGCGATCTCACCGCGGCGGAGGGCGGCCCGCGCCGCCATCCCGGCTTCGTCGAGTTTGACTTTGGCCCCGGCAACTACCGCCCGACCTACGATGCTCCCTACCTGGAGGACGGCCTCGCCTTCGCTCGTGAGCGTTTCCTGAAGGGCGAGGCGATTGTCGGCTATTGCTTCCACATGTCCTACCCCGGCGCGCCCGAGAAGTCCTGGGACAACTGCTTCCCGAAGTCAGGTATGGACGACGCATGGTTCGCCCGGGTAGTGGACGAGCGGGGCGACACGCCGGAGTATCGGGGGCTGCTCCGCGACCTCGCCTTTGCCGCGGACCGGTTGGAGTCGCTCCAGAAGGACGGCGTCCCCGTGCTGCTGCGCCCCTTCCACGAGATGAACAAGCACCGGAACCACAATCCGTTCTGGTGGTCGGCGCGGGACTCCGCGGCGTACCGGGCGCTCTGGGGCGTCGCCCACCGCTACCTGGTGCAGCCCCGCGGCCTGAAGAACTTGCTGTTCGTGTGGAGCCCCTACGAATGGGACGGCACGTACGGCACGGAGCCGTTTGCGTACTACCCGGGGGACGACCTGGTGGACATCGTGGCGGTGGACATCTACCACGGAAACCCGTACTTCCCGGCGAAGTTCTACGAGGACCTGCGCCGCTACGACAAGCCCCGCGCCGTCGCTGAGTGCGACAAGATGCCCGTCCGCTGGGGCGACGAGCGCTTCCCCGACTCGGTCTCCGAGCTCGACGCCCGCCCGTGGACGATCTGGACGATCTGGGGGGAGTGCCTGGTTCACGCCGTCGGCACGAAGAAGCCCAACGAGTGGAACGTCTCCAGCCGTTACAAGGCCGTGCGCGACACCTACCACTATCGCACCGGCGACGTCTGGCGCGTCCTCAGCGGCGGCCCCGGGCGGACCTTCGACTGGTCCCGGCTCCGGTAGCCCCGCGCGAAGGCGCGACCGAAAAACCGCGGCGGCGCGCTGGCCTTTGGGCCAGCGCGCCGCCGTACGTTTTAGGGCCGCCGCTCCTCCCCCCGCAACAAAAGAAAAGGCCCCTGGCCACCTGGACCAGAGGCTCCCACTACAGCACGTGGAGAGAAAAGGAGATCACGTCTATACAATACCCGAAATCACAGGAAATAACCTTGCGTGCCGGGAAAATCGGAAAAATACCGGGTGAACTTAAGCGCCACAGCCCTTTTACTCGCTGGAAACGTGCAATACCGCCTTACCAGGATACTTCCGCTCAAGCAGGTCGTGCGCCACTTCTGCCACCTTCTCCCACGGCGCCTCCACGGCGATGCGGGGGCGCAGAGCCCCGGACGCCACCAGACCAGCGAGGCGCGCCAGTCCGTCGGACGCCGGGTGCGCTGCCAACTCCGCGAACAGGATGAAGCCGTACAGCGACGCCCGCCCCGTCAGGAAGAACCGCGTGACGTCGAAGGTGGCCTCTCCGCCCGCGGTAGAGCCCAGCGAAACGCACACGCCGCCCGGCGCGAGGCGCCCCAGCACGGCCCCCAGCGTCGCGCCGCCCACCGACTCCACCACCAGGTCATAGGGACCGTGGGCGTTCTCCGGGTCTGCCGCGGCGAGGTCCTCCCCGACCGCCACCGGGTGCGCCCCCGCCTCCCGCGCCTGCGCCTCCTGCTCCGGGCGCCGGACATGCGCCACCACCGTCCCTGCCCCCGCCAGACGCGCCAGTTGAAGCGCGAAGTCGCCCACGCCGCCGGTCGCCCCCGTTACCAGCACCCGGCGACCGAGCAGCGAGCCGCCGCGGACCTTCTCCAGAGCGTACAGCGCGGTCAGCCCCGCCACCGGTAGCGCCGCCGCCTGCGCAAACGTGACATTTTCCGGCAACTCCGCCAGTGCGCTGGCCGGTGCCGCCACCCGCTCGGCCCACGCCCCGCGCGGCAGCATTCCCACCACTCGGGCGCCCTCCCCGGGTCCGGAGCCATCCGCCGCGGCCCGCTCCACCGTGCCCGCGAAGTCCCACCCCACCGTCCATGACGCTCCCTCGGGCGTCCTGGAAGCCGCCTTCACCTCGCCCCGGTTGAGCGAAATGGCCGCCACGCGCACCAGCGCCTCGGAAGGAAGCGGCTCGGGCGCCGGGACAGGCTTCAGCACCAGATGCCCGGGCGCGGCGGGGTCTGCCACGACCGCCCGGACCGTCGTCTTCGAGTTCGTGTCTTCGCCCATGGTAATGTCCGTACCTCCACAAAGAGTATCGACCACGATCCCCCGCACCAAACCCTCCGTACTTGCGGGCGGGCGATATGCGATAATAAGACTATGTCGCCTTCCAAAGCCCCCCTTCCTCCTCTGCTCCCGACCGTCTCTGCCAGCGCCGCTGCGGCGGCGCTGCTGTCACTGGCGCACACCACTGTATTACCGCGCGCGCACGCGCAGACGAAGCCGCAGACGCCCCCCGCAGCCACAAGCCCCGCCCCGGCCACCCTCTCGCTCGGGACGCTCCAGCAGGACCAGGAAGTGTTCGGATTCCGCACTCTCGCGCTCTACACGGGCGCGAACGGAAATCCCGTGGGCGCACGCTTCCGCCACGCAGCCACCGGCTTTGAGTTTGACTACCTCCAGATCGAATCGGTCCCGCAGGCGTTCGTGTGGGTCAACAGCCCGGCGACCTCCGACAAGGGCGAGCCCCACACCCAGGAGCATCTGCTTCTCGGAAAGGGCAACAAGGGGCGCGCGGTCGGCACGGCGGAAGCGCTGACCATGTCCGCCTCCAGCGCCTATACCATGCCCTGGCGCACCTGCTACTTCTTCAATACCACGGCGGGCGCGGACGCCTTCTACGACCAGCTCCAGATGCGCCTGGACGCGCTGCTGCATCCGGACTACACCGACGAGGAGGTGCGCCGCGAGGTGCGCAACTTCGGCGTCACCGCCGGGCCGGATGGCTCGCTCCGCCTGGAGGAGAAGGGCTCCGTTTACAACGAGATGGTCAGCACCATGGATAAGAGCGGTTCGCAACTCTTCCGGGCGCTGCGAACCGCGGTATACGGCCCGAACCACCCACTTGCCTTCGAGGCGGGCGGCACGCCCGAAGCCCTGCGTACTCTGACCCCGGACGAGATACGCACGTTCCACCAGGCAAACTACCGCCTCGGGAACATGGGCATGGTGGGCTCCTTCCCGGCCTCCCTCCCGCTGGCCTCGGTGCTGCAGCGCGTGGGGGCGATCCTGTCGTCCCTGGAGCCGGGGACCCGCGCTGCTGCCGCCGCCGCTGTCTCCTCTTCCTCCGTCCCTGCGTTCCCCCCGCCCGCCCCCGCGCCCGGGGGCGCCCTGCAGATCGTTTCGTTCCCGGACCGGAGCGCGGAGCAGCCGGGCGAGGTCGCTCTTGCCTGGCCCGCAGAGCGACAGCTGAGCCCGGAGGACTACCTCCTGATGTCGCTGTTCTTCGACAATCTGGCATCCGATGCCGACACACCGCTCTATAAGCGCTTCATCGACGCGAAGACGCGCGCACTCGACACCGGCGCGAAGGGGGTGTACGCCTGGACGCCGAACGATCCGGGCTTCCCGGTGTTCGTCGGGCTCTCCGACGTCCGCCCGGCCACGCTGAACGAGCAGGGCGTCGCCGCGATCCGCAAGGCGGTGATGGACGAGGTAGCGAAGATCGCGGCGTGGCCGGACGGCTCCCCGGAGCTTCTGGCCTTCAACGCCAAGCTGCGGACGCGCATCGTGGCCTACCGACGCAGCCAGGCCAAGCTGGTCAACTCGCCGCCCGGGTTCGGCGAGCGCTTCACCTCCTCCGCGTGGATGGAGTTGGGGCTCCTTCTGGAGCGGACACCCGGCTTCCGCAAGTCCGTGCTGCTGACTCCGCAGCTTGATGCGCTCGACCGACGCCTGACGGGGAAGGCGAACCCATGGCGCACGCTTCTGCGCCAGTGGAAGATCCTGGGCGTCACGCCCTACGCGGCGGCAGCGAAGGCGGACCCGGCTCTGCTGGCGCAGCAGGAGAAGGAGCGCGCGGAACGCATCGCGGCCGAGGTTGCGCGCCTGAAGACGGTGTACGGCGCCGCGGACGACGCGGAGGCGATCCGCCGGTACAAAGCCGACTATGATGCGGAGACTGCGCGGCAGGAGGCCATCGCCGCCGCGCAGGAGGCCACGGGCGCCCGGTTCCTCGACAAGCCGCCGCTGACGCTCGACGACCCGCTCCAGTTCCGACAGACCACGCTGGCGGGCGGCGTCCCCCTGTTCGCGGCGACCTTCGACACGATGACCTCAGCGACGGTGCGCCTGAGCCTGCGTCTGGACGGTGTGGCCGGCGATGACCTGGTTTACCTGGCTGCCCTGCCCACGCTCCTGGATTCCGTGGGCGTGGTGGAGAAGGGTAAACCGCTCCGCTACGAAGAGACGCTGCAGCGGCAGCGGCGCGAGATCCTTTCTCTGAGCGCCTCCTTCAACACAAACCCGGCAGCGGGTCGGTACGAGTTGGCGCTTACCGGGGCGGGCAACGACGCCACCGAGGCACGCCGCGCAGTAGCGTGGATGCAGACTACACTGACCGCGCCCAACTGGCGTGAGGACAACCTGCCCCGTCTGCGCGACGTGGTAGACCAGGAACTGGCGGCGCTGCGCAACGCGATGCTCGGGCAGGAGGAGTTCTGGACCGGCGCCGTCCGGACGTCGTGGCGGGACCAGGCGCAGCCGCTCGCCCTGACCACCGGCTCGTTCCTGACCCGTGCCCACCAGTTGCAGCGGCTGCGCTGGCGCTTGAAGGCGGCCCCAACACCCGCGGACGGCAAAGCCTTTCTCGCCTTCCTGCCGCTTCTCGGGCACGCAGCCCAGGACGCCCCGACAGCGGACCGGCGTGCCGCCCTCAGCGCCCTGCTGGCCGCGCTGAAGAAGGGAGCGGCCGCTCCCTCGGCTGAGTTGCCCGCCGAACTGCGCCCGGTCGCCGCGGCGCACGGGGCGCTCCCGGCCGCGGCGAAGACGCTCGCCGCCGATGCCGCGGACGACCTGGCTGCGAACCTGGGGGACCTCCCCGACGAGACGCTCGCCCGGGATTGGGAGGCTCTGTGCCGTGAGTTCGCCCGCGACTTCTCTGTGGAGCCGCGGGAAGCCCTCCGCCGCCTGGAAGCCCTCCGGGCGCGCCTCCTCACCACGGGTCGGGCACGGGTCGCGCTGGTGGGCTCCACCACGCTCCAGAAGCAGCTCACGGCGCCACTCGACGGGCTGGTCGGCACCCTGACGAAGGCCCCCGCGCCCCCGCGGGTCGCCCCGGTTGCGGGTCCGGGCATCGTCACCGCCCGGCTCCGGGAGCGCGCGCCGAGCGCCGACCCGGTGTTTGTCGGCCTGCTGGCACCGAGCATGAAGGGCGGCGTGGTGATGAACGAGACACCGTCCGCCTCGTACGCCGACACAAGCGACGAATCCCTGCTGCGTCTCCTCGCGGCGAGCCTGTATGCCGGCGGCGGCGCGGATAGCGTCTTTATGAAGACCTGGGGGGCGGGCCTGGCCTATGGCAATGGCATCGGCCTGGACCTCGCCCGGGGCCGCGTCTCCTACTACGCAGACCACACGCCAACCCTGCCGCAGACGGTGGGCTTTGTTGCCGAGACCGTCCGTGCTGCGCCCAGCAAGCCCGCGCTGGTAGAGTACGCCTTCGCCAACATCATCCGCAGCCGCGCCGCCCGGGGCTTCGAGGCCCGCGCCTTCGCTATGGCGGACGACCTGGCGGATGGCGTTACCCCAGCGGTGGTACGCAACTTCCGCACACGCCTGCTGGCCCTGCGAGATCGCCCGGACCTGGTATCGGCGGTGTACGACCGGCTGCCGCCCGTGATGCGCGGCCTCCTGCCGGGCTACGAAGCCGGGGATGAAGCGACAACGACTCCCCCCGCCGGGGCGCACTACGTCGTGATCGGCCCGGAAAAGCAGCTGGACGCCTATGAGCACTACCTGAAACAGCATCTGGGCCCGCAGACCACCCTGTTCCGCCTCTATCCGCGTGACTTCTGGCTGACCGGTCCGCCCGCGCAGTAAGCGGGGCGCGCGGCGGATACGGCCGATCCACTGTTGGAGCCGGGCGTGACGTGCCGTTATCTCCCAGTAACGCGGCGTACGCCCGGAGCGGGCCGCGGCGGGGGATAAGGCTATGCGCGAAGAGCCGACGCGCCGACAGGTGGCGGAGGTGTTACAGGCTCTGGAAGACGGGCAAATGAGCCGCGAAGAGGCGGCTCGCTGGGCGTCCACGTTCTTTTACGCGGACGCCGTGCCGATCGAAGACCCGCGCGTCTTCGAGACGCTGTACCGGATGGTGGGCGCGGCGATCGTGGACGAGGAGGAGAGCGAAGGCGGAGGCGGAGGCGGAGGCAGCGCCGGGACGTATCTGTACGGCCCGGCGGAC
>CALEKU010000068.1 GCA_937902745.1 uncultured Armatimonadota bacterium
GCGCTCCATGAGCGGCCACCCGTACGGGTGGCCGCTCATGGAGCGCCCGCACCGGCGGTGACAGGGGCAACGGCGGCAACTCCGCTGAACCTTGAGGACTTCGTATACCCGGGGGCCAAAAACCAGGGTATAGGGCGAAGCGGAAACTTCATAACGCGCGAATACGAAACCCAGGACTCCCTGGGCAAGGTAGCAAACTTCTATCGTTCGCGGGTTAGCCCCTCCACGCGGATGGACTACACCGCGGGCCGCAACCGCAGTTTGTTCAGCGCCGGCACGCACATCAACGGCGTCGACGTCGAAGCGTCCGGCCGCGCGCAGATCGACCTGGAGGGCAACGGCCATGTCATCTTCCATCGGCGTGACGCGTCCGGAGTGCTGACTATCGTGCTCCTCCGGGGCAAGGGAGAGACCACCACCAGCATCGTCGTATCGTACGCGTCGCAGCCGCAGCAGCGATAACAGGAGCGGGGATGCCCACGTATAAGAGCGTTGTCATCACCCGCAAGGGTGGGCCGGAAGTCCTGAAGGTCACGGAAAACGACCTGCGTGCGCCGGCGCCCGGCGAGGTGCGGGTCAAGGTCCTCTGCACCGGCGTCGGCTTCACCGATGTCGTGATGCGCTACGGTTACTACCCGTACGCCCCAAAGATACCGTTTGCGCCGGGATACGACATCGTTGGCGTGGTGGACGCGCTGGGCGAGGGGGTGAGCGGCTTCACGCCCGGGCAGCGGGTCGCGTCCCTCACGGTCCACGGGGGCTACGCCGAGTACGTCTACCTCTCACCTGACGATCTGGTGCCGGTGCCGGACGGCCTCGACCCGGCCGAGGCCGTCTGTCTGGTGCTGAACTACGTCACGGCGTACCAGCTGCTGCACCGCGAGGCGCAGGTGGAGGCCGGCCAGAAGATCTTCATCAACGGCGCCAGCGGCGGCGTTGGGCAGGCCCTTCTGGAACTCGCACGGCTGGCGGGCGTGACGGTCTACGGTCTCTGCTCGCCGTCGAAGGCCGGTCTGGTCGAAGAACTCGGGGGCGTCCCCGTGGACTACACGAAGGGCGATTACGTGCCCGTCGTGCGCGACCTGACCGGGGACGAGGGCGTGGACGCGGCGCTGGACGGCCTCGGCGGCGACCACGTTAACAAGTGCTTCGCGCTGACGAAGCACGGCGGCCACACCGTCCTCTATGGGTTCACCACCTCGGTCAAGGACGGCCACGCCGACAACACCGACGTCTTCAAGGGTATGGTCTCGTTCGCCATCCACAAGATGTTCCCCGCGGGCCGCAAGGTGACGTTCTACGGCGTCACCGCGCTCTACCGCAAAGACAAGGAACCGTACAAGGAAGACCTGCCCAAACTCTTTGCCCTGCTCGGCGAGGGGAAGCTGCACCCGCGCGTCGTCGCGAAGCTGCCGCTCACCGAGGCGGCGCAGGCGAACGAGATGCTGGAAAAGGGCAGCGTCGGCGGCAAGATCGTGCTGCTCTGCTCGCCCGAAGCGGGGACCGCGTAAGTTGACACCGCGGCGCGACGTTCCGGGCCGGGGCGCGCTCCTGTGGGCCGCCCTCGGCACCGGACTCTTCGCGGGCCTGATGGTGACGTTCGTCGGCATCATCGACCGCGTGCTGGCGTCGCTTCCCGCCGCCGAATACACGCGGGTGATGCAGGGACTTATCAAGGCCGCAGATGTCCCTCCCGTGGCGCCGCTGCCGATCATGGTGGGCCTGATTGCGGGCGGCATCGCCGCCTGGCAGTTGCGTAAAGCCGGGGGCGGGGCGTACCGCCTGGCTCTGGCGGGCTTTCTGGTCCTTCTGCTTGGCGCCTTCGTAACGACGATGGCGGTGAACGCCCCGATAAACTTTGCCATCTTGAAGTGGGACCCCGCCGCGCCCCCGGCAGACTGGGAGGCGGTCCGTGACCGCTGGCACACGTTCAGCGTCCTGCGCACCGTCTCGTCTGTTGTCGCGTTTGCCTGCTTCCTTCTCGCCCTCGTCCGGTCGGGTCACCGGGAAGCGGATATAATGGGGGAGGGGGAGAACGGGGCATAGGGCGGTATCGTCCACTTCCCGGTGACCCGACCGGGCGCGCTGCCGGTATATGCTGCGGGCGAGATTTTCATTTCCCTGCGTCTGCATGCCCGCGAACTGCCCCGATGCCGGCTCCTATCTCGGCCTCGGGCATGCGCTTCCCGAAGGCACGCCGGTTTTCGCGGTCGAGAGGCCGAACCCGCAGTGCCGGGGTGGCGCATCGTGGTTGACGAACTATTCCCGCCGGAGCGACGCACGGCGCCGCATTGAACGAACACAGGAAACGGGGTCTACGGACCTCTGGGGAGTCTGAAAGAGGTTTATGGGCGATAGTCGAGCATTCATCACGTTGGAGCGGCAGGGACCGAAGCGGCGCCCGGTGCCGGAACGTTTGCGCGATTGGGGCGAGGTCTACCTGCCGATGGCGGAAGACCACCTGCGGGCGCAGGCGTCGCGGTGCATGGACTGCGGAATCCCGTTCTGCCACTCGGGGTGTCCGCTCGGCAACCTGATTCCGGACTGGAACGACCTGGTCTACCGAGGACGCTGGAAGGAGGCCATCGCGGCGCTCCACGCCACCAACAACTTCCCGGAGTTCACCGGCAAACTCTGCCCGGCGCCCTGTGAGGACGCCTGCGTCCTGAACATCAACGATGACCCGGTGACCATCAAGTCCGTCGAGATGTCGATTATCGACCGGGCGTACGAAGAGGGCTGGGTTGTGCCCGAGCCGCCGTCGGAGCGGACGGGGAAGCGCGTCGCGGTGGTTGGCAGCGGGCCGGCGGGCCTCGCCTGCGCCCAGCAGCTTAACCGCGCCGGGCACTACGTCACCGTGTTCGAGCGGGACGACCGCCTGGGCGGCCTGATGCGCTACGGCATCCCGGACTTCAAGATGGACAAGGAGAAGTACCTGGACCGCCGCCTGAACCAGCTTGCGGAGGAGGGCATCGCCTTCCGAACCGGCGTCAACGTCGGGGTAGACCTCACGGTCGAGGAGCTGCGCAACGCGTTCGACGCCGTTGTGCTGACCGTTGGCGCGCTCAAGCCGCGCGACCTGGATATCCCCGGCCGCGAGCTTCAGGGCGTCCACTTCGCTATGGACTACCTGACCCAGCAGAACAAGCGCTGCGCCGGGGATACCTGCGAGTGGGAGACCGAGATCGACGCCCGCGGCAAGCACGTGGTCATCATCGGAGGCGGCGACACCGGCGCCGACTGCTACGGCACTGCGCTGCGGCAGGGCGCGGCCTCGGTCCGCCAGTTCCAGATTCACCCCGAGCCGCCGAGCAATAAGCCGGAGTTGAACCCCTGGTGGCCGCAGCCCGCGAACATCCTCAAGACCTCGCCCGCGCACGAGGAGGGAGGCGTCCGCGAGTGGGGCTTCCACACCACGCACCTTTCGGGCGAGAACGGCCAGGTCAAGAAGCTGCACGGTGTCCGCGTCATGCCCGGCGAGGGCAGTGTCGGCGGGCGCCGCGGCCTCGTGGCGGTGCCGAACGGCGAGGTGGAGTTCGACGCCGACCTGGTGCTCATCGCCATCGGCTACACCGGCCCCGAGGCTGGCTCGCTTCTGGACAACCTGGGCGTCGCCTACACCGAGCGCGGCAGTATCGCCGCGGCGAAGGACTACCAGACCAGCGTCCCCGGCGTCTTCGCGGCAGGAGACGCCCGGCGAGGCCAGTCGCTCATCGTCTGGGCCATCGCCGAGGGCCGCGAGGCCGCCCACGGCGTGGACACCTACCTCATGGGCGAGTCCAAGCTCCCCCTGACCGCCTACAAGTAAGGCGGGGGGCGTCGATAAGACGTCCGAACCACGGGGGCTCCTGGTCGCGCGAGCGCCGGACGCAGGCAGCGAGCGACGCCGAGGGCTTCCAGGCGTTCGGCGTCTCGCTGCCTGTTGTAATGGATGCCTTCCGCGACGTGGCCACCTGTCGGGAACGCCCCGCATCGGTTTGCCGCGCGGGGGGACGTCCGGTAGACTACGGGGTGGTATGAGGAGAACACACTCGCGCGGGCACCGCCGCCGCTGCTGCTGCCGCACCGCCGTAGTCGCCGTGGGACTTTTCGGTCTGACGCTTTCGGCTCTCGGGGGGGTAGCCACGCCGGCGGCAGCACCTGCGCGAGCCTCAGAGTTTGTCTCCGCTCGCATCACCTACACCGCCGCACTGGAGCAGTCCCTGACGGCTATGGAGGAGGGGCGGCACACACAGGCCCTCCCGACACTCAAAGCCGCGCTGCTCCAGGATCGCAACGACCCGCTTTCTCTGCTGGCCCTCGGGACGCTCTACCTGCATACGGGCAGCCCCACTCGCGCCGCCGCCGAGTTCGCGCGGGCGCGGGCGCTTGCCCCGGAAGAGCAACTGGGGGCTGTGGGGAGCGCCCTCGCCGCGCTCGCGCAGGGGCGGCCCGCCGACGCCGCGGCGCTGCTGAAGGCCGTTCCCGACGATGCCCTGCCGAACGCCCGGGTGCCTGCCCTGCGCCGATACGTCCAGGTACTGACCGGCGAGGTGGCTGCGGTCCGCGCCGCGACCGCGGCGGTCACCGCGGACGAACCCGACCTGCTTTCCCTGGAGATTGCCGCCTTCGCCGCGCTCCGCGGAGGCGACGGTTCTCGTGGGGAGGCGCTGCTGAAGGCGCTGGTCACCCGGCCGGAGATGGTGCCTCTTGTCGAAGAGAGGGCGATCCTGCTCCCCTTTGAGAAGGACCTGGGGGCGCAGGGCGGCGCGCCGGGTCTGCCCACCGCCATCGAGTTCCCACAGCCGCCTGCGGGCAGCGCGGCGGTGTCCGGGCGCGTAACGCTGACGCCGCCTGCGGACATCCCGACGCCCAGTATCGGCTACGTCACCTACACCGTGAACGATAGCCTGTTCACCGCGACCACGAACTACGCGCCCTACAATAGTACGTGGAACAGCGCGCGCGTCCCTAACGGCCTGTACACCCTGCGGATCACGGTCTACGACCGGAACCGCAGCCCGATTCGTGAAACGACCCGCACCCTGCGCGTTCACAACGAGGACGCCCCCAAGACGCGCGACCACATGACGGAGGAGCAGCGCGGGGAGCTTCGGGCGCGGCTCGCGCAGCTCCTTTCGCCCCGCCCCAGCCGCAAGGCGGCGCACTTCGCCCTGGCAGAGCGGGCGGTCGCACGCGGCGACAGCGAGACGGCGCTTTCGCACATCGAGTGCGTGGTCGCCATCGACCCGAACTTCCACAATGCGCGCGCCTCGCTGCGTCAGTTCCACCAGGAGGCTGCCGGCCCGTACACGGGTATCTGGAAGGGGGCGACAAAGGAGAAGCTCGTCGCGCTAACGTTCGACGACGGCCCGAACCCGGCGCCGCACCGGACCCCGGCGCTGCTGGATGCGCTGAAGGCGGCGAACGCCAGGGCAACCTTCTTCGTGGTGGGCCTGCGCGCGGAGGAGAATCCGGACCTGCTGCGGCGTATGGTCGACGAAGGCCACGAGATCGGGAACCACTCCTACTCCCACCCGAACCTGACCTTTCTGACCACCACGGCGCTGGAGCGGGAGCTATGCCGGACATCTGTGGTGGTGCGTCAGGCGACAGGCAAGCGCCCCCGCTTCTACCGCCCGCCCGGTGGCAACTTCAACTCCGCGGTGGTCGAGGCCGCTCGCACCATGGGAATGGCCGGAGCCTACTGGACCACGGACGGCATCAAGTTCGAGATGCCGCCCCACACCCCGCAGCGCCTCACGAAGTTCGTGCTGGACACTGTGGAGCCCGGGAGCATCGTGCTCCTGCACAACGCCCCGGACAATACCGTCGCTGCCGTGGGGGACATCGTGCGTGGCCTCCGTGCCCGCGGTTATACCATCGTTACTATGAGCGAACTCGTCCGCCGTTCCCGCCCGATTCTCAAGGAGACCGGCGCCCCCCGGGACAAGGCGAAGTTCTACACGAAGTAGCCGCGAAACCTCCGGCCCTGGTGAAGCCGTATTTGCAGGGGTGGGTCCAAAGGGGCAGACGTTGACCCGTGCCCGATCCCCGGAGGAATCCTATGACTTCTTCGACCTGCGCCCGACGGCGTGTGCCGCTCGCCGTCGCCATCCTGCTCGTGCTGACCGTGCTGGCTGTTGCCCCGTCCATACCCGCAGCGCGGGCGCAGCTCGCGCGGCTGCCGCAGGTGGCCGTTTTTGACTTCGAGAACTTCGCGGACCCGGAGGACCGCATCCTCGCGCGCCAGGCGACCGATGCCCTGGTGACCGAGCTGACCCGCTCCGGGAAGTGGGACGTGATCCCCCGCGAGCAGCTCCTGCGCCAGATCGATGAACTGGGCGTGGCGTCGCCTCTGGACCGCATCGCGCTCCAGAAGGTTGGGCAGGCGCTGGGCGCGGACTACGTGGCGACCGGCGCGGTGGTAAAGCTGACCCGCGAGGGGGCGAAGTCCGCCTCTCCCGGGCGTGTGCGCGCCACTCTGGCCGTCGCCCTGAACGATGTGAATTCGGGCGAGTCTGCCAACGGGGCGATTGAGACCGGACTCTCCCGCACCCCCTCCCCGCGTGAGGAGGGCCTTACGGACCAGAACCGCGTCCTCAGCGCGGTAGAGAACGCCGCCTTCCTCGCCGCGCGCTCCATCAACAACTACACCCTCCCCGCGGCCACGGTGCTGATTAGTCGTGGCCAGGACGAGGTGACCCTGAACCAGGGCAGCCGCGGCGGGCTCCGCCCCGGGCAGGAGATGGTGATCTTCCGCGGCCGGGAACGCGTGGGCCGGGTGCGCGTTACCTCCGTCGAGTCCGACAGCGCCCAGGCCATCGTGACGGACCCCGGCAAGGGGATCCGGCCGGAGGACCGGGCGCGGGTCATCTTCTCCTTCAACGACCTCGACCGATAAGTCTCCAACCGGGCGGCGGGGGCGGGCTGGCCATGACCGGCCCGCCCCCGCCGTGCTATACTTGCTTTCGGAAGCAGCAGCGACACGGCCCGGCTCTGCCGGGCCGTGCGACACTCAGACCCGGAAGTAAAGCATGAACCGAATCTACAACTTCAGCGCCGGCCCAGCCATTCTGCCCGTCCCCGTCCTCGAAGAGGCGAAGAAGGGAGTGGAAGAGATCAACGGCTCCGGCATGTCCATCCTGGAGGTCAGCCACCGGGGGAAGGACTACGACGCCATCCACCAGGAAGCGCTCGCGAACGTGCTGGCCGTCCTGGGCCTCTCGGCCGACGAGTACACGGTGTGCCTCCTGGGCGGCGGGGCGTCGCTCCAGTTCGCCATGCTGCCGATGAACTTCCTGGCGCCCGGCCAGACCGCGGACTATGTGGACAGCGGCGAGTGGTCCAATAAGGCGATCAAAGAGGCGAAGCGCGTCGGCACCGTGAACGTCGCCGCGTCGTCCGCCGACACGAAGTACGACCGCATCCCGAAGGCGCTCAGCCCCTCCGCGCCCGGCGCCGCCCGCTACGCCCACATCACCACGAACAACACCATTGAGGGGACGCAGTACTTCGACCTGCCGGACCTGAACGGCGCGCCGCTCACCGCGGATATGTCGTCCGACATCTTCGCCGTGGCCCGTGACTTCCGCAAGTTCTCCCTGTTCTACGCGGGAGCCCAGAAGAACGCCGGCCCGGCGGGCGTGACCATCGTCGTGGCGAAGAAGGCGTTCCTGGAGACCGCGAACAAGGATCTGTCGCCGATGCTCTCCTACGCCGTGCAGGCAGACAAGGAGTCGCTCTACAACACGCCGCCGGTCTTCCCGATCTACGTGGTCAACCTCGTGCTGAAGTGGATTCAGAGCGAGGGGGGCGTGGCCGCCATCGAGAAGCGCAACCGGGAGAAGGCGAGCCTCATCTACGACGCGCTGGACGCCGCGCCGCAGGTCTATGAGCCCGCGGTCACGGACAAGGCCGACCGCTCGCTGATGAACATCACCTGGCGCCTGCGCGACACGTCCCTGGAGGCGGAGTTCCTGGCCGAGGCGAAGGCGAACCAGATGGACGGCCTGAAGGGACACCGCAACGTCGGCGGCTTCCGCGCCTCCGTCTACAACGCCTTCCCGGCAGAGGGCTGCGCCGCTCTGGCGGACCTGCTCCGCGACTTCGCGCGCCGCAAGGGATAAAAGCAAGGGGGAGAAGCGTGGGCGCGCCGAGGCGTTTCCGGTCGGCCCGCCCACGCCTTACCCAGCATCGTCGGTCGGCGTGAGGTACAATAAGAGCGATATGGCGGATACGACAGAGAACACCCCCCGACAGTTTGTGAACTACCTCTTCTTCCAGGTGGACCCCGCCTGGCGGCGGCTCCCCGAGGCGGAGCGCAAGGCGGGAAAGGAGGAGTTCGCCCGGGTCGTTGACGACTACCGGGGGCGCTCCATCGTTATCCCGTTCTCCACGGTCGCCACCCGCGCCGACTGCGACTTCCTGCTCTGGCGGGTCGCCTACGATCTGGAGACGCTGCAGGAGATGAACACGCGCCTCCTGGCGACGGGACTAGGCGCGTGGCTAAAGCGCTCCTACTCATTCCTCGGGCAGGCGAAGCGCTCGACCTACCTGGACCCCACGATCCACCCGTCCCAGGAGCCCAAGCGCGGCATCATCCGGCCCGGAGAGTACAAGTACCTGTTCGTGTACCCCTTCGTGAAGACGCGCGCCTGGTTTGCCCTCTCGGACGAGGAGCGGGGCCGAGCGATGCGCGAGCATATCGAGGTGGGGCACCGCTACCCGAGCATCCACCTGAACACGGTCTACTCGTTCGGCCTGGACGATCAGGAGTGGGTGGTGGCGTTCGAGAGCAACCAGGTCTCCGACTTCGTGGACCTGGTGATGGAGCTCCGCCACACCGAGGCCAGCAAGTACACCCTGCGCGACACGCCCATCTTCACCTGCGTTCGGGGCGAGAACATCCGCTCCGTGCTCGACACGCTGGGGGGCTGACGCCGTGGGCGCCGGCATCAAAGTCTGCTGCGGGCCGCGCTGCGGCGCCGAACCCGGCCACCGCGCCATCTACGATGCGGTGGAGACGGGCGCAGGCGGGGAACTGCCGGTGCTGCCCACCCTCTGCCGGGGATACTGCACCGGCGGCGTGACCGTGGTGCGCCCCGATGGGGAGAAACTGAAGGCGCGGGACGCCCGGGAGGCGTGCGCGCTCGCCGAACGTATCGCTACGCAATTCACACGAGGTTGATTACCATGCCCACCGTCAAGGTGCTGATCCCGACACCGCTTCGCAAGTTTACCGGCGAGCAGGAGACCGTGAGCGCGGACGCCGACACCATCGGCGCGCTACTGAAGTCGCTGGACGCCGCCCATCCTGGCCTCGGTAAGCCGCTGATGGACGAGGAGGGGAACCCCCGCCGGTTCGTGAACCTCTACGTCAACGGCGAGGACATCCGGTTCCTCCAGGGCAAGGACACCCCGCTCAAGGAGAACGACGAAGTGTCCATCGTCCCGGCGATCGCCGGCGGCTGACGCATCAGAGACCCCCGAGAACGACAGCACAACAGCAGCAAGGACAGCGCAACCGTGGCTCAGATTAGCGAAGTGTATCAGTTGGTCTTCCAGCGGGATATGTACGACCTCCCGATCCTCAACGACCTGGCGAAGAAGTTCCGCCTCACCGTGACCATCCGCCGGGCGATGCTGAGCGAAGAGGGCGGCTGGGCGGAAGTCCGCCTGACCGGTCCCGAGGAGGAGGTCGGACGGGCTATCGCCGCCCTCCAGACCACCGCCGTCAATACCACCGGTCCCATCGCGGACCTGGTGGAACCGGACTACGACGCTCCCGGCCCCGCGCCCGCGACGATCGGGCGCGGCACGTAGCCCCTGCCCGAACGCCCCCAGCCGGGCGTCACGCAAATAACAATCGGCAACCGCTGCTCGCCCTCGCGGCGCGGTTGCCGATTGTCGTTTCGCCTCCGGATACTACTCCTCGTCCTCTTCGTCCATGTCATCCATGGCGCCGGAGGAGTCGGTATAGTGGCTGATCTCCTCGCCCCGAAAGACCGTGATCAGGAAGTCCTCGCGGTCGAAGCTGGGCAGGTACGCCTGAACGATATCGTCATCGATCTGCGCGATCAGCCCCTCCTCCTGCTCCAGGGACAGGTCCCCCTCCAGGATCAGAGTGCCGTGGATCGTGTCGTGGGCGTAGTGGAGGTCGAGCTGACCCAGACGCCTGTCTTCGTCCCAGATGAGATAAATCTCACTCGTCTGCGTGCGCACGAGGCGTGTCAGACGGTAACTTGTCGCATTGCGGTCGTCGCTCACGCGAAACCGAGCCTCCTGTTGAATCCTGATCCTATTGGATCCTGATAGAGTTTACTGCATTCCGCACAAGAAAGCCCCTGTCCCTGAGCACCGTCAGGGGCAGGGGCATCTCTGGCGTTCCCTGAAACGTCGGCCTATGCCATCCCGGGTTCGAGGCGCGGGCGCGGCATCAGCGGGCGCTGCTTGCTCGGCGAGGTCTCGTCCTCACCCGACTCGGCACCCTCCGGGCTGGGACCCTCGGCGGGCGGCTCGCTCGGCTGCTCGGGCTGCCGGCCACCCTCCGCGGGCGGAACCGCGTCGTGCATCAGGCGCAGGAACTCATCCCGGTTGATGGTCTCCTTCTCCATCAGCACATCCGTGATCCGCTCCAGCACGTGGCGGTTGGCGTCCAGGATCTCGTGCGCCCGGTTGTAGTTCTTATCGATGATGGCGCGCACTTCGCCGTCGATAATCTGGGCGACCTCCTCGGAGTAGTCACGCTCCTCCGTGAAGCCATCGCGGCCCAGGAACGGGCTGCCGTGCCGCCGGCCGAAGCGCAGCGGGCCAAGCCGCTCGCTCATGCCGTACTCGCACACCATCGCGCGGGCCGTGTCGGTCACGCGGTCCAGGTCGCTCACCGCGCCCGTGTCCATATCACCGTAGACCAGAAGCTCGGCCACGCGCCCGGACAGGGCCATGGCGATCCGGTCCTCCATCTCCGCCTTAGTCCGGTTGTACCGGTCCTCGTTCGGCAGGCTGATGGTCACGCCCAGCGCCATGCCGCGCGGCAGGATGGTGACCTTGTGGATCGGGTCGCAGTTCGCCAGAAGCTCACCCACGATGGCGTGTCCCGCCTCGTGGAGCGCCGTGCGCCGCCGCACCGCCTCGGTCATAATCCGGCTCTTGCGCTCGGGGCCCATCATCTGGCGGTCGATGGAATCCTCGAAGTCGCCCATATCGATGCGCGTCTTTTCGCGGCGCGCGGCCAGCAGGGCGGCCTCGTTCACCAGGTTCGCCAGGTCCGCACCCGAGAAGCCGGGCGTGCGACGGGCCAGGCTGTCCACATCCACGTCCTCGCTCAGCGGCTTGCCGCGCAGGTGGACCGTCAGGATCGCCTTCCGGCCGGACTGGTCCGGGGCATCCACCACCACGCGCCGGTCAAAGCGGCCCGGGCGCAGAAGCGCCGGGTCGAGAACATCCGGGCGGTTCGTGGCCGCAATCAGGATGACGCCCGCGTTCGGGTCGAAGCCGTCCATCTCCACGAGGAGCTGGTTCAGCGTCTGCTCGCGCTCATCGTGACCGCCGCCCCAGCCGGCGCCGCGCTGGCGCCCGACCGCGTCAATCTCGTCGATAAAGATCAGCGCGGGGCGGTTCTGCTTGGCGGTATCAAACAGGTCGCGGACACGCGACGCGCCGACCCCCACAAACATCTCCACAAAGTCGGAGCCCGAGATGTGGAAGAAGGGGACCGCCGCCTCACCCGCGATAGCGCGGGCCAGAAGCGTCTTACCCGAGCCGGGAGGGCCCAGGAGCAGCACACCCTTCGGAATCTTCGCACCCAGCGCCTGGAACTTCTTCGGGTTCTTGAGGAACTCGACAATCTCCTGGAGGTCCTGCTTAGCCTCCTCCACGCCTGCCACATCCTCGAACGTCACCTTGGGGACGTTATCGCCGAGACGGCGCGCCCGGGAGCGGCCAAAGTTGAGTGCCTGGTTCCCACCGCTCTGCGCCTGGCGCAGAATAAAGAAGTAGAAGACCAGGATCACCATCAGCGGCAGCAGCAGCGGCACTACCAGGCCCGCCAGGACATCCAGCGTGCTGATGGGGGCCACATCAAAGGTGACCTTGCTCTGCTCCAACAGACCGATCAGGCGGGAGCGCTCCTCCGGTGCATCCGGGAGGACGACCTCAAACTTCTTCTTGCCGGTCGGGCTGAGCGCCTCCAGGTACTCCCCGAGGAACTTGTCCTTCTGAATCGTCCCTGTGGAGACGACGCCGGTGCTGCGTACCTTCTCCAGGAACTGGCTGTACTTTAACGTCTCCCTCTGCTCGCCAAAGGGCAACGGCCTGCCGAACAGTCTCCCGATCAGCATCACCGACACCACCAGAGCGACCGTCAGAAGCACAAGCTTTGCATAACGGTTCAACGAAACGCCTCCTCCGGCGCGGCTCCCCTCGCCACGCCGCCGCACGAGCGGCAGGGAATCCTGTACTGCGTGTTTTCCGGACAAGCGCTGCCGCGACGACGGATCGGCAGGAGGGAGGGGTCGGCGGCGGCACACACGCTCTCGTGCATGCCGGCCAGACACCCGCCGCCGCCGACAGTGGCAACATTATACCACGGCGGCCTCTCTCACCCGGTCCCGTCGCGCCCGCCCTTGCGGCGCCTTACGCTCCCCTGCTTGGGTCGGAAAGGAAGTCCCTTTCCCGCCCGGTTACACCCTAATCTACGCGAATTCCGGGGTCGGGGTTCGCGCCTTTCGCCCCGCCCTCCTATTCTTTGCCCATTCCGGCGCCGTTCCTGACACCGAACCACCACGATGTTCTCTCATTCGTTACAACGGCATGGGCGAAGCCGGCCGCCGCAGCAGGTTTTTCTCCCACCAAGCGAGAACCGGGTTTCTCGGTTCGCTTCTTGCAACCTTCCAACTTCTGGTCAGCGCGGACCGACCGAAGCATTCAATCGAAATAATAACGACCGTCATCACACACGCCGCCGCGCGCGACGCGGCGCCTGGAGACCCGCGCCCGTGTCCACGCCCGAAGACCTGCCCGTCCGCCTGTTGCCGCCGATGCCCTCTGAGAGCGAACCATCACGGGGGGGCGGAGGGAGGGGCGGAGGGGGGAAGCCGCCGCGGGTGCGCTCCCGGCGCGTCTCGGGCATCCCGACGCCGGACCGCTCACGCCCCTCGCTGTACCTCTTCGAGTGGGCGTGCATCGCCGTCATCATCAGCATCGTCCTGACCCTGTCGCTGTCCGCCTACCGCCGCTCGGCGGAGGCCGCCCGCGGAACGGCCTGCGCCACAAACCTCCAGCGGCTGTACCAGATGACCGCTCTGTACGCCCAGGACTACGACGGTGTGTACCCGCCCCTGCCGCGCGCCGAGACCCTGGAGCGGGCGACCCGCCCGTTCGTGGACGACGCCGAGGCGTGGACCCTCCGCCTGGCGCCCTACCGGGAGGCGAAGGAGCGGATGGAGCCGTTCACCTGTCCGTCCGCCGACGCGCCCACCTATGCCTACAACGCCGCCCTCGGCGGACGCGTCCTTCCCGTCTACGAACCCGGTTATCCCCCGAAGTCGGACGCCGATGTCGCCACCCCCTCAGCGACCTTCCTGTTCTGGGACACCGCAAACCAGGGTGCGGCGAACGCCCTGAGCGGACACCGCTTCTTCTACGGCGGCGCGCAGCAAGACCCGTTCCGCCCGGGGGACTTCGTACTGCCGACCCGGGGTGTCACCGTGGACTGGCAGTATCCGCGCCACAACGACGGAGCGAACGCGCTTTACTGTGATGGGCACGCCCGCCGGATCACCGACCCGGCGATTCACACCCAGAAGCGTAACCCGTTCGACCCGGCAGGGTAGGGGACCGCCCCCGCCCCCATCAGGCGATAAACAGCCGGAGCAGAGACCAGGTCGTGTAGCTCAGGGAGAGAATCAGGCCGAGCAGGGCCAGCGCCTTGCCATAGGGGTGGAAGCGCCGCATCGTCGCGCTCTCATTCAGGCCCCAGAAGTAGTGAAAGTGCAGGCAGAGGGCGAGGAACAGCACCGTCAGGCCCGCCGCGACGGCGCCTCCGCCTTCCAGAACGGTCGGGCCGCCCCTGCCGCGCAGGACGGCGTGACGGGTGATGATCCAGTACAGCCCCCACGCGGCGAGCGGGAGGGGAGCGATGACGCCTCCGATCCACTTCTCCCAACGGTCGCCCTCCGGCTCCCGATCCAGGTCAAGTGCCACAGGTGCGCCTTCCTGTAAGAAAAACGGCGGGCGCGATGATCGCGCCCGCCGGATGGTGTCCTCAGAAGGCGGCGGCCTACCAGTCGCCTCCGCCGAAGTCCCCGCCTCCGAAATCGCCTCCGCCGAAGTCGAAGCCGCCGGAGTCACCGAACCCGAAGCCGCCCGAGTCGGAGGTCTCGTCGTAGCCGCCCTGGCCGAAGAAGTCGAACCCGCCGGTGTTATCCGGCGTCGGGTCGTACTGCGGCCCGGGATCGTACCCGCCTCCGCCGAAGCCGCTCTGGTCGTAGCCACCGCCCGGGTAGCCGCCGATCACGGCCGGGCCGTAGCCCCAGCCGCCCCAGCCTCCGTATCCGCCGAACAGGCCGCCCCCAAAGAGCTGCGACAGCAGGAACAGGTCTACGAACGTCCCCATCCCGGTCAGGCCGCCGTAGCCCCAGCCACGGTAGTAGTCGCGGTACGGGTCATAGCCCCGGTGGTCGTACCACGGCACGTAGCGCCCGTTGTCCTCGAAGGCCCGCACGCGCGGGGTTTCGCCGCGGCGGATCTGCTCCGCCTCCTCGCGAGTTGCCATCACCGTGCGCTTCTGGCCGTCTATGACCAGCGTCACCGGGACCAGTTCCGACTTCGGCATCGGCTGGCCGGAGAAGAACGACACGCCGCGCTCGCTCTCCGGAATCGCCTCGATCTCGCTCTGGAGGCGGGCCGCCTCCTCGGCGCTGCGCACCTCCTCCAGCTTCTTCAGGTGCGCCCGTGCCCGGCTCTCATCGGTCGCCAGCGACGGCAACTCCGGCGCGGCCATGGCCACGCCCGTTCCGCCCGTCGCCAGGTCGATCAACTTGCGGCACTCCTCCAGATCGCGAATCGCCTCCCGCAGCAGCGGCTCTGCCGGTCGCACATCCTCCGCGGTCTTCGCCTGGAGCAGGATTCCGGTAGCGGTAGAGTAGCGCTCATAGGCAGCCGCGCGCCGCCGCCGCGCCTCGTCCGCCTCCGAACCCGCCGGGAGCAGGTCCAGGTAGCCGTCCACATAGGACAGGTCCTTCAGCGCCTCCTGGCGCAGCGCCTCCACCGGCGCCTTGGCCTCGTCCAGTTCGCGCTTGCGCTTCAGGGTCACGAAGCCGAGCACGCCGCCGACCGCGCCGAGCGCCACCAGCAGGATGCTCCCTGTGCGGGTCGCGTCCCCGGTCTTGTCGCTCTGCACCGCGCCGCCCAGAGAGCGCACCGCCGCTGCCGCCGCCGCGCCCAGGCCACCCTGACCGTACGCCTCCGCCGCGCCGCCGCGGAGCGCCGCGTTCTCGATCTGCCGGTTGGAGAGTCGCTTACTCGCGCCGCTGATGCCCTTGGGGGTGACGACCAGCACCACGGCGTCGTTGTCCACGTTCAGCTGCTTGCGCAGGTCGTCGGCCATCGCCGCGCGGGTAGGGTAGGGGCCAAGCTTCGGCACCACCACCACCTTGACCTCGGTCGGACGCGCGTCGGAAACAGCGGCCTCCAGATCTGCCGGGTTCACCTCGCCCCGCAGATCGGGGTGGACATACACGCTGCCCGTAGACAGGGCGTTGAGGATGTCCCGCGCCTCGCCAAGCGTCGCCGCGCTGCCGCCCTGCGGGGCGTTCGCCTTGCCGGGCTGCAACTTTCCCCCGACCTCACGGTACAGCTTCAGGAAACCCCGGTCGTCGTTTACCGACGTTAACCCGGGATCGCGCCGGATCACCGTGTCCCACGCCTCGCGTGCGCCGTCGCGGTCGCCCAGCTTCCACTTCGACGCCCCGAGCGCCACATACAGGCGCGTCTCGTCGGGATTCTGCTTGATGCCCGCCTGCGCGATCCGGACCGCCTCGCGGTAGTTCCCGCTCCGGTAGGCCCGGTTCGCATCCTCATAGGGCCCGGCGAGCGCCGCGGCCGCCAGACTGATAGTCAGCACCAGCAGTGCCAGAACCCGCTTCGCCGCGGAGCCTGCTGTGTTGGGTCTCATTCGCTACTCCTTAAGACGTTCATGTCCTCGAAAAACTGATAACGCCCGAGCATCAGACACGCGTCGTCCGCTCGCAGTTACGCTATACTCTCTCTATACGTCATGAAATCCAGCCACCGTTTCGCCTTTGCGCCGCTCCTACTGGCCCTCTCCGCGGTTCTGACCGTTCCCGGCGGATGCGCCGCGGAAAGCCGGCAAGCCGCCGCTGCGGCCGCGAGCGCCCTCCCTACCAGTGTACCCACGACGCTCGGGGGAGTGGCGTACGACGCCGCCGCACCGCTGAACGCCGAAGCGAAGCCGCTCTTCGACGAGTCGGCTCCGCCCGCCAATCGCTCGTACTCCCTGCGCTATGCCGGGGGGGGCGGTAAGACCGTACCCGCCCTGCTGACCATCCCGGGGAGCAAAAGCGATGGCACGAAGCACCCGTGCGTCCTCCTGCTGCACGGCCTCGGGGGGCGCAAGGAGGACATGCTCCTGCTCGGCGTCGCCCTCGCGCGCCGGGGGTACGCCAGCGTCGCCATCGACATCGCGGGCCACGGACAGCGTGAGAAGATCGGCGGCAAGCCCGTCTCCGACCTCGCCCTGCCCGGCATGCGTGAGGTGGCGGGGCAGACCGTGGTCGACCTGCGCCGCGCGGTGGACTACCTTTCGACCCGGCCGGACATCGACGCCAGCCGCCTGGGGTACGTCGGGGTGTCTCTGGGGGGCATCATCGGCGGCGTGTTCGTGGCGAGCGAGCCGCGCCTGAAGGGCGGCGTGCTCTGGGCGGCGGGCGGCGACTGGGGCAAGCTCATCACCACAAGCCAGCACGCGTTCGCCAAGAAGTACCGGGAGCAGGGCGAAACAGATGCGGCGAAGATCGAGGCGGTGATGGGGGAGGTGGATCCGATTCGCTACATCTCGCTGGTCGCGCCGCGCCCCCTGCTGTTCCTGAACGGCACCGAGGACACCATCGTGCCGAAGTCCTGCACCGAGAGCCTGTACGCCGCGGCGAAGGACCCCAAGGCCATCAAATACATCCCCGGCGGTCACGTTCCGGACCTGAAGGTGCTGCTCGAAGACACCCTCACCTGGCTCGACACCCACGTCAAGAAGTAAGCGCCCCCTCTGCCCATCGGGCCGGCACCCCTCCTTCGCTTGCGAAGGAGGGGGCCAGGGGGGCTGCCAGGTGGGGTAGCTGCTACCTGGCCCAAGGAGCCCGCACCGACGAAGCGGAGCTTCGCTCGCGGAGGCGGGCTTGAATCACCGAAGCCGGGACTTCAGTCCACGGCAACCAGGGGGCGGCGACCCTACCTCCAGTCGAACTCAATCCCCTTCAGGAACGCTCGCGCCAGAACCATGTGCCCCGCCTGACTCGGATGCACCCGGTCCCACGCCAGCGCCATCGGGTGCCGGTGCGCCAGCACCGCGTCGAATGCGGCCTGCGTATCCACCAGGATCGCGTCGTGCTCCGCTGCCACCTGTTTCACAATCGCCCCGTATTCGTCCATTCGGACCCGCATCGGGTCCGCCCGGTTCGGCTCGATGAAGAACGGCGTCATCAGCACCAGCCCCTCCAGTCGCGGGCGCGTGTCCGCCACCAGGCGGCGCAGCGTCTCCTCATACTCCGTCGGAGGCACATGCTTCTCCGTCTGGTGCGGGCTGTCGAACTGCCGCCAAACGTCGTTGATACCGATCATCACCGACAGCCAGTGCGGCTTCAGATCCATCACATCCCGCTGCCAGCGCGCCGCCAGATCGCGCACCGTGTGGCCGCTCGTGCCCACGTTCACGATCCTCAGGTTCGCCTCCGGGTGCGCCGCCTCGAACAGCGCCTCCACCTGGGCCACATAGCCCCGGCCCAGCGCCTCGCCGCGCCCTTCGCCCACCGGCTGCGCCCGGCCGCAGTCCGTAATCGAATCGCCGATGAAAACCAGTTTCTTATTGGATGAGATGCGCATGCGCTAGATTTCGCCGGACTGCCCGCGCCCGCCTCCCCCGTCCCCGGTGGCGATGGCGGTGGCGGTGGCGGTGGCGCTGTTTCGCGTGATACCCCACACGCCCGCCAGCACGAGCACCGCCCCCGCCACCGTCGCCAGCGAGAGCTTCGTGCCCTCCACCGCGACCCCGAGCAGCGTCCCCGTCACCGGCTGCAGGAAGATAAAGACCGTCAGCTCGCTCGCGTCCACATCCTCCACCAGCCGGTACCACACCGTGTAGGCCACCAGCGTGCAGCCGACCACCAGATACAGGAACGACCCCCACGCCGCGGGCGCCGGGGCGATCGGCCCTTCGCGCAGCGCCTCGTACGCCGCGAACGGCGCCAGCATCAGGCTCCCCAGGAGGAACTCGTACGTTAGGATTGCCCGCCCCTTGTAGCGTGCCGTCAGCCGCTTCACCGTCAGCACCGCCGCGCTCTCCCACAGCAGCGAGAACACCATCAGGGCGTTACCGAGCATCGCCAGGCCCGCGGCCGTCTCCGGCGCGGCCCCCGCGGCCGGCGTCTGCTGCTGCTGCTGCTGCGACGACAGAACCACCATGACCGCGCCCGCCAGCCCCGCCAGGATGCCAAACAGGCGCGCCTGCGTCATCCGCTCCCGCAGAAAGATCACCGCCAGTGCCGCGATCCACACCGGCTCCGTCGCCATAATGAGCGCGGCGGCGGTCCCTGTGGACAGCGCAAGCCCCCGGTAGTTGAAGACGTAGGTCAGGCACATGCCCAGCAGCGCCAGGCGCAGGAAGGTCGGCCAGTCCTCCGGCCGCACCCGCAGCGACTGCGGGTCGCGCCACACCCCCCAGAGGCCCAGGCACATCCCGCATATCCCGAAGCGAAAGAACGACGCCCGGAACGGCCCGAATCCCGCCGTCTCCTCGGTCCCGATGGCGAGTTTCCCGGTGACATACGCCCCCGACCAGAGCAGGCAGCAGAAGGCCGCGAGCAGGAAGCAGATGTGCCGCCGGAGCGGCATGTGGTGAGGCAGGGGGGCAGGGGAGGGTGTGTCGGTCATGTCAGGAGGCGCCGCGGCAGCATGCGGCGGCCTCCGTAGTGTATAACCCGCCTCATCGCTTGGAAAGCCTCCGCCCGGTCCGGCCGACTCTTTTTCTCGGCTGCGGCCCCGGCGCGGCAGAACGGGCGTCTTCCGTTCGGGGCGGGTACCCTGTAGGCAGCGGAGGCGCGCGCCGTTGCGCTGCTGAAAGCGCTACGTTTCAGGAAGGCAGAATAGTCGAGTCATGCGAGAGTCGTTAGGAAGTGAGCTGGAGGCCATCTTTGAGCAGGTCGTCCGGAGGAACCCGGGAGAGCGGGAGTTCCACCAGGCGGTCCTGGAGGTCTTCGGCTCCTTGAAGCCGGTGCTGGAGAGGTACCCGGAGTTCGGCCGGCACAAGATCCTTGAGCGCATCTGCGAACCCGAGCGACAGATCATCTTCCGGGTCCCCTGGCAGGATGACCGCGGCGAGGTCCACATCAACCGCGGCTTCCGCGTCGAGTTCAACAGCGCCCTGGGACCCTACAAGGGCGGGCTGCGGTTCCATGAGTCCGTGTACCTGGGCGTCGTCAAGTTCCTGGGCTTCGAGCAGGTCTTCAAGAACGCGCTCACCGGCATGCCGATCGGCGGCGGAAAGGGCGGCGCGGACTTCGACCCCAAGGGGCGCTCCGACGACGAGATGATGCGCTTCTGCCAGAGCTTCATGACCGAACTGCACCGCCACCTCGGCGAGTACACCGACGTCCCCGCTGGCGACATCGGCGTGGGCGGACGGGAGATCGGCTACCTCTTCGGGCAGTACAAGCGCATCACCAACCGCTACGAATCCGGCGTCATCACCGGCAAGGGGCTCGACTGGGGCGGCTCGCTGGTGCGCAAGGAGGCGACCGGCTACGGGACGGTCGTCTTCGCTCAGGAGATGCTCCGGGTGCGCCGCGACAGCCTGGAGGGCAAGCGGTGCGTGGTCTCGGGCTCTGGCAACGTGGCCCTGTACGCCATCGAGAAGATACACCAGATGGGCGGAACGGTCGTGGCCTGCTCCGACTCCTCCGGCGTGGTCTACGACCCGCGCGGCCTCGACCTGGCACTGCTCAAGGAGATCAAAGAGGTGGAGCGCGCTCGCCTGTCCGAGTACGCCCGCCGGCTTGGTCGCGACGGCGTCGCCTACCGCGCCGGTGGCAACCTCTGGGAGATTCCCTGCGACGTCGCCCTGCCCTGCGCGACGCAGAACGAACTGAACGGCGAGGACGCTGCCAAACTCATCCGGAACGGCTGCCGATTGGTCGCCGAGGGCGCCAACATGCCGACCACGCCCGAGGGTATCCGCGCCTTCCAGGAGGCCGGGGTCCTCTTCGGTCCGGGCAAGGCCGCAAACGGCGGCGGGGTGGCCACCTCGGCGCTGGAGATGCAGCAGAACGCCAGCCGCGACGCCTGGAGTTTCGCCCACACCGAGGAGCGCCTGGAGGAGATCATGCGGGGCGTCCACCAGCGGTGCTATGAGACGGCCGAAGAGTTTGGCCGCCCCGGCAACTACGTGGACGGCGCCAACATCGCCGGCTTCCTCAAAGTCGCCCGCGCCATGGTCGCCTTCGGCCTCATCTAACCATCCCACGCCCTAACTTCTCCCTCTCCTTCGGGCGCGCAGCGCCGCTCCCATCCGGCCTCTCCCCCTCCTTCGCTTGCGAAGGAGGGGGCAGGGGGGGCACCGGAGGGCTCCGAAAGCAGGGGGTGAGGGCAGACCCGCGAGGAGGTATCGCGCGCGGCGGAACCGAACCTGCCCGGTATGAAGTCCGGTTTCCCCGCCGTTGGGGCGGCGGCCCTCCTCCGCGCTCTCCTCGTGCCTGCCGCGCTGACGCCCCCGGCCGGGCTGCGGCGAGGGGAAGGAGGTAAGCGGCCCCAATGATCGACCTGTTGGCCCAATTGGTCGAGGAGAACACCGACGGCGTCGCGGTATTCGATGCCGAAACGCGCTACCTGCTCGTGAACAAGGAGGCCGAGAGGCTTCTGCAGCGTTCGCGCAGCGAGATTCTGAACCGCACCGTCGCCGAGGTCTTCCCGAACACCGGTGCGCACGGCCTTCCCTTCCAGCGGCACTTCGCGCGGGCGATGGCGGAGGGAATAGGGGGGGAGTACGAGAACTATGCCGCCCCCATCGGCTGCTGGGTCCGGGTGCGTCTGGTACCGATTGTCCTCCCGGGGGACGGGGACGAGGAGCGGCCCGGCGTCGTTGCCTACTTCCGGGACATCACCGTCCGTAAGGAGGCGCAGAACGCGCACGTGGAGTCCGAAGGGCGCTTCCGCGCCCTCGCGAACGCCGCGCCCGTGCTGATCTGGACCAGCCGGACGGATGCGCTCTGCGACTGGTTCAACAAACCCTGGCTGGACTTCACCGGGCGGACGATGGAGGAGGAACTGGGCACCGGATGGCTCCAGAGTGTTCACCCGGACGATGTGGAGCGTTGCCTGGAGACCTACCAGAGTTCGTTCGCGCGCCGCGAACCCTTCACGATGGAGTACCGGATGCTCCGCCACGACGGGCAGTGGCGCTGGATTCTGGACCACGGCGTGCCCCGCTACGCCGAAGCAACCAACACGTTCCTGGGGTTCATCGGGTCCTGTCTCGACATCACGGAGCAGAAGCGGTACGACGAGGAGAAGGCCCGCCTTCTGGCAGAGCGGACCGAACTCGTTCGGCGTCAGGCAGAGCACCTACAGCAGCAGCGCGCCTTCCTGAAAGACATCCTGTTTGCCGTGACGGAGGGCGTCCTGACCCTCTGCGACACGGCAGCGGAGCTGCCCCCGCCTGCGGAAAAGACCCAGGACCGCGACGATGTGTTCATCCTGCCGAGCGCCACGGACCTGCGTGCCCTGCGCCAGAAGTTAATGATAGCGGCATCGGAGTGCGGCCTGTCGCCCGACCGCATCAACGACCTGCTGACCGCCGCCGGCGAGGCCGCCATGAACTCCCTGGTCCATGCGAACGGCAGCGGCCGGGTCCGCATCCTGAGCGACCGGGAGCAGGGGTATCTGCAGGTGTGGGTCGTGGACTCCGGGCACGGAATCGCGATGGAGCGTCTGCACCGCGCCGTGCTGGAGCGCGGGTTTACCACGGCCGGCTCGCTCGGGCACGGGTTCTGGCTCATGCTTCGCACGGCCGACCGGGTCTACCTCCTCACCGATACCTCCGGGACCACCCTGGTCCTGGAGCAGTACCGCAAGCCGCCAACCCCGGCGTGGCTCCGCAGGGACGAAGCCGCGTCACCGTCCTCACTCCTCTAGCTCGGAGAGCAGCTTCCGCAGGTGGTCCAGCACAAGGGGGTGGCGCTCCTGCTCCGCGGCGGCGCGGAGGGCGTGGATAAAGGCGTCTGCCGTCTCGTCCGTCGCCGCCAGGCGTAGCACCGTCGCCGCCTGCAGCCGTGCCCGGTAGCCGTCGCCCCGCCGCAGCACCTCCCGCACCTCGGCGAAGGCGAATGCCTCGCCCAGACGCCACAGCGCATAGTGGTACCACACCCGCACCGCGGGCCACTCGCGCGGCAGACGCGCCCGTAGCGTCGCCGCCACGCCCGGGTCGCCCAGATAGCCCAACGCCTCCACCGCGTAGATACGCACCAGATCGCTTGCATCCTCCAGCAGGTGCAGGAGCGCCGCCACGGCCTCCGCCTCCGCGCGGCCGACACCGCCCAGCGCCTCCGCGGCGCACAACCGCACCAACTCGTTTTCGTCGCCCGTCGCCGTCACCAGCGCCGGGACGGCGCGCGGGTCCCCGATAACGCCCAGAGCCTCCGCCGCCTCCCAGCGGACCGCCTCCTCCAGGTCGGCCGTCACTGCGTCCGCCAGCGCCGTCACCGCATGCGGCGAGCGCACCCGTTGCAGGTAGCGGGCCGCCTCCTCCCGAACCGGTGCCGGCCCCTCCCGCAGAGCAGCGCACAGCAGCGGCACCGGGTCCCGGTCGGGTGTCCGCATCGCCTCCAGAAGCGCCTCCGCGGTCCACTCCGCCGGCCCGTTCCCGCCGCCCGCTACAGGCTCGCCCACAGGGCTGTCACCTTGTCGCGCGAATACAGAATCAGGGCGCTGTCTCCGTAAAACGTCTCCAGAGTGACCGTGCCATCGTAGCCCGTGGCCTTCAACGCCCGCAACTCCCGCTTCCAGGAGATCGTCCCCGCCCCGATGGCGAGGTGGTCGTCGCGGGTCCCCTTGTTGTCGGACAGATGAACGTGCTTCAAGCGGTCGCCGAACCGCTCCAGCAGGCCCGGCGCCAGCGACTTCTTCACCCCGATGTTCGCGTGCCCGATGTCCAGATGCAGCCCCACCGTGGGAAGACCATCCAGCACGACGGCCATCGTGTCGGCGTCCTCGCCCTCGCTGTTCTCCACCATCAGGGTGATGCCGTGCGCCTCCGCCGTCGGCAGCAGGCGCTCGATCGCCTCGCGGTTACGGCGTAGGATAAACGCCGGGTCGTGGCCCGGAACGCGCGTGTCGAGGTGCAGGTTCATCACTGTCGCCCCAATCTCCGCGAACACCTTCAGGCAGCGCTCCGCCTCCCGCAGCGCGCCGTCGCGCACCGCATCGAAGGCCGAGGCGATAGGCAGGTAGTACGCCGTATGGCCCACCACGCCCAGGCCGTGCGTCTCCAGCGCGGCGCGCACCTTCCGCGTGTCCACCCGGTCCGCCCGCGCCGCGGGCGGCTCCAGCGTCAGGTCCACAAACGAAAAGCCAAGGCCCGCGATTCGCGCGATCTCCTTCGCCACATCGCGGGCCGGGTTGTTCATCAGTCCCAGTTGCACGCCTTCAGGATACCGCGTCGCCACGGGAATGTTTTGGGCGGTGTTATAACAGAAGAGGGGACCCGCGCCGTATGCCGAAACGAAATCCCAGGACCGCCCCCGATGGGGCAGCCGGCGCCGCTCCGGGGCGACTGGAGCGCATCTGCCCCTACTGCCAGAGCGAAAACTGCATCAAGACCGGGCGCAGGCCCGCGGAGGCATGGCGCCAGCGCTATCGCTGCAAGCAGTGTCACCGCACCCACACCGGCGTGCTCCCCGTCCGTCCCCGCGAGGCCGGCGGCCCCACCGTCCGCGTCCTGCGCATCGGCATCGGTCTGCGCGCCCAGACGAACCTGACCGTCTACTGCAGCGCCCGCGTCCTCTCGCCCCAGCAGGCCATCCGCGAGATATTTCGGCAGTACGCCGGGGAAGCGGGGGACATACGCGTGTCCACCGCCCGCGTTGTGTACGACCCGCGCGAACAGTGCTCGCGTATCGTCGTGACCACACCCCGCGCGCACGCCCCACAATGCCGCCCTCTCACCGACGCCGAGGCCCGCGCCATCTCCTTCGCCGACCTGCGCCCCGAGAACGCCCGCCGCCTCGCCCTGCGCCGTGGTTCCGAGCGCTACACCCCCACGGTCTATATTGCCGTCCGCCTGAATGTCAGTCTGGACGCCCTGGCGGTCACCGGTCTGGTCCGCGCCATGCGGCGCACCGGCCTGAGCCATCAGGACGCCGCCCGCTGGCTCATCCAGAACGCGCGCCCCCCGACCCACATCGCCACACTCGCCAAACCTATTCAGTGAACGTGTTCGGTGAATATGGTACGATGCGGCTGTGGCACGACAAAAGCGGAGCGAACAAAAGGAAGAAACGCGCCAGCGTCTGCTGGACGCCGCCCGGGAGGTCTTTGAGGCGGAGGGGTTCGAAGGCGCCAGCCTGCGCCAGATCGCCGCACGGGCGGGTATCGCCGCCGGCACCATCTTCGTCCACTTCCGGGACAAGCGCGACCTGCTGCACGCCGCGCTCTTCGAGGACCTGGCCGCCACCCTGGAGGCGGCGCTCGCCGAGGACGACGCCGACTCGCTGGAGGCGTGGCTGGCGCGGCTCACCGACCGGATGCTCGGCTACTACGAAGCCCGGCCACTCCTGTCCCGCGTCCTCCTGCAGCAGTCGCTGCTCGCCGAACCGCCCTGGGCCGAGCGCTTCGCCGGCCAGATTGCGCAGGTGCACGCCGAGGTGGTCCGCCGCGCCGAGGTGGCCCGCGCGCAGGGAGAGCTTGCTCCGGACGCCAACCTGCCGCTCTTCGCCGTCGCCTTCGTCTCGTTCTACATGTTCGGCCTGATCGCCTGGGCGCAACGCAGCCACCCGGCCCCGCGCGAACTCGTGCGGCGGCTCACCGCCCAACACCTCGACGCCCTGCGCCCCGGCCCCAACCCGACCGCTGCTGACCCGGGAGACCACGGACCATGACCATCTTCACCAGCCCCGAAGGAAAAGCCCGCCTCGCCGACTGGCACGAGCGCTTCCGCGCCCGCCTCGGCCGGCCCACCGAATCCCGCTGCGTCCCGACCCGCTTCGGCACCACGCACGCCCTCCTGTGCGGGCCGCCCGAGGCGCCGCCGCTCGTACTCCTCCACGGCGCGCTCGCCAGCTCCGCCCACGCGCTCGGAGAGGTCGCCGCGCTGGCGGACGAGTACCGCGTATACGCCATCGACGTCATCGGCCAATCCCCCATGAGCGCCGAAGCCCGCCCCGATGTCAACGGCCCCGCCTACGGCGAGTGGCTTTGGGATACCCTGAACGCCCTCAGCCTGACCGACCCCGTCCGCGTCGTCGCCGTGAGCTGGGGCGGCTTCGTCGCCCTGCGCGCCGCCGCCCTCGCCCCGGAGCGCATCACCAAACTCTCGCTCGTGGTGCCTGCCGGCCTCGTGCAGGGCGCGGGCATCGAAGGGTTCACCCGGGTCGGCCTGCCCATGATGCTCTACCGCGCGTTCCCGTCGCGGGCGCGACTGGAGCAGAGCGTCGCCCACCTCTTCACCACGACCGACCCGTACTGGCTGGACTACATGGGGGACGCCCTGCGCGACTTCAAGCTCGACTTCCGCCCGCCGCGCCTCGTGCGCGACGGCGAACTGTCCGGATTAAAGGCGCCCGTGCAGGTCTTCGGCGCCGAGCGCGACCTGTCGTTCCCCGGCGCGGCGCTGCTCGCCCGCGCCCAACAGGTCTTCCCCAACCTCGCGCACGCCGAACTCCTGCGCGGCGCGCGGCACGCCCCCTCCTTTGAGCCCGCCGCCCGCCGCGAACTCACCGCCGCTATCGCCACCTTCCTCCGCGACGAAACGTGACCGGTCCGGATAGCGGGCGCGGCGGCGCAGTGGGAAGGGGAAGAAACCGAACGAAAGGGGAGAACGCCATGGCCGATGCCGAAG
>CALEKU010000069.1 GCA_937902745.1 uncultured Armatimonadota bacterium
TACTTCTACCTCCTGATTGAGGCACTGACGGACGGCGGCGTCCGGGCGGGCCTCCCTCGCGATGTCGCGCGCACTCTGGCAGCGCAGACCGCCCTGGGAGCAGCGAAGATGGTGCTGGAGACCGGCCAGCACCCTGCCGCGCTCAAGGACGCGGTGACCACTCCCGGGGGTACGACCATCGCCGCTCTCGGGGTACTGGAGGCGGGCGGCGTCCGCGCCGCCCTCATGGACGCCGTCCGCGCCGCCGCCGAGCGCTCCAAAGAGCTGGGCTAACTGCCGCCGCTCCGGTTCTCCGGGTTGAGGTGGCGGGCACAGCGCCGCCGTCCCTCCTCCGCCTCAGGGATAATGAACAGGCGCAGCGCGTCCGCATACGCCCGGTCCGCGACCTCGTACTGCCCGGCCTCCTCGGCGAGCTTGCCGAACGCAACGTGCGCCTCTGCGTAGCGGAAGATGATGGGCTGTTGCAGCGGGTCGTTATGCGCCCAGCCGGTGAAGAGGCCCCGCTTGTGCAGGTTCTCCCAGAGCGGCAGGGATTCTCGCACGATCTGAGGCGCCGCGGGCGCTTCGCCCTTCGGGTACAGGCGCAGGGCGACGCCAAAGGGAACGACCTCCAGGTCCTGGTGCGCCCACTCCTCGAATGTCTCCGGTCCGCCGCCTAAAGGCGCCTCCGCCTTCTCGTTTTCTCTGGAATCCGCCAAAAAGGCGTCGGTGGTAGGAACCATGAGAACGGGTCGTCCCTGAGATAGGGCGTAGCGGGAGACCATCAGCAGAGCCTGGCCGTTTTTCATCAAAGCGTCCGGAACCGGGTCCGGCAGGCCCTTTAGCAGGTCCGGATAGCGGGCCACGGAATGATTGAGATACCACCGCCCGGACCAGAAGGCCCCGCGGAAGAGATCGACGCTGATGCAGGCGACATCGGGACGCTCCCCCAGCACGTGCTGCCGGTACCAGAGGGTGAAGAGCGTGTTCGCCCGGACAAAGACGATGGCGTTGGGAGGGGCGGCGGCGAGGATGTTGGAGGCATAGTCGGCTTCGATGTAGTTGCCGCTCTTATCCGTCTCAGCCCAGTGCAGGGACATATGCACCACGGTCAGCGTCAGCAGCACGGGAGCGGCCAGAGCGGCGAGTCGTGCCCGCTCCTGTGTCGGGACCTGGAAGCGGTGCCAGATCCCCTCCGTCACCGTGGAAGCGCCTGCCGCGATTAAGCACGAGATCACCAGATAGGACGGTAGGAAGTACACGTACACGTCCATGATGTTGTAGTTCGTCGCGTACAGGACGTTCGCGAGAAAGATGTAAAGGAGGAGCAGTCCGTACGCTCGCCGCAGGGGAGCCGCGCCCGTTGCTGCCGTGGGGTTCTCTCCTGCTTCCTGGCTGGGCGCTCCCGCTTTAGCGTGGCCGCGCAGGAGTCCGGCGATGCCGAAGGGAACGACCCAGAGCAGCCACAGCCCGAACTCTCCCGGCAGGAATCTTGTCGCGTATCGCGCCAGGGCAGTGCGGAAATAGCTCACTCCCGAGAACATAAGGGAGCGGTACTGGGCGCCGGTGATGTGTTCCCACAACAGCGCTGGCGTCACGGGGTTCCCCCACAGCACAGGAGCCTGCTTGCGGAGCGCCATCAGGGGCAGGTAGCCGTACAGGAGGAGGGGCAGCAGGAAGAGCGGCACCAGGGAGAGGAGCACCGGCCAGTCGCGACCAAGGAGTGCGGGGCGCCGCCACAGGACCAGAGCCAGAAACCCCGGCAGGAACAACGCCATCGTCAGATGATGCGTCAGGGACAGACCGTATACGAACGTGAGCACGCGCAAGAGGCCCGAGTTCGACGGCTCACGCGCCCACACGAGAGACAGATACAGCAGCGTCGCGAGGAAGAGACTGTTCAGCGAATAGACCTCGCAGGAGAGGCTCTGCTGCCACATCGTCGGTGCGAAGGCGAAGATCAGCGCACCGGCCACCGCCCACAGGCGCCCGTTGACCAGCAGCGCCAGGAATCGGTAGAGCATCGCGATCGCCCCCGCCCCGAATACGGCCGTCATCAGATTGACCCGAAACGCCGGTTCTCCGAAGGGAATGAGCCCCACGAACGCCCGTCCGAGGAGACAGAAGAGGGGATAGCCCGTTGGATGCGGAACGCCGCCGGTGACGATAGCCGTGATGAAATCCCCGTCGTCGCCGGTGTAGATGGTGCGGCATGCTGTGGCGATGTAGACGCCAAAAACCAGTAGGAACAATCCCAGTGCCAGCACGCGGTCGAGACCCGGCGCTTGCGTGGGAAAAGAAAGCTTCATTTTGACTTTGGTCTTCCTGAAGATGCGGGCTTCGCCCCGATGCATTATCGGTAACCGGCGGAGAACACAGGAGAGGACAGACCATCGAAACGACAAAGGCGCGACTCGAAAGGATCGAGTCGCGCCTCCTTTTTCGCTTTTTCGAGGGAGCGTGAATCAGTTCCCTAAGATGAGGTGAGGCGTCGCCCCGCTATAATCGCAGGTCGGCTGCACGTTGCCCGCGCCGATGGTGTACTTGCCCCCACTGGGACACTGAGGCTCGACTTCGATATAGGCCCCCGGGCCAAAGAGATCCGAACTATGGGGAGTCTCCGTTTGCGCGTAGTTGTTCTGCATCAGCCACGCGTCCTTAGCCCATTCAATCTTCCGCAGGTTACCGATACAAGCCTTCCGCTGGGTGGTCTCACGCGCACGCGCAAAGTTGGGCAGAGCGATCGCCAGCAGGATGCCGAAAACCAGTACGACGATCATTATCTCAATGAGGGTAAACCCGTGCTGCTTCTTTTGATTTACTTTGGCAGTGTCGTAGCTGTTTACAGACATAATGCTCTGCTCTCTTGGGTCTTGGGAACCAGGGTTTGTTACCCCAATTCTGTCCCTTTAATGTTCAGCAGCCGTTTGGCTGCCTGCTTAATAGTTCCATACAAGAAAGGTATTTTGAGATTAAAGATTGTTCTTGAAGAAAATCCACAGGAGCGCACCACAGGCAATCTCGGATACCTGGTGAAAGAGAGAGGCCGGAAATGGGAGACCCATTTCCGGCCCGGGAACCTCGTCCGAAGACCTGATACCTGCGTTTAGCCTAGGGCAGGACGTGCGGGTAGAGCGTGTTAGTGTTGCCGACGGAGCAGGTCGGGGCGGTCCCGATGGCTTCCGGCGTGTAGGTACCGTTGCTCGGGCAGACCGGCTCGGACTTGATGTACAGGGTCGCACCCGCGATGTCGGTCATCTCAACGCTTTCGCCCGTGTTCTTCTTGTTGTCCATCGCCCACTGCTCCTTGGCGGAGTCGATCTGCTTCAGGTTGGCCTGGCAGCTCTTGGAGCGGGACTGCTCACGAGCGCGAACGAAGTTCGGCACAGCGATCGCCAGCAGGATGCCGATGATCAGGACCACAATCATGATCTCGATCAGCGTGAAACCACGGCGGGACCGGGCGAGACGGGCTTTCAAATTCTCAGTAACCATTGACGAGACTTCCTCCCCTGAATGGGTTTATACAGTCTTTAACGAAGTGACGTTATAACCGACGCAACGCTTCCGTATCTGCGCTTAGGGCAGGACGTGCGGGTAGAGCGTGTTGCTGTTGCCGACGGAGCAGGTCGGGGCGGTCCCGATGGCTTCCGGCGTGTAGGTACCGTTGCTCGGGCAGACCGGCTCGGACTTGATGTACAGGGTCGCACCCGCGATGTCGGTCATCTCAACGCTTTCGCCCGTGTTCTTCTTGTTGTCCATCGCCCACTGCTCCTTGGCGGAGTCGATCTGCTTCAGGTTGGCCTGGCAGCTCTTGGAGCGGGACTGCTCACGAGCGCGAACGAAGTTCGGCACAGCGATCGCCAGCAGGATGCCGATGATCAGGACCACAATCATGATCTCGATCAGCGTGAAACCACGGCGGGACCGGGCGAGACGGGCTTTCAAATTCTCAGTAACCATTGACGAGACTTCCTCCCTGGGATCAGGTAACTTCATTATGCTGGACGGGTTCATTGCCCGTTCCCAACGATGTTCTGCCATGATATTCGGCACGTTCACATGATTTTATTAACGAATTCGGCATAATTTTTGGAGGAATACGCCCAAATACGGGGGCACCTCCTCTGGATTACCGGGAGTGGTCCTCCCGCGCGCGGCCGCCCCTGAGGGGAAGCTTCTCTCTAGCAGGGGCTTTTACGGGGAGAAATCGCCTGACGGTCGCTGGGGGCAAGACAGTCCATGTTTCTAAACAACACCCTGCTCTGGTGCATCGTGGCGTTCCTCGTGGGCGCGATCCCCTTCGGCTTCCTCGCCGGCAAGCTGTATGGGAAGGATTTGCGTGAGGAGGGCTCCGGGAATATCGGCGCCACCAATACCCTGCGCGTGCTCGGAAAGCGGGCCGGCATCACCGTCCTCCTGCTGGATGCGCTGAAGGGCTTCCTGCCTGTCTTCCTGGCGCTGCGCCACCTGCCCGGCGCGACGCCCGAGAGCGGCGGGTGGAGCGCGGTGCTGGTGGGGTTCGCCGCTGTGTTCGGGCACATCTACTCGCCGTATGTGCGCTTCCGGGGCGGCAAGGGCGTGGCGACCGCGCTCGGGGTTCTTATCGGCCTCTCCCCGCTGATCGCACTGTCGGCGTTCGCGGTGTTCTTCGTGACTGTGTATTTCACCCGCTACGTCTCCCTGGGCTCGATCCTGGGGGCGCTGACGCAGGCCGTTCTCTTCTGGGTCGTTCCCGGACAGAGCGTCGCAGCCCGGCTGTTTGGCACCATAGTAGGGCTGTTTGTGGTGCTGAGGCACCGGGGCAACATCCAGCGCCTGCGCAACGGCACGGAGAGCAAGTTTGGACGGCCGTCTTCTTCTCCGGAGCCACCGGCGACGGAGGCAGGGGGAGAGGGTGAGTCCCCGAGCCATCGGTGAGTTTTACGTCCGGAGGTTTAGACCTGTAGGGACCTTGAGGTAATAAAGAGCGTCGCGGGGTAGGGGGACGCGCCGAGGCGTCGTTCCGACCCGCATGCTTTGCTTTAGTAACCTCGAGAAGTACAGGAGAGAGTGAACCGATGAAATCTCTTGGATGGATTGCCGCCGCGGCCGCTCTGTCGACGATCGCCGCGGTCGCGCCGGCGGCCCACGCTCAGGGAACGCAGACGATGAGCGAGACGGACCGCTACCGCGCCCGCTGGGCCTTCTATAACCTGGACGCCCGCGAGGTGACGCGCTACAAGACGATGGGCTACACGGACGAGCGGATCAAGATGCTCGCCAACATCTCCCTCACGAGCGGCGTCAGCCTGGATCACCTGGTTCGCCTGAACAACATCTCCGGGTACAACGCTCAGGCTCTTGCGGCCATGTTCAACGTCCCGACCCACAAGCTCGATGACGACATCCCCGGCTATGGGGAGCGCACTGCCGCCTGGCTGTGGGACGGCAGTAGCAGCAGCGGTAGCACGGGGACCAGTTCCGGAACGGCGAGCGGGACGAGTTCCAGCTCTATCAACCCGGGAGTGAGCTCCTCGACGCAGGCTTCGAACGCCCGGGGTAGCGTGGTCCAGGTGGCAATGGCGAACTCCGACTTCTCCACGCTGGTTACCGCCCTCCAGGCGGCCGATCTGGTGAACACGCTGGAGGGCTCCGGACCGTACACGGTCCTCGCTCCCACCAATGCCGCCTTCGCCAAGCTTCCGCAGGGCACCCTGGAAGAGTTGCTCAAGCCGGAGAACAAGGAGCGCCTGAGGACACTCCTGCTTTATCATGTGGTCCCGGGCCGGGTGAAGTCCGCGGATGTGACGGCGATGAGCAATCCGCAGACGCCCCAGACCCTCGTCGGCAAGACGCTCAGCGTGAAGACGACCGCCCCGGTGATGATAAACGACGCGCAGGTCACCAGTACGGACATCGAAGCGGCCAACGGCGTCATCCATGTCATCGATTCGGTGCTGATGCCGCCCGCCGACTAAGCCCCCTCGCCTCTACAGAAGACCGGGGACAGAAGCTCTGGGGAGGCCCCTGCGCACGCCGATGCTTGCAGGGGCCTCCCTTTATTTATAGGGCATGTGGCGGATGGACGCCGGAATGCCCTGCCTCCGTCCTCTAGATTGGCGTCTGTTCTCCCAGTGTTTGCCACCCGCAAGGAGGCGGCAAACAGCCTGTCAATTACGAAGGTGTGCAGGTTTGCACCGTGTTGACAGATAAAATCCTCGTCGTCACTCCCCGGCGTTTTTTGATAGTTCCACTAGCGCTCTGTGACGCTAACGACGCTTAAACGACGGTTGTTCGCCCACACCACATCTGCTATAATCCCGCCTGTACCCCACTACCCATAGTATGGAACCCGCCCTTTTTGCGCGTCTGCGGGTGGGGCAACGGATGACAGGAACGGTGAGCGAGCAGCTACAACTGGAGGACGAGGAGGTACCCATCACCCTTCGGAGGGCATGGGATCGCGCCCTGCGCTTGCTCGCTAATCGGGTCAATAAACCCACCTTCGAAGCCCACATCCGCTCTATCCGTCCGATGGGCATGAGTGAGGAGAGCCGCAGCGCCGGCTCCACGGCCTTCGCCGTCACTCTGGGCGTCCCCTCCGCCTTCACCCGGGAATGGGTCGAGAAGCGCCACAGCGGCCTTATCCAGGGCATTCTCGAAGAGATCCTGGACGGCGCCGTCACCGTCTCCTTTGCCCTCCTGCCCAAAGAGCGGGACGCTGCCGCTCAGACGAACACCGGCAGCGGCGATCTCTTTAGCGGCACCGCCGTTGCGGCCTCCCCGGCTCCTCCCACCGCTCCCTCCACGGCGGAGCGCTCTTCCGGGCGCAAGCCCGCCCCTACCCGCACGACGGGCGCCCGGCGCGTGCCGGCCACCGCTGCTGCCACCTCGGAAGCGCTCTTCGACTTCGGCCCCGAGAGCGCTGCGCCCGCGGGCGCAGTCCGCGCCGCGGCTGCCACGGGGGAGGCGGAGGTGGCCCCTGCACCGGCCGGCAGCGCCGAGGTTGTGCCGGCAGCGCCGGGGGCCGCCAAGCCTGAGCCGGCCGCCGCTACGGCGCTACCAGCGCCGGCTGCCCCCCCGGCCGCTCCTAGCACTCCGCGGCCTGCCGTATCTACCGGCGGTAATAGCAGCAGCAAGGGGAGCGACGCTCCTCTGCTCCACCCGCGCTACACGTTCGATGCGTTTGTCACGGGCCCGACCAACCGGCTCGCGTGCGCAGGGGCGCGGGCGGTGGCGGACGCGCCGGGGCGGGTGTACAACCCGCTGTTTCTCTACGGGCCGTCCGGGCTGGGCAAGACGCACCTGATGCACGCCATCGGGCATGAGTACCTGCAGCGACACGGCGGCGACCCGCGCGGCATCGCTTATATCTCGGGCGAGTCCTTCACCTCGCTGTTCGTGACCAGCATCCGGGATCGCAAGGCCGAGGAGTTCCGCCGCCGGTGGCGCTCCGTGGACCTGTGGCTGGTGGACGATATCCAGTTCATCGCGGGCAAGGAGGGGACGAAGGAGGAGTTCTTCCATACGTTCAACGCCCTCTATCAGAGCGGCAAGCAGATCGTTATCTGCTCCGACCGCTCGCCGCGCGACCTCCAGGCGATGGACGAGCGCCTGCGCTCGCGCTTCGAGTGCGGCCTGATCGCCGACATCGCCCCGCCGGACCTGGAGACGCGCCTCGCCATCCTGCACAAGAAGGCGGAGGCCGAGGGCATGCGGATTCCGGATGAGGTGCTGCTGTACATGGCTCGCCTGGTGCAGAGCAATATCCGGACGCTGGAGGGGGCTCTGGTCAAGCTTATCGCGTACGCTTCCGTGGTCAAGTCGCCGGTGACCACAGAGCTGGCCTCCAGCATCCTGGAGCGGTACTACATCGTGCCGGGCAGCGGCGGCAGTAGCGACGGCCGGCCCCGGGAGGGCGGGGCCGCAACGGGCACGGGGGCAGAGGGCGCGCGCACCTTCTCCGGGAGCTGGCCGGAAGGCGCACGCGGCCCCTTCGAGCGCCCGCACCGCGCGGGGCAGTGGGGAAGTGGGGGGAACTCCGCCTTCGCGCTGGGCGGCGCTGTGACGCCTGAGGCAGTTCAGCGGGTCGTGGCGAAGCGGTTCGGACTGACGCCGGAAGCCCTTTCCGGGAAGCGCCGGGACCGGGAGGCGGTCTCGGCCCGGCAGATAGCGATGCACCTGATGCGGGAGCTCACGGAAATGTCGCTGCCAGGCATCGGCAGCCTCTTCGGGAGGGACCATACGACGGTGCTCCACTCCTGCGACAAGGTTCGGTCGCAGATACCGATGGACGAGGATCTCCGCTCTCTGGTGGAGGACCTTACCGAGCAGATTCGCATGCAGGCCGCCGGGAATTGACCCGGCGGCCTGCGGTCTTTTATGGGTCCCGGGCAGGACCGGGGGGCTTTGAATAGCGTTAATTGCAAAGAAGAGGCAAACGAAGTTTTCCACAGGTTTTGTTTGCAGGGTGTTTGCCGGTGCGCATTCGTAGGGGCAGAGGGAGTGAGACCCCATTACAGGCCACTTCAGGCACATTCTGATACTCTGCCACACAAAGCAAACGAAGTTTTCCACAGGCTGTGGAAAACCTGTGGAAAACTCACGCCTGGGGCCAGCTTTGAAAACACTTGTTTGTGGAAACTGTGGATAACTTTGGCGCGTTTTCCACAGTTTCCACAGGGTTTTCCACAGAGCAAACGAAGTTTTCCACAGGTTTTGTTTGCAGGGTGTTTGCCGGTGCGCATTCGTAGGGGCAGAGGGAGTGAGACCCCATTACAGGCCACTTCAGGCACATTCTGATACTCTGCCACACAAAGCAAACGAAGTTTTCCACAGTTTCCACAGCCCCTACTACTGATACTACTGAATCAATATAAGAAAGAGAGCAGTAAGAATCCGGAGAGCGATCCTGGCTCATCAGAATGCTTGCCTGCTTCCCGGACAGTCGAGCCCGGAGGGAGAGGGAGGAGTCATCTTGACTTTGCCCTCTCGCCGTGGCATACTGAGGCGTATTCTCAGGACAGTCAGGAAGCCTCTCGATGCCCAAGGTCACGGTCTATGTCACGCTTAAGCCCACCCTGCTCGATGCCCAGGGTCGCACTGTGGAGACTGCGTTGCACCAACTGGGCTTTGAAGACGTGAGCAGCGTTCGGATCGGTAAGATCATCGAGATGCAGGCGCCCGAGGGCGAGGACCCGCAGGTCCTGCGCGAGCGCGTCGCCGCGATGTGTGAGAAGCTGCTTGCCAACCCCGTGACCGAGGACTACCGCATCGTGATCGGGCCCGAGGCGGATGCCCAAGAAGGGGGCCGGTCGTGAGCGCTGCTGCTTCCCTCCGCGTTGGTGTCATCGTCTTCCCCGGTTCCAACTGTGACCGCGACGCCGGGAGCGCCTGGGAAGAACTGGGACTGGGGCAGAGCGTCTACCTCTGGCACGGCGACCGGGATCTGCAGGGAGTGGACGCCGTGGTGGTACCGGGCGGCTTCTCCTACGGCGACGCTCTGCGCGCGGGGGCCATTGCCCGGTTCGCGCCGATTATGGGCGAGGTGGCCCGGTTCGCCGCGGACGGTGGCCTGGTGCTGGGTATCTGCAACGGCTTTCAGGTACTCTGCGAGGCGGGTCTGCTGCCTGGCGCGCTGGTGCGCAACGAGGGCCTGCGCTTCGTGTGCCGCCCTGTCGGGCTGCGGGTGGAGGCCACCGACTCGCCGTTCACGGCCGGTTACCGCGTTGGGCAAGTGCTTTCCGTGCCCGTGGCGCACGGCGAAGGGCGCTACACCTGCGACGATGCCACCCTGGACCGTCTGAACGCTGAGAACGCGGTGCTGTTCCGCTACTGCGCCCCGGACGGCTCTGTGACTCCTGAGGCGAACCCCAACGGCTCGCGCGACAACATCGCCGGGATTGTGGGGGGGCCGAACCGGAACGTGCTCGGGATGATGCCTCACCCGGAGCGCGCCGTCTTCCCGCACCTGGGCAGCGCCGACGGCGAGCCCCTGTTTGTGTCTCTGTGTGACCGCCTGAGTACGGCCCGCAGCTGCGGCGAGAGCGCCGCTGCCGCCGCGTAGTCCACAGCCTGCTCTGCCGCCACTCGCCGCTTTCTGTTGCGCGTACCTCTCAGGACATCTATGGGCGCATCGCCCGGCAGCTTCTTTTTTCCCGGGTGTCACGGGCGGCGCCGCGCCGCGCGTATAGATAGTGGCGTTATTGCGCCGGGAGGAGCGTTGCTATGGGGAGGTCCGGGGCGGAACAGGGCATTCGGCGGAGTCGGCGGATGCGCGCGTGGCAGGCGGGGGCTGGCGCGGCGTTGCTTCTGGCCGCGGCGGCTGTGTGCGCCGGTGAGGCCGCCGCGCAGCAGACATCGGGCAGACGCCCCACAGGGCGCCCGTCTGGCGCTCCCATGTCCCTGCCGCGCCCGGGTAGCAGCCGTCCGTTGAACCCCACGGGCAACCCGGGGCAGGCGGGCGCTCCGCGGCCGAGTGTGCCGAATAACCTGCCGCCCGGGCGCGGAATATGGGGCGCCGGGCAGACGCGACCCGGCTACGCCCCGTCTCCGCGCCCTGCGCCGAGCCGCCCGCCACTCCCTGGCGATCCCTACTGCCCACCGCCGCCGCCGCCTCCACCGCCCGTCTACTGCCCGCCTGCTGCGCCCGTCGTGGTAGTGGCGCCGGGGGCGTACACGGGCGCCTATACGGGCATAGGAGGGGCCAGGAACGTCCTGATCTTCCCCGGGTACCAGTCGTCGCTAGCGGCGGGCTACACCGTGGTCTCGCCGTTCGGGCCTTTCTATCACTGCCCGGCCTATATCGAGCGGAAGTATGTGGTCACGACCCCGTGGGCGTATCTGAGCGGGCGCGAAGTGGTGCCTATGAACCCCTGGACGGACGCGGACAGCTATGTGGCGGCGGATGCGACCCGGGCGGGCGAACTGCGGGCGGCGCTCAATGACCTGACGCGCTTCTGGGAGAATGGCGATATCCACTCCCTGCACCGGCATCTGTCGGATGGCGAGGAGATCGGGGTCTTCCACAACGGACGGTATGTTTATTCGCTGCCGCGTGCCGAATTCTCCCTGCTGGCGGCGGATGTTCTGGGAGGGATCGAGACGCTGGCGTTCCGCTTTACGGAGGTGTATCGGCGCGACGACGGCCTGTTGACCGCCGCAGCGCGGCACCAGTACCGCGTACGGGAGACCGGGGAGATGCGCTCAGTACCGGTGCGCTGCACCCTCCGCTACCGCAGCGGCGCCTGGGTGCTCACAGGAATCTGGCTGGCGTCGTAAAGTTACCGCAACGCTGCCCGGTGGAATAGTATATAGAATAGTAGTAAGAGAAGTTAAGACTGGCATTCAGGAAAGGAATGGAAACCGTGGGCCAAAAAGCAAGCACAGCCAGGAATATACTGGGGGGCGCAGTTCTGCTGTCAGTGACGCTGCTGGCCGCGGACACCGCCACGTTCGCGTGGGCGCAGCAGGGGCGGCCCCGCGGGGCGCCGCGCTCCATGGACCGCGGGTCCGGCGGCAGCCGTCCGTCGATGGGCGGTGGTCGTCCTTCCATGGGAGGCGGCAGGCCGGCGCAGGAGCCGTACCGGCCGTCGTTCGAGCGCTCGCGCCCGGGCAATCCGACGGGACGCCCCACCATGCCCAGCGGCCCGGTGCAGGAGTACATCCCCAGGAGCACATCCCCGCAGCCGTCGTCCCGGCCCTCGTTGCCGTCCTCGCTCCCGTCTTCCCTGCCGTCCTCGCGGCCTTCGTACGAGGGCGGCGGGCGCAATGACAGCGGCCCCCGCGTCACGCTGCCCTCCCCGTCGTACGGTACGCCTCAGCGTGGGACGCGGAACGAATCCCGGCCGTCTATCCCCGGGTCGCTTTCCGGCAGCCTGAACACAGGCAGGAATCCCGGGGTCCGCCCCGTGAACCCGAGTGCGGGGGTATCCGGGCGTCCGTCGATTCCGGAGAACCTGCGACCGCCGCGGGACTACAGGCCGCCGCGGGACCGACCGGGTACGGTGATTATTCACCCGCGCTGGAATAACTACGGTTACGGCTATTACGGCCCCTACAGCGGCAGGTACTACGGCAGCTACGTCTATGCGCCCTACTCGGCCTGGAACAACTGTCCGCCGTGGGCAACATCGTACTGGCTGACGATGCCGGCGAACCAGTTCTACCCGGCAACCCTGCCGCCGTCACTGACCCCGAACTCGGACTACCTGCTCGGCTCGACGCTTTACTCGCCGTACCTGTACGGCGGCGAGATCGCGACGGTGACGGTGCCGGAGCCCGAAGCAGCAGAGCCCGTGACGGCGCTCCCGGGCGAGGGGCGGGTGTCCAGCAGCTCCCTGGTGTTCCGGGGCTACGCCGAAACGTTCGTGGAGGGGAAGACCCTGGCAGCGCCGTTCGCGCCCTACGGGGCCACCCCGCCCTTTATTGCGGCGGAGGGCGCCCTGACGGCGCCCTGGGCCTATGAGGGCGGCAGGGACGCGGTGGCCGTGGCGCCCTGGGAGGACAGCGACCCCTACATCCGCGCCGACGAGCGGCGTGCGGTGGCGCTACGGGCGGCGCTGAACGACCTGACGCGCCTGTGGAAGGAGGAGGACGTCCGCGCGCTGCGCCGCCGCGTGGCGGACGAGGAGCCGGTCGCCGTGTTCCGCGGTGACACCTACCTCTACACGCTGCGCCCGGACGCCCTCACGCCTCTGCTCGTGGACCTGCAGGAGAACCTGGAAACGGTCTCGTTCCGCGTCACCGACGTCCAGCGGCGCACCGATGGCTTGATGACGGCGCATGCCCGGCACGAGTACCGCGTCCGCGGCGCCTCAGAGAAGGACATCCGTACGCAGGATGTGGACTTCACCCTGGTCTACCGGGACGGCACGTGGCTGCTAACGGGGCTTTCGCTCCCGTCGGCGGCAGATGTCGCCCCGTAGAACGCGGCGTTGAGTCGGACGAAGTGCCGCCATTCCGGCGGCACTTCGTCTTCCGGGAAGATCGCCTCCACCGGGCACTCCGGCTCGCACAGACCGCAGTGGATGCACTCCCCCGGGTCGATGAAGAGCTGCTCATACACCTTTCCGTCCTCCCCCGCCACCCACCCCTCGTGGATGCAGTCCAACGGGCATGCCGTCACGCAGGACCGGTCCTTACAGCCGCCGCACGGCTCCGCGATCACATACGCCATGACACGAATCCCCTTTCGTGCCGTCAGCGTATCGTCCGCCCGCTTCACCCTCGATGACTTTGGTCACGTCGCGCGAAGAAAAATAGCGGTACAGTAGCGGCGTGGACCGCCGGATCGCCGCTCTGCGGCGCGTACTCTTCCTCAAGGACCTGCCGGACGACGCCCTGCGCGTCGTGGCCGCCGCGGGCGTGGAGCGCCGCTGCGAGCGTGGGGACATCCTGCTGCGCGAGGGGGAGGTCGGCCCGGGCCTGCTCGTGGTGCTGGCGGGGGCGGTCAAGCTCTGCAAGTGGGACGCCCGTGGGCGTGAGCTTATTCTTGGCGTCGAGCGGGCGGGCGCATCGGTGGGGGAATTGCCCCTCTTCGACGGCGGCAACTGTCCCTACAGCGCGGAGGTGGCGGAGGACGGCACCCTCCTGTTTTCAGTCTCCGGGGAGCGCTTCCGCGCCCTCATGGCCGCCCACCCCGCCATTGCCGCCGGAGCGGTCCGCGCGCTGGCTGTACAGAATCGCAGATTATTGGAAATGTTGAAGGCACAGGCGCTGCACACCGTCCGCTCCCGCCTGGCAGCGTACCTGCTGGCACACGCGCGGCAGCATGGGAACGCCTTCCCGCTGCCGGAGAGCAACGCCGCGATCGGCAGCCATGTGGGGACGGTGCGGGAGGTCGTCTCCCGCACTCTGCATGCCCTATGCGATGCCGGCGCAATCCGCCTGCGGGGCCGCCATGTGACCGTCTGCGACCCCGCTCTGCTCGCCCGGATCGCTGCCCGGGACGAAGGCGCGTAGCGCCGCCCTCCCGTCGCCGGGCGCTCAGGCCGTGACGGTCGCGGCTTTCTCCTGCTGGCGCTGCCGGGCCTTCTTGATGTACGCGGCGGCGTCCGGCGTCTTGCAGGCGGTGTCGCCGTGGTCCACGTGGACCTTGCCCACCTCCGCCGCCACCGCGAGCGCCTTCTCCTCCAGCGCCGCGCTGCGGCTCCCGATGGCGATCAGCGCCCCGTTCATCGCCTCGCGCACCCGATTCTTCCGGTCGTGGATGCCGGTGCGGATCGTCTCCAGGTGCGGCAGGAAGAAGGCGTCTTCCAGGCCCGAGTTCGCGTCCGCCGCGAGCTGGCCCAGCAGACTCCAGCCCACCCGGGCGACCCACTCCTCGTCCGACCGCTGCCAGACCAGGGCACGTTCGGCGGCGAAGGGTGTGCGGGCGAAGCCCGTCGCCACGGCCGAGGCCTCCACATAGTTCCGGGCGCTTCGCACCCAGGCGTCGGCCTCGCCTTCTGTCATGCGCGCCGGGTCGAGGATCAGGGTCGCCAGGATGCGGGCGTCGTGGTTGCCGGTGTCCCACAGAGCGAGCGCCAGGTCGTGGTCCTTCTTGATGCGCTTCTGCAAGGCGTACAGGTCGGCGTAGCTCACGCCGAAGTGGTCCTCGCCGACCCCGTGCCGCGCGTAGGTCTTGCGGTTCTGCTCGTTACCGCACGCTTCGAGTTCCTTCATCGCTTCGTCCCGCGTCATGTCACACCTCCGGAGGGTTTGTGTGCCACTGCCGGGCGCGGCGCTTGGGCGGAAAGCAGGGGGGAGGCGCCGTGGGTTGAAACCCCGGCTTCTGTGATTCAAGCCCGCCTGCGCGGGCTACATGGCGCGAGGAGCGGCTACGGTCAATTCGTAACAGTATCGTCTACCAGAGCCCGCACCGACGAAGCGGAGCTTCGCTCGCGCAGGCGGGCTTCTTAACGGTAGCCGGGACTTCAGTCCACGGCCACAACACGGTACTGGCGCGGAGTGACGCCGCAGCGGCTCTTGAACACGGCGAAGAAACGGCCGGGGGAGCCGAAGCCGGACGCCTGCGCGACGCGGGCGACCGTCCACTCGGTCGTCAGCAGGAGGCGCTGGGCGTGCGAAACGCGCAGGCGGGTAACGTACTCCCATAGAGTCATTCCGACTTCATTGCGGAATATTGTAAGTATGTAATTCGGATGTAATCCGAGTTCCGCCGCCAGGGAGGCCACCGTCAGATCCGGGTCCTCGTAGCGGCTTCCTACCAGAGCGGCCACGTCCTCCACGGGCCGGCTGTGGCCCTGTGGCCTCGCGCCGCCTCCGTAAGACGGTCCCGAACCATCGGTGCCGGTACTGCCCTGCCGCGCGAGACGCCGCAGGCGCGCTTCCACTTCCAGTAAAACGACCCGGCGCGCCTCCTGGCGGTCGGCGCCGCTGCCGCTCAGGTCCGCCGCCCAGCGCGCGAAGAGCGCCGCGTCCAGCGGATCATCGCCCGCGGCGAGCTCGCCCGAAAGCAGGCGGCGCGTGAAGGCGCTGTCCAGTCCCCAGGACAGGAACCAGGCGAGCGGGAGCGTCAGGCACAGGTACTCCGTCCCGGCGGGCTCCACCGCGACCAGACGGTGCGGCATCCCCGCCCAGAAAACGGCCAGACTGCCCGGACCGATGGCGATGAACCTCCCGGCGAAGAAGTAGTGTAGCGTGCCGTCGAGGGGCAGGTTCAGCTCAAGGTCCGTGTGGCTATGGGCGTCCGGCATCACGCGCGGCCGCGCGCGCCAGGCGTGGAAGGGCATCGACTCGGGGCGCATGAGGATATGAGAGTTTTCGGCAGTGATTGAGGAGTTTCCTCGCGCGTATTGCGGCTACAATGGGGCACACACTGACACGTGTGCAAGGAGGCAAAGACCGGAATGAGCGACGCCGCTTCCCCGTTCCCGATCATCGACGCCCGGACGCAGGACGCCCTCACCGACGAGCAGGCGGAGTTTTTCCGCGCCAACGGGCTTCTGGTTATCCGGAACGTTCTATCGCCGGAAGAGTTGAAGGCTCTTCAGGATGCCACGCTTCCTCTGGTGGAGCGGGCGGAACAGGGCACCGACGACCCCGACTTCTTCTATAAGGACCACGAAATGACGGGGGAGCGCACCCCGTTCCGGGTGGAGTACGTCATCGACAAGACGGAGGCCGGGCGGGCGCTGCTCGGGCATCCGTTCATCCTGCGCTCCGTGGAGAAGCTCCAGGGGCCGAACTTCATTCCGACCTGGGATGCGATGGTGTTCAAACGCGCCGGGATGGGCGCGGCGATTCCGTGGCACCGCGACGCCGGGGTGGAGAAGTCGCGCGAGGAGATCGCCCCGATCTTCAACGTTGACTTCTACCTGGATGAGGCGGACCTGAGCAACTGCCTCTGGGGAATCCTGGGGACGCACCGGTGGCCCGCCGAGGAGGCGAAGGCGCTGGTGGACCGGCTCAACGCGGGCGGACAGTTCCACACGAACGAGGGGGCGGTCCCGATCCTGATGCAGCCGGGTGACGTGATCTTGCACAACATCCTGGCGGTGCACGGTTCGCCCGCGGCCCGGAGCGGTCTGCGCCGCGTGATCTACTACGAGTTCCGGCCCGCCGAGATCGAGAGTGCGATTGGCCCGCACACGCCGGAGTACCTGCCGCTGAAACAGCGCGTTCTGCTGGCCTGCCTGAAGCACCGCGCGGCGGCGCCCTACGCGGCGGGAGAGACGCCCTTTACCTACCGACCCACCGCACCGTTCCTGCCGCCGCCGCTCGCCGCGGACGAACTCCCGCTGGCAACCTATCGCTACCCCCACCGAGACTACTGGAGAGCCTGACACGCCGATGGAACCGCGAATCCCCTCCGCGCTGGACGACTTCCTGTTTGACCTGCGCGGCTACCTGATCCTGGAAGACGCTGTGGACCCGGGCCACATTGAGGACCTGAACGCGGCACTGGATGCGTTCCCGCCCCTGGAGTGGGGCGAGTGGCATGGGAACGTTCAGCGCTTCGACAACAACGGCCATGCCGGAATAGAGCTGCAGAACATCGTGGAGGGCGGTGAGCCCTTCGAGCGGCTGATCGACCACCCGTCGTGGATACAGTACCTGCGCCGCTACTGCGGTGAGGCCAGCAGCTATGTCGAGGGGCTGTTTATCGACGAATGCTTCGCGTCGATCCGGCGCGAGGGCGGCTACTTCCCGGTCCACTCCGGCGGCTACCGGGGCGCGGCGCGCGGCCAGTACCGCTACAAGGACGGTGTGTTCCGGTGCGGGCAGGTGAACATCCTGCTCGCGCTCACGGATGTCGGCCCGGGCGACGGCGGGACAATGATTATCCCGGGCAGCCACAAGAGCTGCTTTCCCCACCCGGAGGAGGCCGCCCAGTGGGACCGGCAGAGCCCGATGGACCGGCTGACGGGGGCGGTGGAGGTCCACCTGAAGAAGGGGAGCGCCCTTCTGTTTGTGGACGGCCTGATGCACGGCGCCAGCGCCCGTACCAATCCGGGCGAGCGCCGTGTGGTCATCTACCGCTACGGCGTTTCCTGGGGCAGCACGCGCTATGGCTACCAGTACTCGCCGGAGCTTCTGGCGCGCCTCACCCCGGAGCGGCGTCAGATCCTCCAGCCGGTCCCTCCGCGCCTGACGGGCTCGCACCCGTCTCAGACCCGGAGCAGCCGGGACACGCCGATCGGGCTGAAGGAGTAGTTACCGGCGGGGGGCTGCCTCCGTGACCGCCGTGGCATGGGGGCCGTGGACTGAAGTCCCGGCTACCGTTGAGAAGCCCGCCTCCGCGGGCTAACGACAACGGGGGCGGCTACGGCTTAGCCGTAGCCGCCCCTAGCACCGTTCCTCCCCCTCTCCCGGCGCTGCGGGAGAGGGGCACCCAGAGGGTACCCGGGGGTGAGGGCTCCGGAGGGCGGCTACCGGGCTTCGATCAGCTTGACCTTTGTTGTGGCGCTTCGGTCGCCTCGGACGACCGTCAGGGTCACCTCCTGGCCGACCTTGAATCCTTCCAGGGTCTTGCGGTAGTCCGCTTCGTTGGTGATTGCCTGGCCGTTGATCTTGGTGATTACGTCCCCCCGCCGCAGGCCCGCTTCGGCAGCCGGACCGCCCCGGTAGAGCAGCCAGACCATTACGCCGCTGGTATCTGCCGGGATGCCCGCCTGGCGTGCCAGCAGGGGGTCTAGATCCACTACCATCAAGCCGGGGGTCGGACGGACCACGCGCCCGTTTGCCTTCAGGAGTTCCGCAATCCTCAGCGCTGTCTTTACCGGGATGGCGAACCCGATGTTCTGGGCATCCGCTCGCACCAGGGTGTTGATACCCACCAGATTCCCGGCCAGATCGATCAGCGCCCCACCGGAGTTGCCGGGGTTGATGGCGGTGTCCGTCTGGATCAGGTTCTCGTAGACGCGCCCCTCCAGCGACAGCGGGCGGCCCAAGGCGGACACGACACCTGCGGAGACCGAGGCCGACAGCCCCACGGGGTTTCCGATGGCGATCACCGTCTGTCCGGGCACCAGGGCATCATTGGTGCCGAGCGGGATCTGCGGCAGCGACTCCCGGGTGTCCACCTTCAGTACCGCGATGTCCGTGGGGTAGTCCGTGCCCACCGCCCGCGCCGAGAAGCGGCGCCCGTCCGCCAGTGTCACCTGGATCTTCCCACCGCGCTCCGCCGCGGCGCCGACCACGTGCTGGTTGGTTAGCACATACCCGCCCTCCAGCAGTACGCCGGACCCCGCGCCTGTGGGCACCTGCCGCTCTACCACGCGCCCCTGACCGAGGATCAGGTCCAGGCGATCCTCAGGGATAAGGACACGCTGCGTGGCGGCGGTGTCGATAGAGACTACGGCGGGCGCCGCAGCGCGAACCGCGCGAACGATGGGCTCTCCGCTCGGGTCGTACGCCCCGCCAGGCGCCGTCGCGGGAGCGGCTCCGGAGGCGAGGGGCGCGGGCGAGCTGGTCGGTGCCGCACCCGGGGAGAGCGGCGTCGCCTGCCAGGCAGTGGTGGGGGTAGTGCACCCGCCCAGGCTGCCGGCGCCCAGTGCCATCGTCACCAGGCACAGCAGGCTAGGGGCGGCGCGGCGACGGTTCCGTCGAGCAGTATTCACGATTCTCCTCCTGACGTCATGCGGTACATCGTCCTTGTACGCAGACGCGGGCCGTGGCTCCCGAAGTTCCCGGCGGGCGCTCAAAACCCGAGGCGGACCGACTTGCCGGGGGGGCGGTAGAAGTTCTCGGCGTACAGTTCGCAGAACCTTTCCAGGCTCCCGGCGCTGCGCACACTTTCGGTATACCCCGGAAGCTCGGCGACGCCGTGCCCGACCTCATGGATGAGGACCCGCCGCAGGAGAAAGGTCTTGTACGCTTCCACCGGCCAGCGGGCGTACAGCTTGCCGTCGATCTCCTCAAACGAGCCCCCGAACCGCTCCACGTCCTGACCGCCCTCGGTGCGCATCAGGGCGCGGCGGTAGGCGACCACGGTGCCCGCGGCATCGGTCACCACCTCGGACAGGCAGTGCAGCCGTATCTCGCCGTCCAGCCAGTCGCCATCCGCGCCCGTGCGCCGCTGGTTGGACAGCCGCACCTCGCGCACCACCGCTGCGTGTTCCGGGGGGAGCTCGGCCAGCACCGCCCGTATCTCATCGAAGGTGATGGGATAAGCGAAGCCGGGGGGCGTGGGGTCGGCCAGGAAGCGGATGCGGGGCTTCTTCTTCTTGCCGGTAGGCGCGGCGGCGGCGGCGCCCGCTCCCCTGGATGGCATGCGCACGTACGACCGCTCTACGGGCAGCAGGGGACCTTCCTCTGCGGGTAGGCCCACCTTCTCCCGCAGGCCGATGATCTTGCCGCGCAGGGCGAAGAGGCGCCGGGTCGCGTCGTCGCGGCCCTTTACCTCGTCGGAGTAGAACTGATCCACTCCGTCCGCGAGGAGCTGGAGGAAATTGAGGTATTGGGAGTCCCGGCCGCCGCCGCTGCCCTGTCGCTGCTTCTCCTCCTTCAGACGGTCGGCGTACTCGGCCTCAAAGGCGTCGAGTTGCGCCCAGTCCCGGTCGACTTTGGGCAACGCGCCTACCCCAGTGTGACCGGCTGGCCAGTCTGCGACGAGCGGTACACGCCGAGGATGATCTCCAGCGGCTTTTTGCCCTCGCGCCCGTCAATCAGCGGCCGGCCGTCCTCGCGAATGGCCTTGATGAAGTCTTCGAGCTGCGCCCGGTGGGCGTCGCCCCAGACCGCCCCGGGGTCAGCCGCGGCGCTGCCAGAGGGGACGCTCAGGCGGGTCTCCGCCTGGTCCTTTACACTGGCGGTGCCACCCTTCGCCACGGATAGCGCGTGCGCGGCGGCCTCCTCGCTCTGGAACTCCTCGCCGGTCTTGAACTTCAGCAGCTTCAGGCGGTCGCCCTCGATGATTGCCGTGCCCTCGGTGCCGAAGATGTCGATGCGGACGGGGAAGCCGTCCCAGGCCGCGGTGGTCGCGGTCAGGGTGCCGATCGCCCCGCTCTTAAAGGTCAGCGCGGCGGTGGCGACATCCTCTACCTCGATGCGCTCGTGCGCTGCGGTGCGGGTGTAGGCGGTGAGCGACTGGACCCCGCCGGTGAGCCACTGGAGCAGGTCCACGGTGTGAACACCCTGGTTCATCAGCGCGCCGCCACCGTCCATCGCCCAGGTGCCGCGCCAGTCGCCCGAGTCGTAGTACTGCTGCGTACGCCACCACTTCACGGAGGCGTCCGCGAGCACGATCCGGCCCAGCTTGCCCTCGTCAATGGCCTGCTTCACGAGTACCGTGGCGGCGTCCCAGCGGTGCTGGCTGACGATGGCGAGCTTCTTGCCCGTCTCCTGCTCCGCGGCGATCAGGCGGTCGCAGGCCTCCAGGGAGATATCCATCGGCTTCTCGACGATGGCGTGCTTGCCCGCGCGCAGGGTCGCTACGGCCTGGTCGGCGTGCATGCCGGAGGGGGTGCAGATGCAGACGGCGTCGATCTCGGGGTCGGCGAGCAGGGACTCGTGGCTGTCGTAAATGCGGGAGACACCGAACTTCTCCGCGGTCTTCTGCGCCCGCTCTGCCACGGGGTCCGCCACCGCCACGAGTTCCGCGTCGCCGCCCCGCTCCTCGATCTGTCGCAGCGCCCCCGCGTGCGTCGGCCCGATGGCCCCGCACCCGACGATGCCGAATCGCAACCTGTCAGCCACTTCGCTCTCCTTCGCTGGATGGCAACCGCCCGAGCGTGCACACGGGCGGCTAAACCGGTTTTTTGGATTGTAGCACGGCGGCGCGCGGGGTGTAAATCCCGCCCACGCTACCGCGGCCGGTCCGCGAGGTACTGCCGGAACAGCACGGGCAGGTGACGGATCGCCTCGGCGTCCTCCGGGAAAACGTGGGATCGGGTGGCTCGGGGGCGGCGAGGGGAGGCATCGGAGGGCTCAGCCGGCGGCCGGTTTGGAGAGGCCGCGGACGATGTCCCGGGGCAGGAAGGGGCCGCGGTAGATGAGGGCGGTGTAGAGCTGCACGAGGTCCGCGCCGGCGTCCAGGTGCGCGCGGGCGTCCTCGGCGGTGGCGATGCCCCCGACGCCGATGAGGGGGAAGCCGGGGCCGAGGCGGGCCCGGCACGCGGCGACCACTGCCACTGCCCGCTCCCGCAGCGGCGCGCCGCTGACGCCCCCTTCGGGCCATCCCGCCGCCTTCTGCGCCTCGGTGCGCGCAATCGTGGTGTTGGTGGCGATCACCCCCTGCGCGTGCGCCCGGGCCACATCCAGCGTGTCGCACAGCTCGGCCTCCGAAAGGTCCGGCGAGAGCTTGACCAGCACCGGCACCGGCCGGGGCAGGGTCCGCGCCGCCTCCGTGAGCGCCTGCAGCAGCGCCGCCAGCCGCTCCGGCTCCTGCAGGCGGCGCAGGTCCGGCGTGTTGGGCGAGGAGACGTTCACCGTGACGTAGTCGGCGTAGGGGGCGAGGAGGCCGAGCAGGCGGACGTACTCCTCCGCGGCCGCCTCCAGTGGCGTCGCCTTGTTCTTCCCGATGTTCACGCCCACAGGCACGGGCAGGCGGGTCCGATTCGGGGACGACAGGCGGCGCACGGCGGCGTCCGCGCCCGAGGACGGGAAACCCATGCGGTTGACGAGCGCGGCGGCCTCTGGACGGCGGAAGATGCGCGGGCGCGGGTTGCCTGGCTGCGGGGCGAGGGTGACGGTGCCGACCTCGACGAAGCCGAACCCTGCATAGGCGCAGGGCCACAGCAGCGCCGCCTCCTTGTCGAACCCCGCGGCGAGCCCCACGGGGTTCGGGAAGTCGAGGCCCAGCAGCTTCACGGGCCGCTGGGGGACCGGGCGCAGCGCGAGCAGGGCGCGCCACAGCGCCGGGGGCGCCGCCGCGGCCGCCGCGGTGACGCGGTGGTGGACGTTCTCGGGGTCGCCGCCGCCACTGGCGAAGAGCAGCGGGCGCAGAAGTCGTTCGTAGAGAGTTTCAGTTGCGGACATGGCGGAGGGGATTTCCCGCTCCCCACTATACGGCACGGAGAGCGCCACCGCTGCCAGCGTGTCTTAGTGTTTATGGTACATTATAAGCAGGTAGTGGTCGGGAGAGTGCCCGAGGTGGGGCGGAAAGGGGAGAGCGGATGGAGCAGGAAGACCGGGTGGTGGGGGCAATGTTGGGGCTGGCGTGCGGGGACGCGCTGGGGGCGCCCGCCGAGTTCCTGAGCGGGCAGGAGTTGCGCGAGCGCTACGGCCGCCTGACCGAGATGGTGGGCAACCACACCTGGGAGCCGGGCGAATGGACCGACGACACCGCGATGGCGCTCTGTGTTGCCGGTGGCATCCTGGTCCGTCCCGAGGATCCCGTCGCTCCCATCGGGGAGAACTTCCTCGCCTGGAAGGCGGGCAGGCCGAAGGACATCGGCAACACGACCGCGGACGCGCTTGGCCAGTACCATCTCCTTCGAACCCGGGGCGGGGCGGGCAGCCTCTGGCCGGAGGCGGCGCGCTCCACCAGCGCGGCGAGGACGGGGAAGGCTGCGGGGAACGGCAGCCTGATGCGGACCCTTCCCGTCGCGCTCGCCTATGCCGACCGGGACACGATGCTGCGCACCTCCGCCCGCGTTTCCGCCATGACGCACTGGGATCCGCAGGCTGAGGTCTGCTGCGCGGTGTACTGCCTCTGGGTGCGGCAGCTGCTGGACGGGCAACCGCGCCTGGCAGGGTGGGAGGCGGCGCTACACGAAGCGAAGGAGGCGGCCGCGCGGGGGAATCTGGCGCCGGGCGAGACGCCGGGACCGGCGCCGTTGCCGGCCGGCTTCTGGGAGCGCCTGGAGGGCGTCCCGCAACTGCCCGAGTCCGAACTGCAGCCGTCGGGCTACGCCGGGTACGTGCTGGAGTGCCTGGAGGCCGCGGCGTGGTGGGCGCTGCACGCCGACTCCCTGGAAGAGGCGCTGGTGGGGTGCGTAAACCTGGCCGGCGAAGCAGATACCATCGCCGCCGTGGCGGGCGGCGCCGCCGGGGCCTTCTGGGGCAGGAGCGCCATACCGGAGCGGTGGCTCGCCGCCCTGAGGGACCGGGAGCGCATAGAGCGCACAGCCGCCGCCCTGATCGCGTGAAAGAGATTCTTACCGCCAAGACGCCAAGGGCGCCAAGAGGGGAGGGACTAACCGCAGAGACGCGGAGGGCGCAGACCGGCCCCTCTTTTCCTCTCTGTATCTCTTGGCGCCCTTGGCGTCTTGGCGGTAAGCCCTTCCCCGTTTTCCTTCCCCCCTCTGCGCTCTCTGCGCCTCTGCGGTTAGTCTCTCTGAGATCAGGCGTTCTCGTAGCGGTTGCCGGCGATGTCTTTGCCGCGGGCAAGCCAGAGTTTGTGGCCTGCGTTGCGCGGGTTGTCCGGGTAGACCAGGCTCGTGGTTGGGAAGTAGCGCATGGTGTAGCCCGCGCGGCGCTTGTTCGATGTGTTCGCCTTCGCGCCGTGGATGATGCGCCCCTCGTGCAGGCTGCACTGGTTCGGCTGCAGACGGAAGTAGACCGCCTTCGACTCGTCGATCATCTCCGGCTTGATCTCGGAGCCGAAGATGTTGCTGGCTTTGTCCACGGGGACATACTCGGAGAAGCCGTTGGTGTGCGTGCCGGGTATCACGGCCATGCTGCCGTTCTCAGGCGTTGCCTCGTCGATAGCGAGCCAGACGGTGCAGATGCCTGCCATCGTGCTCACCCGCCCGTTCCAGTAGGAGGAGTCCTCGTGCCAGGGGGTCGCCTTGCCGGTCTTGGGCGGCTTGCAGATGAAGTGGCTGGCCCACAGCCCGATGTTCGGCCCCACGAGCGGCTCCACCAGGTCCAGTACCTCATCTGCCAGCAGGAACTCCAGCAGGCGCGGGTCGCGCACGTGGATCATATCCAGCCCGTCCTCGCCGTAGCGGGCCAGGTCCTCCTCGAACACCGCCTTCAGGCGCGCAAAGGCGTCCGGCGGCAGGACCGGCTGGTGGAACTCCACGTAGCCGTCCTTCTCGTACTGCGCCACCTGCTCGGCCGTCAAGCGCGGCTCTCTCGTCGTCATCGGTCGTTTCCCTCCTCGGAAGCGTGGTCCGCGGTGATGACCCGATTGTACGCCCGGCGTGGCCCGGTCGTCTTGTCCCGGGCGCGCGAATGCTTGTACCATACGCGCATGGGGAGCAGCGCCGGGGGAGAAATACGCCACCTGCGGTTCGACGCCATCGCGCCGGGCGGGGCGCTGCACGCGGCGCTCTTCGCTCAGGCGGGCGGCGGGCGGGGCTTCTCTGTCGGCCTGCACGACCATGACTTCTACGAGATGATGTTCGTGCTGGCGGGCGCGGCGGCCCACCCGGTGAACGGCGCGGCGCGGGAGTTGCGCCCGGGCGATCTGGTGTTCCTGCGCCCGCCGGATGTCCACGCGATCCAGGTGCCCCCGGGCGGCAAATTGCACCACATCAACGTGGCGTTCCCGGCGGACGCCTGGCGGCGGTTCTGCGAGGTGGCGGGAGGCGTCGGGGCGGAGTGGGAGACCGGGGACCTGCCCGCGGCGGTGTCGGTGCCGGAGGAGCGGCGCGCCGCCTGTGCCGCTGTGTTCCAGGCGGCGCTGCTCGCCTTCCAGCGCCACCCGGACCCGCGGCGGCAGGGTCTGGACCTGTGCCGCTTCCTTTCCGGCGCACTGCCGTTTTTGTGGGACGATGATGGCGGCGAGGCGGACGATTATCGTGCCCTTGCTGACAGCCCCCCGTGGCTGGCGGAGACGCTACGGCGTGCCCGCCGGGACGGAGAGGTGCTGCGGGAGGGACTGCCGCGTCTGGCGGCGATTGCGGGCGTCAGCCCCTCCCATCTGGCGCGGACACTCAAAGCGGCCACGGGCCAGACCCCTACCGCCTTCCTGAACGACCTGCGGCTGGCCCGGGCCGCCACGCTGCTGACCACTACGACCCTGCCCATCGCGGAGGTGAGCGCGGACTGCGGCTTTTCGGAACTGTCGTACTTCTACCGCCTGTTCCGCGGGCGGTATGGCTGCCCGCCCCACGCCTACCGGCAACAGGCCCGCCGCTCCGTCGCTCCCTGACTGCGGAGCTTCTAAGGGCGTTACGGGAGGGGGAGCGGCGCGGGGCCGGTGGAGTCGCGGACGATGATCTCCGGGGGGAGGCGGATGGAGCGCGGCCGGTTCTCCGGGGTGCGCAGCAGGTCCAGGAACAGGTGCACGGCGAGTGTGGCGAGCGCCGCACAGGGGGTTCGGACGGTGGTGAGCGAGGGGCGGAAGAACGCGGCCAGAGTGCCGGCGTCGTTGAACCCGATTACAGAGACGTCGTCCGGCACGGACAGGCCCATATCTTCGAGCGCCCGGATTGCCACAAGCGCCATCTCATCGTGGACCGCGAAGATGGCGGTGGGCCGCGGCCCCGAGGCCGGGAACAGGGGCTCCAGGTAGGAGCGCATCACGTCCACCGCGCGCCGGTCGTCCGGGCGCAGCAGGAACGGGTGCGCGATCTGCCAGTCCTCGCGCCATACGCCGCCCCGCTCCTCCCACAGGGCGCGGATACCGGCCACGCGCACGCGGTCCACACCCTGTAGCGGCGGCGCGTCCGGCGCGCCCCCGACCTTGATGGTCACTACCGCCACATTCCGGTGTCCGAGGTCCCAGAGATACTCGCCGACCCGCCGGCCCGACAGGGTGTTGTCCAGGGACACCTGGCAGAAGTCCCGGTCCCGGGCGCTTTCGCCGATCAGGATGGTGGGCAGGTCTTCGAGGCCCGTCAGGATGGCAGAGCCGATATGGAGCGCCCCGATGATCTCTCCCCGCCCCCAGTGGGCCATGGTTCGACGGACCCGCCGCTCCACGTCGGTGTCCACGATCAGGACCGGGGCCAGGTCGTGCTGGCCCAGGTTGGCTTCGACGGCCTGGACCATGTCAGAGAAGAAGGGGCTGATGTTCGGGCGCGACATCACCGCCACCAGGCGGCTGCGGCTCGGCGGGGGCGTTGTGGCCGGTGTCGCGGGCGCATCGCCGGCCACAAACGTCCCGCTGCCCTGCCGCCGGACGATGCGCCCCTCACGCTTGAGGTCTTCCAGGGAGCGCAGGACGGTCGTATCGGAGACGTGGAACTGCCGCATCAGGGCCTCCTGCGTGGGCAGGCGGTCCCCCGGGCGCATCCCCGCCACCAGGGCGCGCAGGGCCTCAGTCAGCTCACGGTGCTTGACGCCCGTGCGCCCTGGTTTCCCGCCTGGCTCTCCGGAGGGGGCAGGGACGGCGGCGGCGGCGGTAGTCACGCTATGGATTTTGTCTTCGGGGCTTCGGGTCGTCATCGGTCCCCATTCATTGGCATCTCTGTGAGGATTATACGCGCTTTACAGCCCCGGCGGGTCCGGGCGGTGCGGCGCCTCAAAGGCATGGGCGCCGCGCACCTTGAGCTTGCGGCGGTAGACCCGGTCCCCGCAGAGCGCGTACAGGGTGTCGAAGTCCGCGCCTCCGAAGCACAGGTTTGCCACCTGACCGTTTGGCGTTGGGAGGATGACGTTCACCCGGCCCGCCTGGTCGCACACCTGGATGCCCATGCGCGTTGCCACATAGAGCCGCCCGGCGCGGTCCACCCGCATCCCGTCCGCGCCGCTGCCGTCCCCCAGGAGGTTTTCCGCCGTATCGTCCGGCGCGTGCAGCCAGTAGTAGCGCTGCCGGTGCTGGAGCGACCCGTCCGGCTGGACCTGGTAGCTATAGACCCAGTGCGAGCGGCTGTCGCCCACGTACAGGAGCGTCTGGTCCGGCGACAGGGTGATGCCGTTGGGGAAGCCGGGCAGCATGTCCGCCACCGCCTTCTTGCCGTCCGGCGTGACGCGCCATACGCGGCCGGGCTCGCCCGGCGTCTTCCCCGGCTCGGTCACGTACACCGTGCCGTTGCGGGCGACCACCAGGTCATTCCCCCGGATGCCCTTCGCGACGGTAGTCGCCCTGCCCGTCGCCGTGTCGTAGGCCACGATCTCCTGCTTCGCCGTGGCCGCCGCGTACAAACGCCCGTCCGGGCCGAAGATCTGCCCGTCGCCCTTCTTCGAGTCCTGCAGGAACGGGGTCACCTTGCCGTCGAGCCCGATCCGGTAGGTCTTGCCCCGCGCGACGTCATTGAAGTAGACCTCGCCCTGGGCGTTGACCGCCGCGCCCTCCGTGAAGCCGTAGCCCTCCGCCACCAGCTGCCAGTCTTCGCCGGGCAGGAGCAGGTCGTTCAGCATGTTGTTGCGGGAGCGCCCCGCCTTCACCGGCTCCGGCCACCCCTTCCACAGGAAGCGCATGGCGTCCGGGAACACCGCGGTCCCGTGCTGCCCGTTGTGCCCCTGCGTCCCCCAGGCGTGCTCGACCTCGTAGCCTGCGAAGGTCAGGGAGCGCTCCATCGCCTGGTTCGCCACCCACCAGTCCCCGCCGTAGATGTTCAGGTCGTCGGAGCCGTCCTGGAGGAACACGCGGATCGGCTTCGGCTCCACCTTGCGCAGCAGCGTGGGGTACTCGTGTCCGCCGCGCAGGCCGACGTACGTCCCGATAGCGCTGAACACGCGGGTGAAGGCGTCCGGCCGCTCCCAGGCCACCGTGAACGCGCACACCGCGCCGCTGCTCGACCCGCCAATGGCGCGGTCGCTGCCGCGCTTCGACAGGCGGATGGGGCGTCCGTCGGTCGTCTTCTTCTTTTCCACATCCGGCAGAAGCTCGTCCAGCAGGAAGCGCGCGTAGGCATCGCCCAGGCCGTCGTACTCGTAGGAGCGATTGAAGCGGTCCAGCGCGGCTTTCGGGTCCGCCGCCCGGACGCGCCCGTGCATCACGAACACCCCGATGGTGACGGGCATCTCACCCTTCGCGATCAGGTTGTCGAAGACCACGGGGGCGTTCCACTGGATGCCGTCCTGGTTGACGTACACGCAGGCGGGCTTGTCCGGCGTGTACTGCGCGGGCACGTATACCCAATAGTCGCGGTAGGTGCCCGGGAAGACCTTCGAGTCCTCGAACGAGAACTTCAGCACCTCGCCCTTTGGCACCCCCTCCTGCGCCTTCGAGTCCGGCCCCGGCGGGTAGTCGTCCGCTGGCGGCTGCGCGATGGCAACGGCGGCCGGGAGGGCGAGCAGGAGCGCGATGAGCGTGCTGACGGCGGCGCGCAGCAGGGCAGCGCCGCCACAGAGCGGCGAACGGTGTGTCATGAACATGCGTCTTTCGGCAAACGGGGCGGAGGGGGTCACAGGTCGGCGACCGGGGCGAGTTCGGGGGCGACAGCGGCGACGGGGTCCGCCGCGGCCGCGGGCCGCAGCACGTAGCGCGCCGCCACCAGCGCCATGAGGCCCCCCGCTACGTTGCACGCCGCCAGCACCAGCAGGCTCACCATGAAGTCCGGCTTCGCGGCGGCGAGGGACGGCCCCGCGGCCGCGGCGGCGTTCGCCGCTGCCTGCTGCACCTTGCCCACCGCGAACGGCCCCAGGAAGCCGCCCAGGTTCCCCACCGCGTTGATGAGCGCGATGCCACCCGCCAGCGCCGCCCCGCCGCGCCCCGCCAGCGCGAGCGGCGGCAGCGACCAGAACGGCCCGAGCGTGGCCCACATGCCGCCCGCCGCTATCGAAAGGGCGGCCAGAGAAAGGGCAGGGCTGGTGTGGAGGAACGCCCCCGCGGTCAGGCCCAGGGCGCCCACCGTCGCCGGCACCGCGATGTGCCAGCGGCGCTCGCCCGTACGGTCGGAGTGGAACCCGTTCGCCACCATCACCACGCCCGCGGTGAGGTAGGGGATGGCGGTGAGCAGACCGGTGCGGAGCGGGTCACCCTTGGCGCCCATCGAGTCGATGATCTGCGGCAGCCACATGGAGATGCCGTACATGCCCGACACCAGGAAGAAGAAGGTGAGGCACAGCAGGGCCACGGCGGGCTGTCGGAGCGCGGCGCCCAGCGCCTCAGCGCTGTGCCCGCGGGGGGAGTGCCCCGTGGACTCCACACCGCGCCGGATCCGCTCCTGGATCAGCTCCTTCTCCTCGTCGGTCAGCCACGGGGCGTCCTTAGGGCCGTCGGGCAGGTATTTGAGCACCACGAACCCGAGGAGCACGGCCGGGATCGCCTCGATCAGGAACATCTGCTGCCACCCGGTGAGGCCCGGCAGGAACGGGTTCTCCATGAGCCATCCGGAGAGCGGCGCGCCGAAGATGAACGCCACGGAGTTCGCCGTCATAAACAGCGCCACCACGCGCGCGCGCTCTCGGGCGGTGAACCAGTAGGTCAGGTACAGCAGCACGCCGGGGAAGAAGCCCGCCTCCGCCAGGCCGAGCGCGAAGCGCAGGGCGTAGAAGGTCGGCGCGGAGTTCGCCAGGAGCATCGCGCCGGCGACGACGCCCCAGGAGAGCATGATGCGCATGATCCAGCGCCGCGCCCCGACCCGCTGCAGGATCAGGTTGCTGGGCACCTCGAACAGGAAGTACCCGATGAAGAAGATGCCCGCGCCCGTGCCGAAGACCGCCTCGCTGAACCACGGCAGGTCGTTCATCGCCAGCTTGGCGAAGCCAACGTTCACCCGGTCCAGATAGGCGATGACGTACAGGACGAACAGGAACGGCAAAAGGCGCACCGCCGCCTTCCGCACCGCCCGCCGCTCCGTCGCGTGGTCCGGCACCGATGCCCTACTCATGTCTTGCTGCATGCGCTGCCACTCCTGACGCCGGGGCATCCCTCGCCCCCGCGCGACACCGTGTTTCCGTCAGTTCGCCGCCCGCCCGCCCGCTTCCTGTTTGCGCCCGAAGCTATGGCATAATGAGCTACCGTTTTGCCGAAGGAGACGCGGGATGAGCAACGAACCGGCCGAAGGCAACCGGACAACGGATGCCGGAACTGCGGAAGACGAACTGCTGGGGATGTCTGAAGCCGCCGAACTGCTCGGCGTGTCGCCGCGCGACCTGGAGCGCCTGCGCCAGAACGGCGAGATTCCTGCCGTCTCCGAGCGTGCGGGCTGGGGGAGGCGGCAGTGGCACTACTCCCGCGCCGCCCTGGAGACCTACAGGGCCGAGCGGCAGAAGGCGGCGGCGAAACACAGGCCGTCCACCTTCTCCGAGTTGATGGGTGAACTCACTGCCGAGATGCCGCCCCCGCCCGAAGACTTCGCCGACGTCATCGTGGAAGCTCCCCCCGCCGTCCGCATGGCCAACGCGATCCTCTCCCAGGCCATCGCCATGGGGGCGTCGGATATCTATATCGAACTGACCCTGCGCAGCGTCATCCTCCGCGTCCGGATCGACGGCACCCTGCACGAGTTGATGCCCCTGCCCCGGCACTTGCAGAAGCCGCTCATCAACCGCTACAAGGTGATGGCGGACCTGCCCGAGGACACAGCGGCGCTGCCGCGCGAGGGCGTCATCCGCGTCAAGCACAATGGGAGCGACTACAACCTGCACGTGACCGTTCTCCCCACCCGGCTCGGCGAGACCGTTTCCATCGGCATCGTTCACATTCAAAGGGCGGTTCACGGTCTCAGCAGTCTGGGCATGGAGCCCAAGGTGCAGAGCTATTTCGAAGAGACTCTCGCCTATACGCCGGGCCTTCTTCTGGTCGCCGGGAGGGCGGGGCACGGCACGACTACCACCCTCCGTACCACCCTGCACAAGATAAACTCCGTCGAAAAGAAGATC
>CALEKU010000070.1 GCA_937902745.1 uncultured Armatimonadota bacterium
TGGCACGGTAGAATAGGGGGCGGGGCCACATTCGGCCCCGCCCCGTTTTACTCTCTGCTTTGCGAGGAGCGCCGCCGTGCCGATTGACCCGAAGATCTACCGCGAGATGGGCCTGAACGACAGCGAGTACCAGCAGATACTGGACACGCTGGGACGTGAGCCGACCTACACTGAGATCGGCATGTACGCCGTGATGTGGAGCGAGCACTGCGGCTACAAGTACTCCCGGCCCGTGCTGCGGCTCTTTGCGGAGTACAAGAAGGCGCAGGAGACCGGTGCGCTCGAAAATGCGGGCGTGGTGCCGCTCGGTGACACCGGCTACGGCATCGTCTTCAAGATGGAGTCGCACAACCACCCGTCCGCTGTAGAGCCCTACCAGGGCGCGGCCACGGGCGTCGGAGGCATCCTGCGCGACATCTTCACTATGGGGGCCCGGCCTATCGCTTCCCTGAACTCCCTGCGCTTCGGCCCCATTGAGGGCGACGGCCCGACCGTTGCGCGCAACCGCTACCTCTTCGAGCACGTCGTCAAAGGCGTGGGCGATTACGGGAATTGCGTGGGTGTCCCGACGGTCGGCGGCGAGATTTACTTCCACCCCTGCTACAACGGCAACCCGCTCGTGAACGCCATGAGCGTTGGGCTGGTGGAGACGGCCAAGATTGCGTCCGCACGGGCGAGCGGGGTGGGGAACCCGGTGCTGTACGTCGGGTCGGCCACCGGGCGGGACGGCATCCACGGGGCGACGTTCGCGAGCGTGGAGCTGACCGAGGAGAGCGAGGCGAAGCGGCCCAACGTCCAGGTAGGTGACCCCTTCACCGAGAAACTGCTCATTGAGGCGACTCTGGAGGCGCTGGCAACGGGGCACATCGTCGGCATTCAGGACATGGGCGCGGCGGGCCTGACCTGCGGCACCTGTGAGATGGCCGCGAAGGGCGGCCTGGGCATGGACATCGACGTGGCGAACGTTCCGCGCCGTGAGTCCGGGATGAGCGCCTACGAGGTGATGCTCTCCGAGTCCCAGGAGCGGATGCTGGCCGTGGTGGAGAAGGGCCACGAGGAGGAGGTAGCCGCCGTCTTCCACAAATGGGGCCTGAACGCCGCCATCATTGGACACGTCACAGACACTGGCCGGGTTGTGGTGCGTGACGGGGGGAAGATCGAGGCGGATGTGCCCGCGAAGTCGCTGGCGGATGACTGCCCGACCTACTACCTGGAGGCTGCCGAGCCGGCGTATATTGCGAAGGTGCAGGGGGCGGACCTGTCCGGCCTGCCGGAGCCGGGCGATTACAACGCCGTGCTGCTGAACCTGCTGTCCTCGCCCTCCATCGCGAGCAAGCGCTGGGTCTGGGAGCAGTACGACACGATGGTACAGACCCAGACGGAGACGATGCCCGGGCGTGGCGACGCCGCGGTGCTGCGGCTTCGCGACGCGGGCGGGCGGCGTATCGCCGTGACGACCGACTGCAACCCGCGCTTCTGCTATCTGGACCCGTACGTCGGCGCGCAGATCGCGGTGGCCGAGGCGGCGCGTAACCTCTCCTGCACAGGCGCCGTCCCGAAGGCGGTAACCGACTGTCTGAACTTCCCGTCTCCGGAGAAGCCGGAGGGCTTCTGGCAGTTCCGCCGCGCAGTAGAGGGCATGGCCGCCGCGTGCGAGGCGTTCGGCACTGCGGTGGTCTCGGGCAACGTGTCGTTCTACAACGAGACGCCCGAAGGCGCGATCTACCCGACGCCGACCGTAGGCATGGTGGGGGTCTTCGAGGAGGGCGTCGAGCCGTGCGGGCTGGCGTTCCAGGACGACGGTGACCTGATCTACCTCCTGCGCCCGCTGGGCTGGGAGAACGAGGACGGCATCGGCGGCAGCGAGTACCTGAGCCGCGTGCTGGGGCGAGACGAGGGGGCGCCGCCGCGCCTGGAGCTTCAGGAGGAGCGCAACGTCCAGGAGGCGGTGCGCGAGGCCATCGCGAAGGGACTGATCAAGAGCGCGCACGACTGCGCGGAGGGCGGCGCGCTGGTCGCTATCGCGGAGTCGTGCCTGGCGGGCAACATCGGGGCGGAGGTGCGCTTCGCGATCCCGGACTTCGGCGGCCAGTCGTGGCCCGCGATCCTGTTCGGGGAGGCCTGCTCGCGCATTATCGTTACCATTCCGCACGGCGAATCGCTGGACGCCCTGCTCCAGATCGCCGACCGGGTCGGCGTGGAGGCGGTCTACATCGGCCAGGTGAAGAACAACAACCGCCTCGATGTCGCAGGCCTCGTGGATGTTCCGCTCCCGACCCTGCGCGATGCCTACGAGGGCGCCATCCCGCGACTCATGGACCGGAAATAGGCTAACCGCCAAGACGCCAAGGGCGCCAAGGGATGCAGAGATTTTCTCTCTTCTTGGCGCCCTTGGCGTCTTGGCGGTTAGCCTCTACTCGAAGCGGATATCGTCGAGGTAGAAGGTGATCGGCTTGCCCTGCGCGGCGACGACCCAGGCGAAGCCGCTCTTGATGCGCGACAGGTTCTTTCCGGTCAGGTCGACTTCGTACTGCTTCCACTCCTTTGTCAGGCGCACGCCGGGCAGCTTGCCGCTGGCGGTGTCGTAGTACTTCTTGTCGGTACCGAGCAGACCGAACGAGAAGTCCACCGTCTCCTCGCCGGTCTCGCCGCGCGCCCAGAAGGTGAGCTTCTTCGCGCCGGTCAGGTTCCAGCCCTCGGGCCGTTCGCCCCAGTCATTGGCCGGGTGCTGCCAGACCACCCCCGCCCAGCCATCCTTGCCGACGTAGGAGACCTTAACGCAGGTTTCGCCAGAGTGGGGCCGGTCGCGCCACTGCTCCTCCAGGCGGATGTTCTCCTGGTTGCCCATCCAACCCGTAGGGACGAACGCGGGCGTTCCGGCGGACGTACCTTCACCGGACAGCATGACCGGTAGGGTGGCCCTGCGCACGGCCGGGTCCGTGGCAATCGTGGCGTCCTGAACCAGAAACGGCACGTTCGCGGTGGCTGCGCCGCCCCGGGTGTCGCGGACATACACGAACAGGCGGTAGGCGCCGGGCTTCTCGGGGGCGCGGAACGTCTGTACGCCGTTCGGCCCCGGCGGCGGGAACAGCCCCTCGACCACGTCCTTCGGCTTCTGGCCGGGCTCGAAGGAGGAGGGGCCTTCCGTGTCGGGGCGGATCTCGAAGTGGTAGGTGAGGGGCAGGTCACTCTTCGCGGCGCATGTGACCTGTTGCTGTGAGCCCGGGGTGATCTCCTTTTTCCCCACGCTGCTCTCAAAGGTTACGAGTTCGGGGACGCGTGTCGCGGGCCACTTGCCGTTCCAGGCGTAGTGCATGGCGTCCACCGGCGCCAACCGCTCCATCCCGCCGGGCAGGAACATCCCGAACCAGGTGGCGGTCGCCTCGAACTTCTCGCCCCACAGAAAGGCGTACGACCCGAGGCACCAGCCCTTCTGGCTGCCGATGCCGCTCTCGTAGTTGCGGAGGTAGATGGCTCCCTTTTCCGTGCTGTTCGGCTCCAGCGCGGCCCCCCAAGACGACTTCCCCACCTCCCAGGGCCCGTTCGGCCCGAACTCGGTCACGATGTACGGCTTTGTCCAGCCCGCCTCCTTGAGGCGCTTCGGCAGCGACGCCAGCCCGCCGTAGGAGTTCACGCCAAGGATGTCCACGCTGGGGCAGAGTTCGGCTACTTTCTTCGCCTTGATGCCGCCCTCGCCGATCTCAGCGACCACGGTCATGGTGGGGTGGTTCGGGTCGATCTGCTTGATGGCGCGGGCGACCTCCTCCACGGCCTTCCAGACGTTATCGTCCTTACCGTCGCCCTCCATCTCGTTGCCGACGCCCCACAGGAGCAGGGCGGGGTGGTCCTTGTGCTTGCGCGCGACCTCCCGGGCGGTTTCGAGCTGCCGGCGCACCATCTCCGGGTCGTCGTACTTGAAGCCGTGCTGCTTGTGCCCGAGCCAGATGCCCACCGTCATGGTGAGGCCCTGCGCCTGCGCGGCGTCCAGATCGCGCCCCGCGTTCTCCGCGCCCCAGCCCCGGATGGAGTTGCCCCCGCTCTGCTTCAGCACCTCCAGCCTGTCCGAGCCCCCGGCGCCTTTGACGTAGTACGGCGCGCCGCCGCGGAGCAGCGTCCACCGGGCGCCTTCGCGAACGACCCGGACGGGGACGGGACCGGAGCGTGCGGTCGCCGCTTCCTGGGGATCTGCCGCGGCGCACCGCGGCGCTAGCGCTGCCAGGGCGAGCCCGGCCAGCGCCATGGCGGAAAGTAGAAGTTTCATGAGACTCCTGAAGAAAGAGCCGGAAGACGAGCGACCATGTCTTCCGGCTCCGGGTCCTGGCGGGGAAGGGACCCGCCTACTGCGTGCTCGGCTGGCCGGAACGACCGGTCCCTGCCGCTCGCGCCCGCGCGCCGATATCCTCGCCCGCCTCCGGCGGCCGTCCCTGGGGCGGCAGCTTCGTTTCCGTGGACGTTTTGCCGAAGGGGTTTGCCGCCGCGCCGCCCGCCTGCCCGGCGGCGCTGGCGGGCGGCCCGCCGTCGTCCTGCGGGCCGGAGCATCCTGCCAGAGAGCCGAGCGCTGCGAGGAGCGCCGCGGCAGCAGCGGCGGACCGAAGAGCGCCGTACGTGTTGCGGGCCATCTAGTCCTCCTCGATGGTGAACAGCGGGCGGATGCCGTTGGCGTTCACCAGGGCGAGCGTCTCGCTCTTGTACCACTTGGCGTGGCCGTCCGCGAACGCTACGTTGGAGCCGTCATTGTGGCGCGCGGGGATCGAGCCGAGCATCTTGGGCGAGAGGTTGGGGTAGAAGGTCGCCTCGCAGGAGTTCTTGTTCTCCCAGGCGATCTCGCCGACCGCCCAGCCGTCCCCCCCGCCGCACGGCGGGACGAAGTAGGCGCGCCGATCCACCAGGAAGATCGTATCCGCCGGGCGCGGGATCTCGGAGATAGCGCGCCCGGCCGGGCTGTTGGTGGGCGCACCATCGGCGCCATCAAAGCCGGTGTTGCCGTCCCAGCCCCAGTACGTCGCGTTGATGCCGTAAGAGCCGGGGTAGGAGATGCTGTTGAAGAAGTCGGCATCGGCTTCAACGGCGTTGGCCCGGGTCGGCTGATACCGGATCGGGTCCGGGTCACTCGGACACTGGAACAGGTCAATACTTTTCACGTAGGTATACAGGCCGTCCTGCCAGCGCTGGTTGCCCGGCCACCCGCCGCCGCTCCACCCCGGGCCGACGCCCCACCATGACGGCACATTCGTCTCGTCGAAGTCCTGTGCGTACATCATGGCGGCCGTCCCGAGCTGCTTCATATTCGAGAGGCAGCTGGTCTGGCGGGCCTTCTCGCGCGCCTGGGCGAATACAGGGAAGAGAATCGCGGCGAGGATCGCTATTATGGCGATCACGACGAGCAGTTCGATCAGGGTGAATGCCGAGCGTGTGGCCTTCCGATGCATCCGGTTCATGTCATTTCCCTTCGGTGGGTGGTACGTCCACGCTTCGTCGTGGCGCCCACAGGCGGCAGCGGCTGTCTCAGCCGACTCCTTCGTTTGTTGAACGCTTGCGCGTGTGTCCGCCCGCGCCGAGTGTGCTGCGTGCCGGCTGCTACGCCGTGTCTCCGGGGAGGAGGCGCACCGGCATGCGTGTCAGCGGCGGGGGCGGGCTATCGCCGCTGTTATTGATCTGTGCCACGAGAATGTCCATCGCGCGACGACTGATGTCGTTCCAGTTCGCCCCGATCGTCACCAGTGCTCGGGGCGTCAGGTGGGGGGCCAGCAGGCCGTCGAAGCCGACCACGGCCAGGTCTTCCGGCACGCGCACGCCCCGGGCGCGGCAGGCATGGATCAGGTTAAAGGCGGTCAGGTCGTTCCAGCAGCACACGGCGGTCGGGCGCTCGGACTGTGCCATGAGGGCGTCCAGGGCCGGTTCGGCCGCCTCCATCTCGATGGAGAAGAGCGGCGCCTCTTCGGGGGACGCCCCGCCGGCCGCCATCGCCTCGCGGAACGCATCGCAGCGCTTTTCCACCGAATGGAAGTGCGTGGTCGGCCGGATGAAGCCGATGCGCCGGTGCCCGCGCTCTCGTAAGTAGTCAACGAGGAGGCACATGCCGCCTGCATCGTCGCAGATCACCGAGGGAATCCCCGGAACCTCGTCCGCGATGGCTACCACCGGAAGCCGCGACTCGGCCAGGCGGGCGATCAGCGGGTCTTCGGCGTGGGTGTGCAGGAACAGGCCATCGACGCGACCGTCCACCAGTTCGCCGAAAATGTCGTCCGTCGAGGCGCCGCGGTAGGCGCCGTGCAGGAGGATATCCAGGCGGTGCGGGTCACCTGCCCTCTGAAGGCTTCCGATGACCTCAGCGAGGAAGGCATTCCGGGCGTCGACGTAGCCATAGCCCGTATAGAACCCGACGATGTTGGTGCGCCGCCGCCGCAGGGAGCGGGCGACGGCATTGGGGCGGTAACCCAGGCGCGCGGCGGTCTCCAGCACGCGCTGCCGGGTCTCCGGCGCAACGCGGTAGTCGCTTGCCCCGGAGAGGATGCGCGAGACGGTAGGCTGAGAGAGGCCCAACTCTCGCCCAATGTCCTTGGCCGTTACCGGGGATTGTGCTGGCGTCGGTGCTTTGCGCATTGGAATGCATCGTACGCGCATACGTTGCGCATACGTATGCCCCATTATTCCACCGTAGAGGCAGGCTGTCAAGGGAGTTGATGAATATGCCGCCGTGGCCGCCGCCCGGAGGCAGCCACGGCGGCCACGGCGGCCAGGTTAGCCGCGCAGGACTCGCTCCACCACGGCGTCGAGCGGGGCGGTGGCGAGGGCGATGGCGGTGTCACACACGCCGTAGTACAGATAGAGCGTGCCGTCCTTGACGACGTTGGCGGTGGGGAAGATCACATCCGGAATGTACGCTCCGAAGCGCTCGTAGTACGCCTCCGGCTCCATGAGCGCCTCCGCGGTGCGCGCCAGCACCCGGGTCGGGTCCTCCAGATCGAGGAGCATCCCCCCGAGGCGGTAGCGTACGTGCTTCACCCGCGCGTCGATCGTCTGCACGCCGTGGTAGAGCACGAGCCAGCCGGCGTCGGTGCGGATAGGCGGGGTGGACCCGCCGATGCGGTTGTCCTCCCAGGCGAACTCCGCCTTCGCGACCAGCACCGGGTCGGTCCAGTCGTGCAGGTCGTCGGAGTAGCTCAGCCACATGCTCGGGCCGGTTGTGCCGTACTCCGGGCCGACGTAGGACAGGGGGCGGCGCAGCACCGCATACCGGCCGCCGATCTTCTCCGGGAACAGGATCACGTCCCGGTCGTCGATGTCGGGCGTGGTCACCCAGGAGAGGTGCTTCCAGTGGACCCGGTCATCCGATACGGCGATGCCCGAGCGGGTCATGTTGTCCGGTCGGGCGCCCTGCACGTTGGCGGAGCCCCCGGTGGTGTCCGGGGCGGCCCGCTCCACGCCGGGGAACTCGCTCTCGTGCGACTCCGGCACGCCGACGCCGGTCGGATGGCTCGACCAGGCGTAGGGGCGGAAGGCGTACGTCATGTAGTAACGCCCGTCCATCTTCGCTACCCGGGGGTCCTGCACTGACCCGTACATGCTCCCCGCCATCTCCGGCGTGAACACGGGCTCCGGCGACGTGTGGACGAAGTGGACGCCGTCGTCAGATTCCATCATGCCGATGTAGCAGTGGAACGGCCGGAACTGGCCCGCCGTGCGCTCGTAGAGGTAGAAGCGCCCGTCGTCATCGAGCAGGACGCCAGGGTTGAAAGTCACAGCACGGCGCCAGTCGTAGAGGCCAGGCACGACGATGGGGTTTTCCGGGTGGCGAACGAAAAGTGGTTCCATGCCTCCGATTATAGGGGAAGCCGGCGCCACAGGGAAGGGCGGGGGAACTGCCATACCGGAATGGTGTCAGGTTATGCGGAGACCCGCCGCCATTCTGCCGGAAACCGGATACAATAGCACGTCGCCGGCGACTGGAGTGAGCACGGGACACGGGGGGAATGGACCTGACGGCAGCGAACATTTATCACGACGACCCGCACGCGGAAGGCGATACGCCGAAGGAGGAGTGCGGGATCTTTGGCGTGTACTGTCCGGGCGAGGACGCGGCCCGGCTGGCGTTTTTCGGACTGTTTGCGCTTCAGCATCGAGGGCAGGAGTCGGCAGGTATTGCCGTATCGGACGGCTCGACGGTGCGGATGCACAAGGACATGGGGCTCGTCACCCAGGTCTTCGACGAAACGGTTCTGGCGGGGCTTCCCGGGCACATCGCCATCGGGCACACGCGCTACTCCACAACCGGTTCGTCAGTACTGCGTAACGCCCAGCCGCTTCAGTGCCTCACCCAGCAGGGCAGCGTGGCGGTGGCGCATAACGGCAACCTCATCAACACGCGGGAACTGCGCGACGAGATGAAGGACCGGGGCATCCCCTTTGACACCACCAACGATTCCGAGGTCATCGCGCGCCTGATCGCGGATCGCATGGCCGGGGAGAACTGCGAGGGCGGTGTGCCTCTGGCGGAGGCGGTACGCCAGACCATGGAGAAGCTCCAGGGCGCCTACTCGCTCGCCATCCTGACAGAGACCGAAATGGTGGGTGTCCGCGACCCGTACGGCATCCGGCCTCTGTGTTTGGGACGCATCGGCTCCGATAAGTGGGTCCTGGCATCGGAAACGTGCGCGCTGAACACCGTCGGCGCGAAATTCGTTCGGGAGCTCGTGCCGGGCGAGATCGTGGTTATCGACGCGAACGGGGTGCGGCGAATCTCCGGTATCCCCATGCGGCGCGAGGCGCTCTGCATGCTGGAGATGATCTACTTCGCCCGCCCGGACTCGGACATGTACGGCCACACGCTGCACATCGCGCGGCAGCGGATGGGCATGGAACTGGCCCGCGAGCATCCGGCGCCGGGGGCGGACATCGTGATCGGCGTCCCCGACAGCGGGACACCCGCCGCCCTGGGGTTTGCCCAGGAGAGTGGCATCCCGTACGCCGAAGGGTTCATCAAGAACCGCTATATCCAGCGCACCTTCATCCAGCCGGACCAGCGCATGCGCGAACTCGGTGTGCGGATGAAGCTAAGCCCGATCCGCGAGGTGCTGGAGGGCAAGAACGTCGTCATGGTGGACGACTCCATCGTGCGCGGCACTACCACCGGCAAGGTCGTGCGCCTGCTGCTGGACGCCGGGGCCCGGGAGGTCCACGTGCGCATCTCGGCGCCGCCCGTACGCTTCCCCTGCTTCTACGGGATCGATATGGCGACCCAGGACCAGCTGGTTGCCGCAAGCCACTCCGTGGAGACGATTCGTCAGATGATCGGGGCGACGTCGCTCGGTTACCTATCTCCGGACGGACTGAGCCACGCGCTATCCGTGCCGAACGACAACTTCTGCATGGCGTGCTTCCTGGGGAACTACCCGATCGAGATCCCCCCGCACGTGCGCGTGGAGAAGTTCGCCTTCGAGTTGCCCATGAACGGCAGTCAGTCCGGGGGCAAGAACGAACTGGTGGATGATGGCAACATTGACGGAATCGACGACAGCAAGCCCGGGGGGTAGGAACGGCGCGGGCGTGACGGTCCGCGTCCTGCTCTTCGGCCACTATCGCGATGCCGTGGAGGCGGCGGGCGGCGACGCCTCCGGCGCTTTGCAACTCGAACTGCCTCCGGGGGCGACGGTGCGCGACGTCGCGGACGCCCTGACCGCGCGGGAACCCCGCCTGGGAGACCTGCTGGCGCGGACGCGAGTGGCCGTACGCGCGGAGTTTGCCGACCCCGAGACGCCGCTCGAAGAGGGCGATGAGGTGGCCTTTCTCCCCCCCATGAGTGGCGGGTAAACTCTCCCCATGATCCTACTCACTCAGGAACCGCTCAACCCGGACGATGCGGTGCGGCATGTGATGACCCGAGCAGACGGCGCCTGCGTCCAGTTCGTTGGCGTGGTGCGCGACCACTCGCGCGGCCGCGCCGTGACCGGCCTGGAGTACCAGGTCTACCTGCCGATGGCGGAGGCGCAGATGCGCCGAATCGTGGACGAGGTCCGAAACCGCTGGGGGCTTGCCTGCGCGATCCTGCACCGGTACGGCCCCATTCCGGTGGGCGAGGCGGCGGTGGTGGTGTGCGTGGCGGGCGCGCACCGCGGCGAGGCGTTCGACGCCTGCCGCTGGGCCATCGACACGCTCAAGGCCGAGGTGCCGATCTGGAAGAAGGAGTTCGCTGCCGACGGCACGTACTGGATCGAAGGCGATGAGTCCCTACCCGCTACCACCACGAACGACCCGGCCCCTTGAGCGGCGGGGGCAGTCAGGAACCGGCCCGTTGATCAATGAGCAGGAGCGGAGGCCATCGGCGGCGGAGGTCGTCGTTCGCCCCCTGCGCAGCGCGGATATCGAGTCCGTGGCGCGCATCCAGCGGCAGTCCTTCTCCGAGTACGAGGTCTGGAGCGTTCAGGCGTACCTCACGGAGTTGACCAACCCGAACGCCGTCTACCTTGTGGCGATGATCGGGGAGGAGATCGTCGGCTACGGAGGGCTCTGGGTCATCATGGACGAGGCGCACGTCACCACTATCGCCGTGGCGCCCAACTATCGCGGGCAGCGAATCGGGGAGCGCCTCCTGGTGGAGATGCTGCTGGAAGCGCAGCGCAAGGGCGCCACCCGGGCAACGCTGGAGGTTCGCTCCACCAACGAGCCGGCCCGTCGCCTGTACGAGAAGTACGGCTTCGTGTTTGTGGCCATCCGCAAGGGCTACTACCAGGACAACAACGAGAACGCCGACATCCTGTGGATTAACGACATGACCGAACCGGCGTGGCGGAAGCGGTTCTCTGAACTGCGCGCCAGCCTCGGGGTGTAAGAAGCGCCGTCGCCGTTGCTGCTACCTGTTACACTGCCCGCAGGTAGCGCCGAATCGCCAGCCCCGACGCCAGCATCCCCAGGAGGGCGCCGCCCCCAGTGAGCGCCAGCGCAACAGCCCCGGCATCCACCGGCGCGCCGTAGCCCGCGAACTGCGGGAGCGCGCTCTGCACCAGACCCGCGACATAGCCACACAGCGCCAGCAGGACGCCGGTTGCCACGCCGCCGCCCGCGACGCCGTGCAGAAACCCTTCCAGCACGAGGGGGAGGCGGATGAACCACGGGGACGCCCCGACGATCTGCATGATGCGTATCTCACGCCGGCGCATGTGGACCGAAAGGCGAATGGTATTGGCGACGATCGCGATTGCGCCGAGCAGCAGCACCACACCGCAGACCCCGCCCGCCGCCTTGCCAATGTCGGCGATGCGCAGCAGCGTCTTTATCTCCTGCTCCAGCAGTAGCACCTCGTCCACGCCGGGCCAGGACCGCACGGTCTGCGCCAGCGCCGGGCCGCGGCCCGCGTCGGACAACTCGACCACCACCGTATGGGGCATCAGGTTAGGCAGGCCCGCAGTGTCGATCGGGTAGTTCTTCGACTGCTCCGCCCAAGCCGCTTCGCGCGACAGGAACGTGGCGCGGGCGACCCCAGGCAACCGGCTCAGCCGGTCCGAAACGTCGCGCGCCGCTTCCGCGGAGGTGTCCTGCTTGCAGAAGACGCGCATCTCGAACGCGCCCAGCGTGCGCTTCGCTGCGGCGTCCACCTGCTGGAAGGTGAGAAAGAACCCTCCGAGCAGCGTTAGCGCAATAGCGATGCCTGTGACGGAGGCGATGGTCATCATCGAGTGGCGCCGCAGGTTGACCAGCGCTTCGCGCAGGAGGAAGGGGAGGCTACGCAGCATAGCATCCCTCCGGACTGTCCCGGGCAACGCGACCGCCGTCGATGCAGACCACGCGGCGGCGCATCCGGTCTACCACCGCCTGGTCATGGGTCACAACCACCACCGTCGCGCCCCGCCGGTTTGCCTCCGCCAGCACGTCCATAATCCCCCGACTGGTCTCCGGGTCGAGGCTGCCCGTCGGCTCGTCCGCAAGCAGGAGGGGCGGGCGATTGACTAGGGCGCGGGCGATGGCGACGCGCTGCTGCTCGCCGCCCGAAAGCTCATGCGGAAAGGCGTCGCAGCGGCGTGTCATCCCCACCAGGTCCAGCGCCTCGGGGATGCGCCGGCGCATCTCCCGCCGCCCCTGCCCGAGCACCTGACACGCGAAGGCGACGTTATCCCATACGCTGCGATCCGGCAAAAGGCCGTAGTCCTGAAGGATGATGCCCATCTGGCGGCGGAGCGCTGGGACATCACAGGCGGGCAGGTGGGTGATGTCGCGCCCGCCCACGGTGATGCGCCCTTCCGTGGGCGCGAGGTCGCGGTACAGGAGCCGCAGGAGGGTAGACTTGCCCGCGCCGGTCGGCCCGACCAGGAAGACGAAGTCGCCGCCGGGGATGCGCAGGGTGACGTCGCGGAGCGCCGGGACCGCGCCGTCCTTGTAGGCGACGCTGACGCGCGACAGTTCAATCATGATGCGGCCATTATAACCGGCGCCTCCAAATCCCGGCAAGACACGCGTCAGCGGGGGACGGGCACCTTCGCCAGCGCCTCTTCGATGATGTGCTGCGGGAGGATGCCGCCGTAGCGCGCCTTGGTGTCGAGCTGGATGCGGTGAGCCAGAACCGCCACGGCCAGCGCGCGGACATCCTCCGGCAGCACGAAGTCCCGTCCCTCCATGCAGGCGCGCGCCTGCGCCGTGCGGTACAGCATCAGCGAGCCGCGCGGCGACAGTCCGATGCGCAGGCGGGAGTCGCCGCGCGTCTCCTCCATAATGCGCACGATGTACTCGGCGATGGCCCGATCCACCCGCACCGTCTTGACCTGCTCCTGGAGGCGCAGCACATCCTCCGTCGTCGCCACCGGCTCCAGATCGTCGAACGGGTGATGGTCGTTCTGGCTGAACAGAATGTCGACCTCGCTTGTCATGTCCGGGTAGCCCATCGTGATGCGCACCGCAAAGCGGTCTAGCTGCGCCTCCGGCAGCGGGTAGGTCCCCTGGTAGTCCGATGGGTTCTGAGTCGCCACCACGAAGAACGGCTGCGGCAGGTCGCGGCGGCGGCCCTCTACGGTGACCTGGTTCTCGCTCATGACCTCCAGCAGCGCCGACTGGGTACGCGGCGATGTGCGGTTAATCTCGTCGGCCAGCAGGACGTTCGAGAAGACCGGCCCCTCGCGGAATTCGAACGAGCCATCTTTGGGGCGGTAGAAGCTGGTGCCGGTGATATCGGCGGGCAGCAGATCCGGCGTGAACTGGATGCGCCGGAAGATGCCGTCAATCGAGCGGGCGAGCGACTTGGCGAGGGTGGTCTTGCCGGTTCCGGGGACGTCCTCCAGGAGCGCGTGCCCCCCGGCGAGCAACGCCAGAAGGGTGAGGCGAATGCTCTCCTCCTTGCCGCGGATGACGCGCTGGAGATTCCGCTCCAGGCGCGTGACCGTGTCGTGGAATGCGGCAATGTCCGGTGCGGCCGGGGAGGGCGTTCGGGTGGTGGTCGGGTCGGCTGTCCTGGGTACGGGGGCGACGCTCATGCGGGCGGTGTCCTGATTTCTGTTTCGGTCTTCTCTAACAACGACTGGAGGCGGGCCCGCGTTTCGGGACCGTCTTCCCCCCGGAACCGGGCGTGTTCGAACGCACGCGCGAAGTCGAGTGCCGCCTCTATCAGGGTACCCGAAATGCGCGGGGGCGACGAGGACGGCTCATCCTCCCGCTCCGCCGCGGCGAGCGCGCTCAGGTGCTCGCCCCAGGTGCGCTCCTCGGGGAAGGGCGCCCCGGCGCGGGCCAACACGGATTCGAAGCGACGGGAAAGCGTGAGAAGGTCCGGTGGGGCGGCGGTGTACGCGAAGGGGGACCGGTCGCTCTCCGCCGCCTGCCGCCTCTTCGCAAAGTAGGAGCGCAGGGCCAGGTAGACGATGGGCAGGAAGGCGACCCCGCCGATGATGAGGTTGAGCAGCCAGGTTGGCAGATTGGAGAGCAGGTCGCGCAGCGCCTGCACCCGGTCCTGGAACCACTCCATGCCGCGCCGCCAGGCCGCGATGTCGTCCGGCTCGTGGTCGGGGCGGCCATCGCCGGGCGTCGCGTCAATGTACGTCCACCCCGTCCCGTCAATCCATACCTCGGTCCAGGCGTGCGCGTCCCGCTGGCGGACGATCACCTCACCGCTGGGGAGGCGTTCGTGGGCGAGGTAGCCCGTGACATACCGGGTCGGCACCCCGACGCACCGCAGGAGGAGCGCGGCGCTCGCGGCGAAGAACTCGCAGTGCGCGTCCTTCTTCTTCTCCAGGAAGGAGACCACTGGGTCCCCGGGGCCGACGGTCGTGCTGAGGCTGTAGCGGTGGTTGGCAATCAGGTACTGCACCACCGCCCGCGCCTTCTCGCGGTCGGTCTTCGCTCCCGCCGTCGCCTCTCGCGCGATGGCGCGAAGGCGGTCGGCCTCGTCGTCCTTCAGGGAGATGGTCAGCAGCCGTTCCCGCTGCTCCGCTGTCAGCGGCCTGGGCGTCGCCAGCGGCCCCTGGTAGTCGGGCGTCGTGCTGACCGTCGCGAAATATTTGAAGGGGGCGCGGCCGCGCGCACGAAGAGGCCCGCCGTGTTCCGGGGACCACTCGACCCCTTCGCTGATCTCCATCTCGACACTGGCCGATCCGAGCGGCAGGAAGAGAAAGCGCGTGTCGTTGACAAGCCGGGTCAACTCTACCGTGGACACGTCCTGAAGTCGTGGCGCCCCGGGCTGCGGCTGCATCTTCGTCAGGCGCGCCGGCGGCGCCGGCGACATCTTACGCTCGTGCAGGGCAGGGCCCCAGTGTCCATCCTCGTACGTGTCGAAGGCGGCGCCGCGAAGGTGGTCGTCCCTGCCCAGGTTCTTGATCCGCAGAACGCGCGCCGGGGAGCCGCGCAGGTTGAACGTCGAGCCTAACTGCGGCTGCATCGACATTCCCAGCCCGTCAAAAAACGACCGACTGCGCAGGTTGAAGTTCGCCAGGTCGTTCAGCGCGCTGCGATTCGCCCGGACGACGCTCTGCCCGACGAACCCCAGGGCAAGGGGCAGGGCGAACGCTACTACACGCAGGAGGGTCGGCGCCAGGCGTCGTCGCTGCGGGCGCCGGCGCCCCTCGGCCTCGATGATGATCGGGCCCCAGCGCTTCCGGTAACTGCGGAACGAGAGCGCTACGAACGTCATGTAAATGGGGGTGACGATCCGGACAATTCCGTCCTCGAACGTGTTGCAGGCGGTGAGATAGACCAGCCCCGAGCAGAAGACGACCGGCATCTCCATATGGGCGTCGTCTTTGCGGTCGCGCCAGACCTGGATCGTCATCTCAGCAGCGTAGATGTTCCCGATGAACGCGCGCAGGGACGCCGGACCGACCAGGTAGTCTGTGTTGCGCGGGTCCTCCTGATTGGCGAGGTAGACCAGCGTGTACAGCGCAACCCGCGCCAGAAGCCGGTAGGCCGGCACCGATGGGATGCGGAGATCGGTCGCATACGAGAGCAGAATCGCCACTGCGAACGCAGGGATGAGCAGGCAGCCGTTCAGCACGAAGTACAGGAGGCCCAGGGCGATCATCGCCGCCCCCGCCCCGTAGGGGGACAGGCGCGGCGCGCGGCGGGTCTCCCTGGCGGTCATCGCTGCTGGCGCGGCCGTTTGCCGGGTCGCCATGATGTCAAAACTCCTCCGCGCCGGCGTCCACGGCCGCCTTCTCCAGAACTGTCACCCCCTCCGAGTCGCGCGCCGCCCGTGCCTCGGCGATGACCTCAGGCAGGGTGGCGGGGGTCAGGATGACCTTGACGCCGACGCCATTCGCCCGCAGCTTTTCTACGAACTCGCGGCGCACTTCGTCATAGCAGAGGAAGACGCAGATCACTGTGGTAATGCGCGACAGGTGCGCCAGCAGTTCCGGCTCAATCGCGGAAAGGGGCTCGCTGGGCGTGGTCTCCACCACCGCAAGGATGTCCAGAATCTGCTCCAGGTACGCCAGTCCGCGCCCGGTGCTTAGATGGTACAGGTCGGGGCCCGCGGCGAACAGGTCCACCAGGTACTCCTGGCGTGCCATATAGTCGCTCACGGAGGCGGTGACCGAGACGGCGCGCTCGAACGCCGCGCGCCGGGCCGCCTGCTCGTTGAAGAGGCCCCAGCGAGGCAGGTGCGTGTCGAGGACGATACCGACCCGCAGGAAATACTCTTCGCGCCACTCACGCACGATGGGCGCCCCGCCCATGCGGGCGGTCGCGCGCCAGTCGATATCGCGGATGTTGTCGCCCTCCCGGAACTCCCGGTTTCCCAGGAACTCGAACGAGTCGCCCATATTCGCCGCCAGAGCGACGCCGCCGGGCTGGTATCGCTCTCCTACGGGCAGCGACAGCCGCGACAGGCGGGTGAACGCTGGGTAGACGATCAGCGGCGAGGGCGTGCGGAATATCCGGTAGGCGTTCACAAGTCCGAACGGGTAATCGGTTTCCAGGCGGTACCCGGGCAGCGTGTAGGCGCCCCGCTGGCGGCAGACCAGCCCCAGACGCACTCGGGCGGTCTCCCCCGGGCCGAGCGCGCTGAGCGGCGCGCCCGAGGGCGGGTCGGCGTCAATGGAGGGCGGGAGACCAATCGGGACGATATTCAGGTCCGGCTGTGGCAGGCCGCCTTTCTTCTCACTCGTGACCGCGACATCCACCTGAAGCGTCTCTCCCGCCGTCAGGCTCGGGGCGTGTCGTGCCTCCACGCGCGCCCGCGGGCGCTGGAACGGCAGAGCGACCAGAGCGACGAGCCAGAGCGCCATCGCGTACAGGAACGGGATGTGGGTTTGAATCTCCAGCGAGATCGAGCCGAACAGAGCCAGAAGGAACGTCAGCAGCAGGAACCAGTTCCCGGCGCGTGTCAGGCGGTGGGTGTGAAAGCGCCACACCCACCGCGAGTAGGACCCGGTGTAGTAGGGGTACGCCCGGATGTCCTTGGTTCCTGGCGGGAACAGACTGCTAAGTTCGATGGACTGGCGTACCGCCGCGCCGAAGCGCCTCCGCATCGTCTGCCAGAGCGGCTCGCGGAGGGAAGGGGCATCTTGTGGGGTGTGGGATGCGTTCGGGTCAGCTGTGACTGAGGGCACGTCTATAGGTACTCCCACCACACCCATCGGGTTCCGCTTACGGACGCAGCAGTGCCAGAGCCTCGTCGCGCAGAGATTCTAGGGAGGGGGCGGAGTGGTCGCCGCCGCTGCCCGTGGCGCGCAGCCGGTCGAGTTCGGGGCCTGGGGGGGCACCGTTCAGATACGACTGGAACGCAAGGACGAGCGCCTCCTCCTCTTCCTGCTCCCATAGGGGAGCTACCTGTTCCTGTTGGCCATGCGCGACGGCCCAGAGGGCGGGGGAGCCTGTGTCGCGGAGGCGCTCAGCAAGCAGGGTGTGGAGCACTTCGTGTTCCCGAGACAGAGCTGCGATGTCCTCCCCGTAGCCGTACCGCCGCGCCTTTTCTCGATAAGTGTCGCTGTTCTCGGGCACTGCGGTGACCCGCGTCCCGTCATGAAAGATCGTTTCCGTATAACCCGGCGAAAGATGGACCCAGCAGTATTTAAACGTTAGTGTCTTGGTCACGGGCCTACTCTACCATTCGGCGGCGCGGGGCGACAAACCAGGCGGCTACCGGTCGAGTTTCACGTACCGCTAACCTGCAGCCAATTAGGCATCCTGTCGTCATTGTCCTCTGAGCCGTGAGGACTTCGCGCCAAAGTGCGAGATGACGAATATTCGGAGTTGTAAGTACAACAAGAAGACTTCGTCAGTATTTCCCCTATTCCAGGGGGGATGAGGTTATTGAAGAAGTAGAGGCGGGTAACCCCACCCTGTCAAAACGGGCGGCCCCACGCAGATGCGACTACGGGCCGCCCGTTACTTTCTCCTTCGACAGGATGGGCGCATGAGCAAAACGGTTCTCATCACAGGCGGGGCGGGGTTTATCGGGTCGCATCTGGCGGACGAACTTCTGGCGCGCGGCTACCGAGTCCGCGTCCTAGACAATCTGGACCTTCAGGTTCACGGGCCCGAGCGGGCGCGTCCGGACTACCTGGACGCCGATGTCGAACTCCTCGTTGGAGACATCCGGGATCGGGACGTCGTGCGGCGCGCTCTGAAGGGTGTGGAAGCGGTGTATCACCTCGCGGCGCTGGTCGGGGTCGGCCAGAGCATGTACCAGATCGCCCGGTATACCGATGTGAACAACTCCGGGACGGCCGTGCTCCTGGAGGCGCTGAGTGAGAGACCGGTCGAGCGGCTCGTGGTGGCCTCCAGCATGAGCATCTACGGCGAGGGGCTGTACCGTACCGAATGCGGCGATAGGGTCGCTGGCTGTGAGCGGAACCCGGAGCGCCTGAAGCGTGGCGACTGGGAGGTGCGGTCGGCCGAGGGTGAGGAGCTGACGCCCGTGCCGACGCCGGAGACCAAGACTCCCGCGCTCGCTTCCGTGTACGCACTCTCGAAGTACGACCAGGAGCGGATGTGCCTCATCACGGGGCAGGCGTACGGCATCCCCACTGTCGCCCTGCGCTTCTTCAACGTCTTCGGCACGCGCCAGGCCCTTTCCAACCCCTACACCGGGGTCCTCGCCATCTTCGCCTCGCGCTTCCTCAACGGCAAGGCGCCGCTGATCAACGAGGACGGCTGCCAGCGGCGCGACTTCGTGAGCGTCCGCGACGTGGCGGCGGCGTGCCGCCTGGCTCTGGAGATCCCCGAAGCCGCGGGGCGCGTGTTCAACGTGGGCAGCGGTCGGTCCTACACCGTCCGTGAGGTGGCCGACCGGATGGCGAAGGCCCTGAACCGGGAGGAGATCCAGCCGGAGGTGACCGGCAAGTACCGCGTCGGCGACATCCGCCACTGCTTCGCGGACGTGTCGCTCGCCCAAGAGGTGCTGGGGTACGACCCGCAGGGCACTCTGGAGGACGGGCTCGTGGAGCTGGCGTCCTGGTTGGAGGGGCAGGTCGCGGTAGACCGGGTGGACCAGGCGAGGGCCGAACTCGCAGCGAGGGGGTTGACCGTATGAAGCAGCAGGAGCAGCAGCGGCCCGTCCTCATCACCGGCGGCGCGGGCTTCATCGGGACAAACCTGGCGTACCGACTCCTCCAGTCCGGCCATCCGGTGCGCGTCTTCGACAACCTGTCGCGGCCGGGCGTCGATCGGAACTTGCGGTGGCTCCAGTCGTGCCATGGGGACCGGGTGGAGGTCATCGCGGCCGACGTGCGCGACGCGGACGCAGTGCACCGTGCGGTGCGCGGGGCGGGGCAGGTGTTCCACTTCGCCGCACAAGTGGCCGTCACCACCAGCCTGGAAGACCCCGCGGCCGACTTTGCCGTGAACGCACTCGGCACCCTGCACGTGCTGGAGGCGGTACGGGCGCAGCCGGTGCCGCCGCCGCTGGTCTTCACCTCTACCAACAAGGTGTACGGCGACCTTGCCGACGTCTGGCTGACCAGCGAGGGGGACCGGTACACGCCCGCTGACGCCGCGCTGCGGGCGCAGGGCATCGGGGAAAGCCGCTGCCTGGACTTTCACAGCCCGTACGGCTGTTCCAAGGGGGCCGCGGACCAGTACGTGCTCGACTACACACGGACGTTCGGGCTGCCCGCGATGGTCTTCCGGATGAGTTGCATCTACGGCCTGCACCAGTGCGGCAACGAGGACCAGGGCTGGGTCGCGCACTTCCTCCTGCGCGCCCTTGAGGGCCGCCCGATCACGCTCTTTGGCGACGGGCGGCAGGTGCGCGATGCGCTGTTCTCGGAAGACCTGGTGGACGCGTTCCTCCTGGCGCAGCGCCATATGGGCGAGCTTTCCGGGGAGGCGTTCAACATCGGGGGCGGCCCCGCGAACACCACCAGTCTGTGCGAGCTGATCGACCTGATCGAGGAGCTGCACGGCGAGCGCCCGAAGGTCCTGTACGACGACTGGCGCCCCGGCGACCAGCGCTACTACGTCAGCGATACCCGCAAGTTCTCCGCGGCAACGGGCTGGTCCCCCCGCTTCGGGGTTCGCGAAGGGGTGGCCCGCCTCTACCGCTGGCTGGTCGAGACGGGCGTCAGCCTGCCGGCCGTCCGGGCAACAGCGGGCCGGACGCTGGCGGAGGCGGTGCGGTGAGCGGGGCCGCGTCGGGCATGATGCGGGCGGCGCAGGTGATCGCGCCGGGGCGGGTTGAGGTCGTGGAGGTGCCGCGGCCTGCGCCCGCCCCGGGTGAAGTGCGCGTCCGCCTGGAGGGCTGCGGGGTGTGCGCCTCCAACCTGCCGCCCTGGGAGGGGCGCCCCTGGTTCACCTACCCGATGGAGCCCGGCGCCCTCGGGCACGAGGGCTGGGGCGTAGTGGACGCACTCGGGGCGGGCGTGACGGGGTTCGCCGAAGGGGACCGGGTGGCCCTTCTTTCGCAGCACGCGTACGCCGAGTACGACGTCGCCCCGGTAACGGCCGTCGTGCCCCTACCGCCGACCCTGGGGGGTGTCCCCGTGCCCGCCGAACCGCTGGGGTGCGCCCTGAACATCGCACGCCGCAGTGAGATACAGGCGGGCGAGACGGTGGCGATCATCGGCGTCGGCTTCCTCGGTGCCCTCTTGGTCCGGCTGGCCTGCGAGGCGGGGGCGCGGGTCCTCGCCATCAACCGCCGCCGGACCGGGCTGGAGATCGCCCGCGACGCCGGGGCGCACGAGGTCATCCCAATGGAAGACCACCACGAGATCATCGCGCGCGTTTCGGAGCTGACCGGCGGCCAGTTCTGCGAGTGCGTCATCGAGTGCGTGGGCAAGCAGTGGCCATTGGACCTGGCCGCGGAGATTACCCGGGAGCGCGGGCGGCTGATCGTGGCGGGCTACCACCAGGACGGCCCGCGGCAGGTGAATATGCAACTCTGGAACTGGCGCGGCCTGGACGTCATCAATGCCCACGAGCGCGACCCGGCGGTCTACTACGCCGGGATGGAGGCGGCGGTCGCCGCGCTGACGCACGGCAAGCTCAACCCGACGCCGCTGTACACGCACACGTTCCCGCTGGAGCGTCTGGCCGACGCCCTGAACATCACCGGCGAGCGCCCGGACGGCTTCGTGAAGGCGCTGGTGGTCCACGCATGAGGGTCCTCATGACGGCCGACACGGTCGGCGGGGTGTGGACCTACGCGCTGGAACTGGCCCGCGCCCTGGAGCCGCGCGGGACAGTGGTCGGGCTGGCGACGATGGGGGCGCCGCTCTCGGCGGACCAGCGGGCGGAGGTGGAGGCGGCCCCGAACGTGACGCTCTTCGAGAGCGCGTACCGTCTGGAGTGGATGGAATCGCCCTGGGACGACGTGGAGCGCGCGGGCGAGTGGCTGCTCGACCTGGAGGACCGGTTCGCGCCGGACGTAGTCCACCTGAATGGGTACGCGCATGGCGCGCTGCCGTGGCGCGCCCCGACGCTCGTGGTGGGACACTCGTGCGTCCTGTCCTGGTGGCGCGCCGTGCGGGGGGAAAGCGCGCCTGCCGCCGACTGGGCCGCCTACCGGGAGGCGGTCGCCTCAGGCCTCCGGGCGGCGGACTACGTGGCCGCGCCCACCGGGGCCATGCTCGCCGCGCTGCGGGAGCACTACGGCCCCCTGCCGCGCGCCCGCGCCGTGCCGAACGGGCGGGACCCGCGGCGCTTCCGCCCGGCGGAGAAGGAGCCGTTCGTCCTGTCCGCGGGCCGCCTTTGGGACGAGGCGAAAAACCTCGCCGCGCTGGCGCGGGCGGCGGAGGGGCTGCCCTGGCCCGTGTGCGTGGCGGGGGAGGACTGCCACCCCGACGGCGGCGGCCGTACGAGCGCCGGGAGCAACGTCCGGACGCTGGGATGCCTCGCGCCGGACGCCCTCGCCGGGTGGATGTCCCGCGCCGCCGTGTACGCCCTGCCCGCGCGCTACGAGCCGTTTGGGCTGTCCGCCCTGGAAGCCGCGCTGAGCGGGTGCGCCCTCGTTCTCGGCGACGTGGAGAGCCTGCGCGAGGTATGGGGGGATGCCGCCCTGTACGTGCCGCCCGGGGATGCTGGGGCGCTCGCGGAAACCCTGAACCGCGTCATCCGCGAACGGGAACTGCGGGAAACACTGTCCGTTGCCGCGCGGGAGCGGGCGACGCGCTACACCCCGGAGCGCATGGTCGAGGGCTATGCCAGTATCTATCGCCACCTTTTGAGAACGGAGAGCCATGCGAATCGTCTGCTTCTATCACTCGCTTCTGTCTGACTGGAACCACGGAAACGCGCACTTTTTGCGCGGCGTCGTCTCCGAACTGGTGGCGCGCGGGCACGACGTGACGGTCTACGAGCCGCGGGACGCCTGGAGCGTGAAGAACCTCGTTTCCGAGCGTGGCCCGTCCGCGCTGGGCGACTACCACAGCGTCTACCCCGGCCTACAGAGCGTGCGCTACGACCTTGCCACGCTGGACCTGGACGCCGCGCTCGACGGCGCGGACGTGGTCCTGGTGCACGAGTGGAACGAGCACGAGCTGGTGCGGCGCATCGGGCAGCACCGGGGCGGTGCGGGCAGCACCGGGGCGTACCGCCTGCTGTTCCACGACACGCACCACCGGGCGGTCACGGACGCCGACAGTATGGCCAATTACGACCTGCGCTACTACGACGGCGTCCTGGCATTCGGCGCCGTGATCCGCGACCTGTACCTGGAGCGGGGGTGGGCGCGCCGCGCGTGGACCTGGCACGAGGCCGCCGACACCCGCGTCTTCCGGCGCATCGCCGGGGCAAAGCCGGACGGTGACCTGGTGTGGGTGGGCAACTGGGGCGACGACGAGCGGACCGAGGAGCTGCGGGAGTTCCTGCTGGAGCCGGTGAAGGCGCTCGGCCTGAAGGCGCGCATCCACGGGGTCCGGTACCCGGAGCACGCGCGGCGGGCGCTGGCGGACGCCGGGATCGAGTACGCCGGCTGGCTGCCCAACTACGAGGCGCCGGAGGTGTTCGCGAAGTACCGCGTCACGGTCCACGTCCCGCGCCGGCCCTACGTCCGGGCGCTGCCGGGCATCCCGACCATCCGGGTGTTCGAGGCCCTGGCCTGCGGCATCCCGCTGATCTCCGCGCCCTGGGAGGACGCCGAGGGGCTTTTCGAGCCGGGCTCAGACTTCCTGGTCGCGCGAAACGGCGAGGAGATGCGGCGTCACCTGCGGGATCTGCTGGCCGACCCGGAGCGGGCGCGCGAGATGGCGGAGCGCGGTCTGCGGACCATCCACGCGCGCCACACCTGCGCGCACCGGGTAGACGAACTGCTCGCCATCGTGGCGTCGCTCGCGCCGGCGGCCGCGCCCGCCGCGCCAGCGGCGAGGGAGGCGGTCGCGGCATGAAGATAGCGTTTTTCGGCTCCAGCCTCGTGTCCGCCTACTGGAACGACGCGGCCACGTACTACCGCGGGATCATCCGCGCCCTGCACGCCCGGGGCCACCGGGTCCGGTTCTTCGAGCCGGACGCCTACGGGCGGCAGCAGCACCGCGACATCGCAGACCCCGACTGGGCCGAGGTCTGCGTGTACTCCGCTGAGGGCACGGACGGCGTGATGCGGGCGCTGAACGAGGCGCGCGACGCCGACCTGGTGGTGAAGGCGAGCGGCGTGGGGGCGTTCGACGAGCTGCTGGAGGCGGCGGTGGCCGACCTGCGCTCCCCAAGCCGCATGACGGCGTTCTGGGACGTAGACGCCCCGGCGACCCTGGAGCGCGTGCAGAACGACCCGAAGGACGCGTTCCGGGCGCTGATCCCGCGCTACGACCTGGTGCTGACCTATGGCGGCGGCGACCCCGTGGTCAACGCCTACGAGGCGCTGGGGGCGCGTGGGTGCGTGCCCATCTACAACGCCCTGGACCCGGACACGCACCAGCCCGTCCCCCCCGACCCGCGGTTTGCCGCGGACCTCGGGTTCCTGGGCAACCGGCTGCCGGACCGCGAGGCGCGGGTGGAGGAGTTTTTCCTCAGCGCTGCTGCGGCGCTCCCCGAGAAGACGTTCCTGCTCGGGGGCAGCGGCTGGGACGACAAGCCCCTGCCGGGGAACGTCCGCTACGTCGGGCACGTGTACACCGCGGACCACAACGCCTTCAACGTCACGCCGAGCGCGGTGCTCAACATCAGCCGCGAGAGCATGGCGCGCTTCGGGTTCTCGCCCGCCACGCGGGTCTTCGAGGCGACGGGCGCGGGGGCGTGTCTCATCACGGACTACTGGGAGGGGATCGAGCAGTTCCTGGAGCCGGGGGCGGAGGTGCTGGTGGCCCGCAGCGGCGCCGAAGTCGCCGCCCTGCTCGGGGCCCTGGCGCCGGAGCAGGCGCGGGAGATCGGCGCGGCGGCGCGGCGGCGGGTCCTCGCGGAGCACACGTACGCCCACCGCGCCGCCCAGCTGGAGGCGGTGCTCGGCATCGCGCCGCGACAGGAGGCCGCCGCGTGAACTCTGCCGCTATGCCACTGCGCATCGTCATACTCGGCCTGTCAATCACATCCTCCTGGGGGAACGGTCACGCGACGACGTTCCGCGGCCTTGTGCGGGAGTTGGCAGCGCGCGGCCACGATGTGCTGTTCCTGGAGCGCGACGCGCCCTGGTACGCCGAGAACCGCGACCTGCCGAACCCGCCCTACGGCCGCACGGAGATCTACCACAGCCTGGACGAACTCCGCGGGCGGTTTGCCGGCGACGTCGCCGAAGCCGACTTTGTGATGGTCGGGTCGTACGTGCCGGAGGGGGTCGCGGTGGGGGAGTGGGCGGTCACGGCCGCGCGCTCGGGCGTGGTCGGGTTCTACGATATCGACACGCCCATCACGCTCGCCGCCCTGGAGCGCGGCGACTGCGCGTACCTCTCCACCTACCTGATACCGTGCTACGACCTGTACCTGTCGTTCACCGGCGGGCCGACGCTGGAGCGGATCGAGCGCCGCTATGGGTCGCCGCGCGCCCGGCCGCTGTACTGTTCGTTCGACCCTGAGCTGTACTTCCCGGAACCGTCCGCCCCCGCGCGCTGGGACCTCGGCTACCTGGGTACCTACAGCGACGACCGCCAGCCGACGCTGGAGAGCCTGCTGCTGGAGCCCGCGCGCCGGAACCCCGACCTCCGGTGCATCGTGGCGGGACCGCAGTACCCGGAGCACATCGCCTGGCCGCCGAACGTCGAGCGGGTCCAGCACCTCCCGCCGCACGAGCACCGCGGGTTCTACAGCGCGCAGCGGTTCACACTGAACGTCACGCGAGCGGACATGATCCGGGCGGGCTACGCGCCGAGCGTGCGCCTTTTCGAGGCCGCCGCCTGCGCGACCCCGGTCATCAGCGACTACTGGGAGGGGCTGGACACGTTTTTCACGCCAGGCAAGGAGATTCTCGCCGCCCGCTGCGGCGCGGAGTCACTTCGTTACCTTGCTGAGGTATCGGAGGAGGAAAGTCGGGCGATCGGGGAGCGTGCCCGCGCCCGGGTGCTCGCCGCGCACACCGCGGCGCATCGCGCCGCCGAGTTGGAGAACTACGTCCGGGAGTTGCTGCGGGGATGAACGAAAGGGAGGAGAGGGAACCGCAGCAGACGCCGCACGCGGCGCTCGTAGACGACCCGGCGGCCGGACTGGCGCGCGTGGTGGAACGCAACATACGGGCGCTTCAGGAGCGGCGGAAGGAGGAAGAGAGCCAGCGCCGCTGGCCGGACCGCGTGGCGGACGCGATCACCGCCTTCGCCGGGAGCATGACCTTCGTGTTCATCCACCTGGTGGTGTTCGGCCTGTGGATACTCGTGAACACGCTGCCGATGGTCCCGAAGGGGTGGCGGTTCGACCCCTCGCTCGTCGTCCTGGCGATGGCAGCGTCCGTGGAGGCGATCTTCCTTTCGACGTTCGTGCTGATCAGCCAGAACCGCATGCAGGCGCTGGCGGACGAGCGGGCGGACCTCAACCTTCAGGTGAGCCTGCTCGCGGAGCACGAGATCACCCGGCTTGTGAGCATGGTAACCGAGATCGCCGAGAAACTGGATATCGACTCAGCGCGCGCCCCGGAACTCGAAGAGCTGGCCCGGGACGTAGCCCCCGAACAGGTCCTGGACGAGATAAGCCGCCACGAGCAGCAGCTCACCCAGGAACGGGAGAAGGGCGGGCCGCCCGCGCCGCCCCGGTAAGGGCGCGGCGCGGGCGGCGTCGGCTCAGTCGGCGCCCGCAGGCGGGCGGGAGTAGTCGCAGCTTTCGTGGTAGGCGTACGAGGCCCGGGCGGGAACGCTGTACAGCGTGCGCTCCGGGTAGCGCAGCGCGGTGAGCGCCCCGCCGAAGACGCAGCCCGTGTCCAGGTTGATCGTGTTGTTCACGAACGGCAGGTCCACGAAGCGGCGGCCGGTGGCCGGGTCCTCCTTCCAGTCCAGGTGGGAGCGCGGTGTGTGGCCGTAGGCGATTAGCGCCGGGCCGCGGTATTCCGTCGCCCAGTCGTAGCGGATGGGCTTGTTCGTGCCGGGCTCGAAGCCGCGCACGTCGCCATAGAGGGTAAACTGCCGGACGTGCCCGCCGCTCCGGCCGATCAGTTCCTCGCGGATGCCCGCGTGCGCGACCACCAGCGCGCCGCTGTCGAGCACGAGGTACGCGGGGGCCGAGGCGAGGTGCGTCAGGACGTCCGTGACCAGGGCGTCCCTGTCCGCGGGCGGCAGGGCGTCGATCTGACGCTCCGTCAGGTCCAGTCCGTGCGTGCGGCTGACGTTGTTACCGCGCAGCATCCGAAACAGCTTGTCATCGTGGTTGCCCGGAGCGAACAGAGCAAGCCCACGCGCGACCATGCGCGCCACGGTCCGCAGGACTGCCGGGGAGTCGGGGCCGCGGTCCGCGAGGTCGCCCACGAATACCGGGATGCGGTTTTCCGGATGGCGCGGCAGACCGTCCGCCCCGTCGGGGGCGTAGCCGAGTTCCGCCCAGAGCGCCTGCAACTCCGGCCAGCATCCGTGGACATCGCCGATGATGTCGAACTGCCCGCCGTCCGCCCCGCTACGATCGGTCGCGAACCGCACCCGCTCCATCTCGTCCGGTGTGAGAATGCGGTATCCCGCCAGGTCGCGGTCGCGCGCGATCTCTCGCTTCGCATTTTCGAACGTCGCAAACTGGCGGCGAATCACCGCCTCACCCACCCGCCGATCGCGCAGGGCGTCCCGGCGGACGCACTCCTCCAGGGGCACGTCCAGGGCCAGGGCGTACACGGGCGTCTGGTGCCGCTTCGCTACCGCGATCAGCGAGGCGCGCGCCGACGGCTTCAGCGCGGTCGAATCGACCACGGTGAAGCGGCGATGCTTGAGGCGCAGGTCCAGCCAGTATCGGAGCAGCGAAAACGCGTCCTCGGTCACCGACTGGACATTCTCCGCGTCCACGATCATGGCGCGGCACTGGTCCGAGGAGAGCACCTGCGTCGGGCGGAAGTGTCCGGCGGCGAAGGTGGACTTACCCGAGCCGGACGGGCCGACCAGCATCAGGACCGCGCATCTGGGGTAGGTCAGGGTCACCGCGGCGCCAGGGTTCGTGGAGTCAGGCATGATGCAGATTCTATCGCGCGGGCGGCGGGCTTCGTTCAGGAGGACTTCGGTTTGTCCCCCGGTACTCCCGGGTAAACCTTGACCGACGCAGGCTGAATGCCACGCTAACAGGGAGAAGGATTTCGACTATGGCAGACGACGCACGTGAGCGCATCATGCGCTACATCGACGACGCGATTTCGGTCGAGGCGGCCGCTATCACCGGCCTGAGGGACATGGTGTCCGAGGCAACGGACCCGGTGGACGCGGCGATGTTCCAGCAGCACCTGGCCGAGACCGAGAGCCAGAAGCAGCGCCTGGAAGCGCGCCTGCATGCGCTGGGCGGGTCCAGCAACAAGCTCAAGGACGTCGTGAACAAGATCGGCCTGGCGGCGACGGACCTGCTGCACGGAGGCAAAGACGCCGGCGACAAGGCGACGCGTAACCTCGTGCAGGCGTACGCCATCGAGAACATGGAAGTCGCGATGTACGAGTCGCTGTATGCGGCGGCAAACGCGATCGGCGACACCGAGACCGCCAACCTCGCCCGCTCCATTCAGGCGGAGGAGGAGGCGACGGCCCGGAAGATCTTCCCGCGCATCGCCCCGGTCGCCTCGGCGGCCTACGTGACCGGAGTCGCCCAGGGGCGCAGCTAAGTCCGGAAGTCGAAGGCCCCGGCGCGGTGTCACCGCGCCGGGGCCTTCGTGCGTCTGCAACCCGGGCTTTAGTACTTCGGAACGGTGGGGTCCACCTCATCCGACCAGCCGAGGATACCACCCTTCAGGTTAACGAGGTTCTTGAAGCCCTTCTCGCGCAGCGTCTGGAGCGCCTGCGCCGAGCGCCGCCCGCTCTTGCACTGGAGGACGTACTCGGCATTCGGATCGAGCTCCGCCGAGCGCGCGGCCACGGTGTCCAGCGGGATCAGCACGGACCCGGGAATGCGCGCGATGGCGTACTCGAACGGCTCGCGGACATCGATCAGGGTGAAGGCGTCCCCGCGCTCCTGCTTGGCCTTAAGCTCCTGCGGCGTGATCTCGGGGATTGCCGCGTCCGTTGCAACGGGCGCCTCTTCTCCGCGCCCGACGCCGCAGAACTCCTCGTAGTCGATCAACTCGGTCACGGTCGGGTTCTCGCCGCAGATGGGGCAGGCGGGGTCCTTGCGCAGCTTCAGCTCCTTAAAGCTCATCCGCAGCGCGTCGTACAGCACCAGACGCCCGATCAGCGGCTCACCGACGCCCAGAATCAGCTTGACCGCCTCGGTGGCCTGGATGCAGCCGACGGTGCCAGGGAGGACGCCCAGCACGCCGCCCTCCGCGCAGGAGGGCACCAGGCCCGGCGGCGGCGGTTCCGGGTAGAGGCAGCGGTAGCAGGGGCCTTTTTCGGCCCAGAAGACCGTCGCCTGCCCTTCGAAGCGGAAGATCGAGCCGTAGACATTCGGCTTGCCCAGCAGCACGCAGGCGTCGTTCACCAGGTAGCGGGTGGGGAAGTTGTCCGTGCCGTCAATGATGATGTCGTAGTTCTTGAACAACTCCAGGGCGTTCTCGCTGGAGAGCATCGTCTCGTGGGTTTCAACCACGATGTCGGGGTTCAGGTCCGTGAGCGTCTCCAGGGCGGAGGCGATCTTGGGCTTTCCAACATCTTTGGTCCCGTGGACGATCTGCCGCTGCAGGTTGCTGAAGTCCACCACGTCGAAGTCCACCAGACCGATGCGCCCGACGCCCGCCGCGGCGAGGTAGAGCGCCAGGGGCGAGCCCAGGCCACCCGTCCCGATCAGCAGGACGCTCGCCGCCTTGAGCTTCTTCTGCCCATCCAGACCGACCTCCGGCAGGATCAGGTGCCGTGAGTACCGCAGGTACTCGTTCGGCGATAGCTCCACGTCGGCCGCGTTCTCCAGTTCCAGTCCAACACTTGCCACGTTATGTCTCTCCATCAGGGACGCCGCCCGCTGATTCTACGGGCGCGATTGGTTCGGCGTCAAAACCGGTGTAGTCGTCGCGCAGGACCCAGGACGTCATTTCGTCCGCCCGGCCCGCCCGCACCGAAAGAATAATGTACGAGTACCCCGGAAATATCTCCTGCGCCAGCGCCAGGTCATACGGACTGGGACGGGCCGGGTGGTCCGGGTGTGTATGGTAGAAACCCAGAATACTCTCGCCGCGTTCCCGCGCCGCCTTGTCTTCGCGATAATATTCTTCCGGCGGTATCTTGAAGCGCCGGCGCCGTCCAACCGTGGCAAAGTCCTGCGGCCCGGTTGCTGCGAACTCCGCCTCCCCGGCGTCATCCCAGGTGTTCTCGATGGCGATGAGGCGTGTCACCCGCTTTTCGCCGCCCGCGGCGGTGCCAATCAGAAAGCCGCAGATCTCTTCCGGATACCCGCGCTCCCCGTGCGCCTCCAATTCCCGCCGGTGTTCCTCGGTGAGTCTCAGCACGCCGTTCTAATCCTCGTCCCAGAAGCGCTCTGACAGGTACTTGTCGGCCCCGTCGCAGAGGACGGTGACGACCACGCCCTCAGTAAGCGTCCGTGCGACCTTGATGGCGGTTGCCACCGCGGCGCCTGCGGAGACGCCGACAAAGAGCCCCTCCTCGCGGGCGAGACGCTTCACCATCTGGTACGCCTCCTCGGTGGTGGCCTCCATCGACCGATCCGGAAGCGTCGCGTCCCAGATGCCCGGCACGATGGCCGTGTCCAGATGCTTCATCCCCTCGAGTCCGTGGTAAGGGGCGTCCGGTTGGAACGCCACGCACTCAACGGCCGGATTGAACTCCTTGAGGCGGCGCGTCGTGCCGACGAAGGTTCCTGTCGTGCCGAGGCCCGCGACAAAGTGGGACACGCGCCCCTCGGTCTGCTCCCAGATTTCGACCGCTGTGGTGTGGTAGTGTGCCCGCCAGTTCGCGTCGTTGTTGTACTGGTCGGGGTAGAAGTACGCGTCCGGGTCGGCGGCAACGATCTCCTTGACCTTGCGCTGCGCCCCGTCGGTGCTCTCCAGCGGATTGGTCAGGATCACATCCGCGCCATACGCCTTCAGCATCCGCTTGCGCTCCGGCGACGCGTTCTCCGGCAGGCAGATGCGCACGCGATAGCCGAGTGCGGCCCCGATCCAGGCGTACGCGATCCCGGTATTGCCGGAAGAGGCGTCGATGATGACCTTCCCGGGGGACAGCAGGCCGCGGCGCTCGCCGTCCCGAATCATCGACAGCGCCGGGCGGTCCTTGACGGAACCGCCCGGGTTGAAGAACTCCGCCTTACCGTACACGGACACGCCCGGGGGCAGGTCACGGGTGACGTTCTTGAGACGCACCAGCGGTGTGCGCCCCACCATCTCTTCTATGTCTACGGCGCCCGCCACGGGTCCGGGCACCGCTGCCCCCGCCGTCGCCGTCCGTCTCGCCTGTATGGTCGTGCCTTGCATTGTATTGAATCCCGATAAGGAATGACTACTTAGAGCATACCCGTTCGCCTTCTGCGTGTCAATCCGAAAAAGTCATACAGGGCCATTCAGTTATTTGACAGGGGCTTTACAATGAAGGCATGGCCGAATCGCCACGGGACCTGACGATGATCCCGCCTCTCGTGGAGGCGCTGGGGCA
>CALEKU010000071.1 GCA_937902745.1 uncultured Armatimonadota bacterium
TGCGTCTACGGCGCGGCGGGCATGGCCTGGTCGTCCATCGCACGCAACACCACCACGGCCACCGTACTGACCTACGCCACGGTGTTTGCGCTCTTCCTGGTCACCCTGCCGCTCGCCATACCGTTCCAATCGGGCTTCAGCAGTGCCCCCGGGGCGCTGGGCCTCGCAGCGCTCAACCCGGTGGGGGCGGTCGCGCTCGGTGCGCGCCAGGAGTGGTACTTCGGGCTGGGCATGCCCGCCTGGGCCCCGGCTGCCGCCGTCAACCTCCTGCTGGCCACCGTTTTCGCGGCAGTCTCGCTGCACCGCCTGGAGTACCCGAAGACCGACCGGTCACTGCTGCTGCGGGCGCTCACCCTCGCCCTGTGCGCGGCGGTGTTCACGCTCTTAGGGGGCTTCCTGCGAATGGGGCCGAGCACCGCCGGGCCGAACTCCGTGGGCAGCGTGCTCGGCAACGGCAGCTTCTCCGCCACCGCCCGGCACTCGTTCCTGTGCTGGCTCCTGGCCTTTCTGCCCTGTCTTATCGCGCCGATCTTCGCCACCGGGGAAGGGCTCTTCCCGCTGAGGGATTCAGGCAGGAAGCGACCACGGCATCCGTGGGGGCGCTGGTTCGGCGAACCGCCCTCCGGCGTCGCCTACGGTGTCCTGGTGACGGCGGCCTGCGGCGTGATCGTTGTTCTGACCTCGCTCGGTGCGAGCAATGCGGCGTTCGGCTTCGTGGGCATGACGGCGGCGGTCGCCTTCGGTCTGGGGGCGGTCGGACTCGTCTTTTCGGCCCTTCTCCAGAACCGCTGGACCGCGTTCGCGGCCACCCTCGCCGTGGTCTGGCTTCTATGCTTCCTGTCCTGGAGCACTGTGTCCGGCCGGTTCCATAGCGGCGCCTGGAAGCCCGCGGCGGTCGATCACCTGGTCTACCTCTCGCCGTTTCCGGCGGCACTCCAGACCGCCGATCCGCAGCGCGAGGACGTGAAGAAGCTCGCCCGCCTCGCGGGCGGCGCACCCGTTGCCGCCGTCGCCGGCCCGCTCTACGCGGGCCTTGGCCTGGTGTGCCTGCCCCTCGCCCTGCTCCTCCAACGCGCCCATACCCGCCGCGCCACCCGCGACTCGCTACAGCAGCGATAAAGTGGGCGTTGACATTCCACCCCCCCAAGTAGGTCTGCCACGAATCCTTGCCCCGCGATATCTGGTGGACTTGACAGGCAAGGGTGAGCTGAGTTAATATTCGGAATGCTGGTAATTATGCCAGTGATGCCTGTCTCGTCCTCTCACTCTCAAGTCAGGCGATCGTTCAAAGGAGGCGATTCGCCGCGTGAAGCCGCCGCTTCTTGCGCGTGCTTCGTCAACGATTCAAGGGGTGCCTTCGTATGACCTGTCGTTTCCGCGCCTCGATACCCGCGCTCACGGGCGTCGCTCTTCTCCTCGCCGTGTCCGCTCTGTCGCGTTCCGCGCACGCACAGACGACCTTTTCCAACACCACACCGATCACGATCAACGCGAGCGGCGCCGCCGCCCCGTTCCCCTCGCAGATCGCTGTCAGCGGGCTGAGTGGCACGATCACCGAGATCACCGTTGCTCTGTTTGGCTTCAGCCATACGTTCCCCGATGACGTTGCTATCCTGTTCGCCGGTCCCTCCAACACCAACACGGTCATGCTGGCCGGCGGTCCCGGCTCCAGTGTGGCCGCCGTCAACCTGAACTGGGTGTTCAGTGACTCCGCGACGGAGATGCTGCCCATAACCGGTGCGTTGTCGTCGGGGACGTTCCTGCCGGGGTTGAACGAGTACAACGACGTGCTCTCGGCGCCCGCGCCTGCCGGGCCTTATGCGACCAGTTTCGCCGGCTTTACCGGAGCCGACCCCAATGGAATCTATAGCCTGTACATCCAGGACTTCGTTACTGGTGACGGCGGTTCACTGAGTGGAGGCTGGAGCATCACCATCACCACGAACGCGGTGGCCTCTGTGCCGGAACCGGGGACGGCGCTCCTCTTCGGTACGGTAGGGGTGCCCGTGCTCGGTCTTGTCGCTTCGCGCCGCCGTCGCCGCGGATAGGCAAAAACGACCGGGGACGGCACCACACGCGCGGTGCCGTCCCCGGTCGCTTTTGCTTGACTACTCCGTGGTAATGGTGAGGCCGGGGCCGGGGCGGGGGACAAGGATGCGGCCCGCGCCGGCTTCTTTGAGCGCCTGAATGGTGCGCTCCGGCTCGAACGTGAGGGCAAGGACGGTGCCGCCCTGGCCCGCACCCGCCAGCTTCGCGCCGATGGCGCCATTCCGAACCGCGACGTCAATCAGCCGGTCCACCGCCTCGCCGGACGCCCCGAGGTCTTGAGCGACCTTCTGGTTCTGGTTCATCAGGTCCGCCACCGTCTCCCAGTCGCCCGTCAGCAGCGCCGCCTTACCCTTGCGCGCGAGGCCCGGCACCAGCACGTCGTACGCCTCACGTACCACGGGGTCACCCTCCAGCCAGCGCTGGCGCACCGGCTTGTGCGCCGCGCCGGAGTGATGCTTAACCCCTGTGTGCGCCAGAATCATCGGCAGCGGCGGGACCGCATCCGCCAGCGGCTCCACGGTGGCGAACGGCTGCTCATCCGGCGCCAGGTGCGAGCCCTTGCCCCGGAAGTCCATGTAGTTCAGGCCGCCAAACACCGTCATGTACTGGTCCTGGAAGCCACAGACCACGCCCATGACCTCGTACTCGATGCGGCGGATGGCCTCGGCGATGGCGTGCCGGTGCCGCTTCTGGCCGAGCTGCGCCGTCACCGCGCCGAACACGGCGGCGACGAGCGCCGTGGAGCCCGCGAGCCCCGCCTGCATCGGGATTTCGGTGCTCGTCTTCAGGTGGAAGTGGTGCTTCGCCGGGTCGATCTCCAGCCCTTTGAGCACGGCCTTTGCCAGGTCGAGCCGATCGCCGCGCGGCGCGAAGTCCGCCGCGCTCGTTATCTCCTGCCGCTCGCCGTTGTCCGCCTCGACGATCAGGGCGTCTGCCGGGTGGACTTCGCAGCGGGCGCGCTCCTGGAGCGAGCAGGAGACGACGGAGCCGCCGTACATATCGGTGGGGTTGCCGAGCACCCCGCAGCGGCCCGGCGCGGTCGCAACAATCACGATGAAAAAACCTCGCAGTGGTGGGGTCTACTGTCGTGACAGTTCCGCACGGGGAACCCGGTTTCCTGCCGCAGGGAAGGCGCATACCGGGGAGGATAATAGGCAGAAAGAGCGATATCTAAATTTGGGGTCTGTTGTTTGATAACGCACTGCGCTGTTGAACGGACCTTCAATAACGAGACGGAGACGAGCTTGTTTGGCTATGTCTGATAGTTTAACGGTCGGCATCATCGGGGCGGGTTACATCGGGACGCGGCACGCGGCCTGCTGGTCCCGCCTGCCCGGCGCGCGAATCGCAGCCGTGGCGGACATCGACCGGGCGAAGGCGGAGGCGCTCGCCGCGCCCGCCGCTGCGGCCGTGTACGAGAGTGCGGAGGCGCTGCTGGCGGACGCGAGCGTCCAGGCGGTGAGTATCTGCACTCCGACGGACCTGCACCGCCCGATCGCGGAGGCGGCGGCGCGCGCGGGCAAGCACATCCTGTGCGAGAAGCCTATGGCGCTGACCCCGGACGACTGCGCGGCCATGACCGCGGCGGCCGAAGCGGCCGGCGTCGTCTTTACCGTGGGGCATGTGGTGCGGTTCTTCCCGGAGTTTGCGGACGCGAAGCGCCAGGTGGAGCGCGGGGCGGTGGGGAACCCCGCCGCGGTGCGCACGCGGCGCGGCGGGTCGTTCCCGCGCCCGGAGAGCGATTGGTACGCGGACCCGAAGCGCAGCGGTGGTGTGATTCTGGACCTGCTGGTACACGACATCGACTGGCTGCAGTGGTGCTTCGGGCCGATCAAGCGGGTGTACGCCCGCGGGCTCACCGACCGGGGGCTGGAGCGCCTGGACTACGCGCTGCTGACGATGCGCCATGAGAATGGGGTCATCAGCCATGTGGAGGGGACGTGGGCCGATCCGGCGGGCTTCGCGACTACGTTCGAGATCGCGGGCGACGGGGGCTTGCTGACCTTCGACTCCCGCAAGGCCCGTGCCCTGTCGTTTGCGGCGCGCGCACCGCAGCCGGAGGGGGCGGCGCCCGGAGTGGTGGTGCCCGCGAGCCCGCTCGCGGCTGAGGACGAGCCGTTCTACCGCCAGATCGCCGCCTTCGCCGACAGCGTGGTGAACGGCGCGCCGCTGGCGGTGGACCCGGCGGACGCCTGCCGGGCCGTGGCCGTGGCCGCTGCCGCGCGCGAGTCGCTCCGCACGGGCGAAGCCGTCGAACTGGGATAGGATCGGTCAGAAGGAAATAGCATGCTCAAGATTGGGTTACTCTCGACGGCGCATATGCACGCGGCGTCGTACGCAGCGCAGGTGAACGCGCACCCCAGCGCCGAACTGGTCGGGCTCTGGGACGACAACGCCGAGCGTCTGGCGAAGCAGGCGGAGGCGTATGGGACGCGCGCGTATGCGGACGCCGACGAACTGCTGGCGGTGAGCGACGCGGTGATGATCTGCAGCGAGAACGTCCACCACAAGGCGCTGACGGAGAAGGCGGCGGCGGCGGGCAAGCCGGTGCTGTGCGAGAAGCCGCTGGCGGTCACGCCGGACGACGCCCGCTCGATGGTGGAGACCTGCGCGGCGGCGGGCGTACCACTCTTCACGGCCTTCCCGTGCCGGTTCTCGCCGGCGTTCCAGCAGCTGCGCGATCTGGTGGGGAGCGGCGCGCTGGGCGAGATCCTGGCGGTGCGCGGCACAAACCGGGGCCGGTGCCCGGGCGGCTGGTTCGTGGATAAGGCGCTTAGCGGCGGCGGGGCGGTAATGGACCACACGGTCCATGTCACGGACCTGCTGCGGGTGCTGCTCGGGTCGGAGGCGAAGAGTGTCTTCTGCGAGGCGGACAGCCGCCTGACGCCCGGTGATTTCGACGACACGGGGTTCCTGGCGATCAACTTCGAGAGCGGTGTCTTTGCAACGCTGGACGCCTCCTGGTCGCGCCCGAAGACGTTCCCGACCTGGGGCGACGTCACTCTGGGGGTGACCGGCACGAAGGGCGTGGTAGAGCTGGACATGTTCGCGCAGGAGTCCGTGCTCTACAGTGACACCACGGGCCGGGTCGCCTTCCAGGGATGGGGGAGCGACATCGACGGGGGCCTGGTGAAGGCGTTCGTCCGCGCTGTCACCGAGGGCGGCGATTCGGAGATCGCGACCGGTGAGGACGGTCTGCGGGCAGTGGAGGTCGTGGAGGCGGCCTACGAGAGCGTTCGCACCAACCGCGTAGCGGCCGTGCGCCACCGGTAGCCGGCCCGTAGCGGGGCAAGGAGGGTTATTCCGTGAACCGGTACTTGATGAGCGTCCACAGGGCGTCCACGCCATCGGTCCAGCGGATCTTCTTGCCCTGCTGCTCCGTACGCGCCCGGTAGTGAATGGGCACCTCGACGATGCGGTGCCCTCGCTTCAGCACCTTCGCCGTCACCTCCGGGCAGAAGTCGAAGCGCTGGGCCTTGAGCGGGATGCCGCGCAAAACATCCATCCGGAACATCTTGTAGCAGGTCGCCTCATCGGTGATGCGCGCGCCGGGGAAGAGGAGGTTGGTTGTGAGGGTCAGTAGCCGGTTTGCCAGGCGGTTCGCGGGCTTCATCCCGATGATCTCGCCGCGGAACCGGGAGCCGTAGGTCACCTTCGCCTCGCCGCGCATCAGCGGGGCCAGCAGCAGGGCAAACTCGTTCGGGTCGTACTCCAGGTCGGCGTCCTGCACTACCAGAAAGTCGCCCTGCGCCGCACGGATCGCGGTGACGATGGCCGCTCCCTTGCCCCGGTTGCGCTCGTGGTAGAGCACGCGGACGTTCTCATAGCGCCCCTCGACCTCGTCGCGCAGGATCTCGCGAGTGCCGTCGGTGGAGCCGTCGTCCACCAGAAGGAGTTCCAGATCCACGCCGTCGGGCAGACGTGCCGCACGGACATGCGCCAGAATCTCGCGCAGGGTGTCGCGCTCGTTGTAGATGGGGATAGCGACCGAGAGCAGGGTCGTGCGCTCCGCGTCGGGGAGCACTGTTGCCGCCGCCGCCGGGGAGGCGTCGCCCGTCACCCCGACGGGCGAGGGCTCCGTCGGGCGATCCATCGTGCGCAGCAGTGTGTCGGCTTTCATCGCGGCGGGAACCCCATTGTTCATACCGTCATTTAAGCATGGAAACGTTCCCGACACAACGCCATCGCCGCCTCAGCGAACCATCTTCAGAATCGCCTTGAACTCGGGCGTGCCGGCCACTTGCATCCACTCGTAGACCGCGGCCTCCGCGGCGCAGGGAAGGATGCCGCCGTCCCGGATGCGCTCCATGCCAAGCTTGTGCCGCTCCAGGGTGCGTGACGACACCGCATCCGCCACGACGTGCACGGCGTAACCGGCATGCTTCAGGTCGTGCGCGGTCTGGGAAACACAGATGTGCGTTTCGGCGCCGCAGAGGACCACCTGCCGGCGTCCGGTCGCCGCCAGCGCGGCGACGAACGCTTCGGAACCGGCGCAGGAGAAGCTCAGCTTGTCGAAAGGCTCAGGGCTTCCCGCTTCCGCCAGCGCCTCCGCGATGGGCGCGACCGTCGGCCCGAGCCGCGCGGCGTACTGAGTGGTCGCCAGCACCGGAACGCCCAGGATCGCGGCCGAGCGACACAGGAGGAGGAGGTTCGCCAGCAGGGCATCGCTGCCGTGGAGGATCGGGAGCAGCGACTCCTGGGCATCCACGACTACCAGCACAGAATCGTCCCGCCGCAGCAGGGTGGGGTGTCGCTCCATCAGGCGCAGTGGGTTCCTTTCGGCTCTACCGTCATTCTGCTGTCACTATACCCCACCGTCCGGTTCGGCCGCGGCCGCACATTCTTACCAGGAGAATGGGACTTTTGGCCCAATCCGTGGGTAAATTGCCATGATACACTCCAACGGGGATGCCCTGGGCAGCCCGCTTTTTGCAGAATAGGAACCAAACAGAAGCTATGACCGAATCGCCTTCGCCGCGACAGCCGGACCTGGCCGGGGAGCGACAGGACCCTGACCAGGAGGCCGCCACGGTAGCGCGGCTGCTGACCCAGGGTCGGGCCGGTGAGCCGGACGAAACGCCCCGCGCTCCGCGCCGGGGCAGCGTCAACGCGCAGTTCGAAGAGATCTTCTACGAGAGCTTCCTGAAATTCTTCAAGAATGCCGAGGCCAAGCGCCGCTGGAGCATCGACCGGGACATTCCCTGGGAGAAGACCAGCACCAACGCCTCGGACGTTACCGCACTCATCGTGGAGTCCTTCTCGGCGGTCGAGATGTTCCTGCCGGACTACACGCACCGCATCATGGAACTGGTGCGCCGCTCGCGCGGGCGCGCGTGGTTCCAGGCGAACTGGGGCTACGAGGAGTCCAAGCACAGCATGGTGCTGGAGGACTGGCTCATCCGCTCCGGCAAGCGCACGGAGGAGCAGGTGCGGGCCTTTGAGAACGATCTGCTCGGCGCGGAGTGGCAGTTGCCGTTCGGGACGCCGCGCCAGATGATCATCTACACGATGATTCAGGAGCTGGCGACCGGCCTGAACTACACCAACCTGCGCCGCCGTGCGGACGACGAGGGGGACGCTGCCCTCGCGCGGGTGCTGCGCTGGGTGTCGGCGGACGAGTCGGCCCACTACAACTTCTTCCGCCGCGGTGTAAAGGCGTACCTGTCGCTGGAGCCGGAAGAGACGGTGGCGGACATTAAGTATGTCTTCGAGCAGTTCGCCATGCCGGCGCAGGCGCTAATTCCGGATTGGGACAAGCGCGGCGAAACGATCGAAGCGGCGGGTGTATACGGTCCCAAGATGTACCTGGCGAAGATTCGCCGCCCGATTCTGGAGGACCTGGGTATCTCCCGCCAGCAACTCAAGGCTGCCGGTCTGCCAGAGGCGGAGGCCGATGCCGTGGCGGACCGGGCGGAGGAGCGGGCCGCCGATGCCGCCCAGGCGCTCTTCCAGCGCACGATCTTTGTGCCGCCTGGGCCGAAGGCCCTGACCCCCGCCGGCCGCCGCACCGTTCTGGCCATTCCGTAAGTAGGACCAGACAAACGACGGGCCGGCCGGGCAGTGAGAATCTCGCTGCCCGGCCGGCCCGCCTTGTTTTTATTCCAGAGTGATAAGGCCGCGCTGCACCGCGTACCGGACCACCTCGCTCTGGCTCTTCAGACTCAGCTTGCGCAGGGCGTTGCTGCGGTGGATCTCCACGGTGCGGGGGCTGATGCAGAGCCGGTCGGCGATCTGGGCGCTGGTCAGACCCTCCGCCACAAGCTGGAAGACCTCGCGCTCGCGGCTCGTCAGGTCATCGTACGCGTCCTTCTGGCCAAAGGTCTGCGCGTGGTCCAGATAGGCGTCGATCAGCCGCTCCGAGACCGAGGGAGTCAGGTAGCGCCGACCCGTCGTCACGGTGCGCACCGCCTCGGCCATCTCTTCCGCGCCGGAGCCCTTGAGCAGGTATCCGTACGCCCCGTTACGGAACGCCTCGTGGATATGGGCGTCCGTGGCGTGCATGGAGAACACGATCGCCTTGGTGCGGGGGGCGCGCGTCTTCAGCTGGCGCACCACCTCCAGGCCGTTCAGGCCCGGCATCATGATGTCCGCCAGGAGGACGTCCGGCTGTAGCCGCTCGGTCATCGCGAGGGCGTCCAGGCCGTCCGAAGCCTCGCCCACTACATTGAAATCCCCCTCTGCCTCTAAGAGCGCCTTCAAGCCCTGTCGGACCACCGGGTGGTCGTCGGCTAGCAGTACCGTTGTCATTTTCAATCTCACTTCCGGAGTCCGTAAAAATACGGTGCGCCCACGCCGGGGAGCTCTACTTTACTTCTAATATCGGCCGATAGGCGCTAAATCAATCTAGTAAACCCGTATCCTGCAAGCTTTATGCCACCCAAAATGGCGCCCCAATTACGTATTCCGCGAAATCCGAATTAGTTACCGTCACTCATTCGGCATGCCTGTCTGGTCGATACACTGACCACAACCGAGGACGTACGGACAGAGCGCTGCTATTGCTGCTAAATGTACCGGGGCCGGCGAATGTGAACCAGTTGAATCAGATTCAGCGACTTTCTCAGGAGAACGACACCATGCAGGTTACGGAAATGACCAATGCCCCCCTTGCTACAGCCGGTACTCAGGCAGCCCTGCTGTCTCCCTCGGCGTTGACCATGACCGGCACCGCGGCGACGAACCAGACGGCGCCCGCCGCGACCGACCAGCCCTTGCTCCTGCTGGACCGCTCGTTCCGCATCCGCTCCGCCAACCACGCGTTCTACATGGCCTTCGGCCTGGGCCGCGAGATGGTCGCCGGCCACGTGGTCTCCGAACTGTTCAACCGCCAGTGGGACACCCCGGAGCTGAACGACCTGCTGTATCGGCTGCGCGATGGCGGTGAGGGGGAAGGTGAGGTAGAGATCGTGACCCGACAGCCGGAGGGGAACCTGTCCCGCGTCCGCGTCCAGGCCTCCTGCCTGACCAGCCCCGGCCCGATCAAGATCATGCTGCGGCTCCAGTCGGTTGCGATGGAGAAGGCGCCGGAGGTCGAGGCGCCTGCGCCGCGCCCTGTCGCTCCCGCTCCCGACCCCGTTGCCCCGGCTACTGCTGCTGCCGCCGCCCCGGCTGCCGCTGCGCCCGCCCCCGCTAGCCGCAACGAGGCCGAGCTGGCGGCCACGCTGCGCGACAACAGCCGCGAGATCAACCGCTGTCTGGCCCTGATTCTGGGCAGCGCCCGCATCCTGGAGACGCACCCGGAGTGCCCGGTGCGCGACGATGCCGAGAACATTTCGCACTCTGCGAGCCGCCTGCTGGAGATTCTGGTGCCGCTCATGAGCCAGGCGCGCGACGCCTCCGGCGCCGCCAAGGAGCCGCGCGACATCCAGATCACGCTGACCGGCGGCGACATCAAGTTCGGCGTCGCGCCGGTCCTGACGCTCTCCTCCGAGTCCGCGGAGGGCGCACCACGCTCCTGGAAGGTTGCGTAAGGGAGCAGCGCGGTCTGTGCCCTGCCCCACGCCGCGCGCGGCGTGGGGCGGGGGACCACCGGGGGCTGTATGAGTAATCTGCCACTTCCCGCTCGCATTCTGCTCTGCGCGGTCTGCGCCGCGGGCGGGGTCGGCTTTTTTGCCGCCTTCTTCGGAATTGAATGGCCCGAGTCCATGCGACTCGAAACGCTCTGGCGCCGCGATGCAGCGCTGGAGCTTGTGCTGTTTGGGGCGCTGGGTATCCTCAGCGGCAGTAAGAAGGTCGTCCTTCTGCGGCTCAAGCAGGGCAGCGACGTCGGCTCGATGTCGCTGAGCTTTGTGGTTATTTACGCGGCGCTGCTGCGCCTGGGGCCGCCCGCGGGCGTTCTGGTGGGCATCCTCAGCACCCTATCGAGCTGCACCTACCCGAATCGTTTCCCGCTGTACCAGACGCTGTTTAACGTCGCGGTGGACATCATCCAGACGTTGTGCGCGGGCTGGGTCTTCCTCAAGGTCAACGAAGGGCCGCTTCAGGCGGGCGGCGGCCTGTTCCTTCCGGCGATCGTCGCCTCCACGCTGGTGTTCTTCCTGATTAACACCGGCCTGGTCGCTGCCATCATTACCCTGGCGGACCCCGACCGCAAGCGGACCCTGTGGGGCGTTTGGCAGGAGACCTTCCTGTGGACGGCGCCGTCGTACTTCCTGGGAGCAGGGTTCGGCTATGTCGCCATCGCTCTGCTGCGCGACCATCTGCTCGCGCTGCTGTTCTGCGCCCTCCCGGTGGTGTACCTGACGCACGCGTCGTACAAGAGCTACATGGCGCGCGCGGAGGCCCTCCTGGAGAGCCGCGAGCGCCTGGCGGACCTGTATCTGGCGACCATCCGCAGCCTGGCGCTCGCGATCGACGCCAAGGACCAGTACACCCACCAGCACATCCTCCGCGTTCAGCAGTATGCCGTCGCCACGGCGCGGCAGATGGGCGTGACCGGCGACGAACTGGTGGGCATTGAGACCGCCGCGCTGCTGCACGATATCGGCAAACTGGGCGTGCCGGAGTACGTCCTGCGCAAGCCGGGCCGCCTGACGGACGAGGAGTTTGCCAAGATCAAGGAGCATCCGCGCATCGGCGCCGACATTCTGGACCCCGTGCCCTTCCCCTGGCCGGTGCTGCCGGGAGTGAAGCACCACCACGAGCGCTGGGACGGCACGGGCTACCCGGACGGCCTGAAGGGCGAGGATATCCCCCTGCAGGGGCGCATCCTGGCGGTGGCGGACGTGTACGACGCGCTCACCTCCTCGCGCTCCTACCGCAACGCCTGGACGCACGAGCGGGCGGTGGCCGAGATCCGCGAAAAGTCCGGAACGCACTTCGACCCGCGCGTCGCGGAGGCGTTCCTACAGGTCATTGACGGCGTGGTCGAGGAGATGGCGCGCGAAGGAATTGGGCCGCTTGTGCGCACCGAGTCCGGCGCCGCGGTGGGGGAGCCGGCCCTGCCTCCGACCCGTGCGGACGAGGCCGCGCGCGATATCCAGCGCGCCGCCTCCGAACTCTGGGCCCTGTATGAAGTGGCGGAGACGCTCTCCTCCAGCCTGGGGCTGGAAGAGACGCTGGAGATTCTGGGACGCAAGATCACGGCCATTCTGCCCGGTACCTCCTGCGCCTTCCTGCTTGCCGAAAACGGGGACGGCGCCGTGGCGGAGCTAACGGTGCGGGTTACCGTGGGCCTGAACCGCGAGTACCTGGCGGGGGTGAAGACCGCGCCTGTGGGTAGTCGCTCCCGCGAGGTGCTGCGCAACCGGGAGACGTACTGTGGCCCCTATGACCCCGAGGACCTGAACGTGGGCGGAGGCGCCCCGCCGGCGGTGCCGTGGATCCAGCTGAAGTCGGCGCTGATTGTGCCCATCATCCACCAGGGGCGGAGCCTGGGCACGATCAACCTCTACCACACGCACGAGGGGGCCTTTGGGCCGCACGATCAGCAGCTTCTGGAGCTAATCGGTCAGCGGGCGGCGCTCGCCATCTACAACGGCCTGTTATTCGACCGCACGCGCTCCCATGCGCTGACGGACCCGCTGACCGGCCTGGCGAACGTCCGCTTCCTGATGGACTACCTGGAGAAGCGCTGCACCCCGCCGAGCGACCCGGATGTTCCGCTGCGTCCGTTCTCCCTGCTCTGCATCGACCTGGACAGCTTCAAGCCGATCAACGACAACTTCGGCCACCAGAGCGGTGACCGGGTGCTCTGTTCTCTGGCGCGCCTCTTCCAGCAGGCGCTTCGCCCGTGCGATGTGGTGGCGCGCTACGGCGGTGACGAGTTCCTGGTGGTGGTGGAGGGCGCCGAGGAGGGCGAGGCGCTGGCCGTTGCGCAGCGCCTGAGGGAGGCGGTGTCGGGCTATGAGGCGGGCCTGTTCCACCACCGCCTTGGAGCGGTGCGTTTGGGGGCCAGTATCGGCATCGCGTGCTACCCACAGGACGGGAACGACGCCGCGTCGCTGATCTCCCGGGCGGACGCCCGCATGTACGACGAAAAGGCCGAGCGGAAGCTGATGCGCCTGATTGAAGCGGAGGCGGCGGTCGGTGCGTCGGGCGAGGGCGGCGGTGCCGTCCCTGCGCGCGACGAGTTCGCCGTCGGCCGGCTCCCCGCAACGGACTCGTTCCCTCAGGTGGAGCGCCGCCGCCGGGGCGGCGGTGGAGGGAGCCCGCCCATCGTGGCCGCTCTCCTGGAGCGGCGGCAGGGGCCGTCCGCCTCCGATTCCTAGTTTCGCAGTTTCTTGTCGCCCGTTTATTCCGGAAGGAAACGATATGAGGATCACTCGGACACAGAAGGCAGCAGGGGCTGCTCTTGGCGCTGCGGCGAGCCTGACGGTGCTTTTCGCGCTGGCCGGACCTGCTGCCGCCGCGCGCGATGGCAGCGGCGGCTCCCGTCCCGCCGCATCGGAGGCTGTGGTGGCCCTGAGCCGGGTCAAGGCCGATGCCGCAATTCAGGCGCACGTTGCGCGTGGCCTGACGTCGGGATGGGTGAGTGTGGTGGTGAGTGTCACGTCTCCTGGCCTGACCGCCGAGCAGGAGAAGCGACTCGCAGGTCTGCAGGCCGACATCTACCGCCGCCTGCCGCTGATTGGCGCCGCGGCGTGCCGCGTTCCGAACCGGAACCTCCCCGCGCTGCTCGCGCTGCCGTTTGTGGAGCGGGTGTCGCAGGACGCCGAGGTCACCAAGTGTGACGAACTGACCGTCGAGTCCACCGGCGCCGACTACGCCTATCAGCGCTACCACCTGACCGGCGACGGCGTCGGCGTGGCGGTCCTGGACACCGGCATCGACCGGCACCCGGACTTCAACGGCCCGCGTCCGTCCGAGCGCCGCGTGGTCGCGGAGGCCAACTTCGTCTCCAGCAAGCGCAAGGCGGACGACGAGTGCGGCCACGGTACTCACATCGCGGGCATCATCGCCGGCAACGGCAGCGCCTCCTCTGGCCCCCACTTCTTCCGCACGTTCTACGGCATCGCCCGTGAGGCGGACCTGGTGGATGTGCGCGTCCTTGACGACCGCGGCAAGGGTAGCGTCAGCACCGTGATCGCCGGCATCTCGTGGGCCGTCGCCCGCAGACAGCAGTACAACATCCGCGTGCTGAACATCTCCTTCGGGCATGAGGTGGGCGAGAGCTACAAGTCCGACCCCCTGTGCCGTGCGGTGGAGGCGGCCTGGAAGTCAGGCATCGTTGTGGTCTGCGCGGCCGGGAACAGCGGCCGGCAGTACGCCGCCACGTCCCGTAACCGGGACAATGGCGGCTACGGCACCCGGTACGGCTCCATTCAGAGCCCGGCGAACAGCCCGTATGTCATCACCGTGGGCGCGATGAAGCCCGGCCCGAGCGGCGGGCGCCAGCAGCACCAGATCGCGTCGTACTCCTCGCGCGGCCCGTCCCGCCTCGACTTCGTCCTGAAGCCGGACATCGTGGCCCCGGGGGACGGGGTCATCTCGACGCTGGCAAACAACTCCTATCTGGACCGCCAGTTCGGGAACGCGAACGTGGTCAACATCTCGGAGTACCGAGACGTGCGCGTTGACCGTCCGTCCAACCGCTACATGCGCCTTTCGGGCACCAGCATGGCGGCCCCGGTGGTGGCGGGCGCGGTGGCGCTGCTGCTGGAGAAAGAGCCTTGGCTGACGCCCGATACGGTGAAGGCGCGCCTGATGGTGACGGCGGACAAGTGGAACGGCGCGGGCGGCGTCGCTGACGCCTGCACCTTCGGGGCGGGGTATCTAAACATCCCAGCGGCGCTCTCCGCCCGCTTCGTGGCCACGGCTCCGGCGCTCAGCCCCACGCTGATGCGAACACAGCAGGGTGACGTCTACATCGACACCCACAACCTGGGTGCGGGGGGACGCTGGGGGACGAACGGTGTGGAGGGGCTGCAGGCCATCTGGGGCGGCAACGCCGTGGGCCAGAATGGGCGCCTGTTTACCCCTGCCCTCGGCACGCTGTCGGTGTGGGGAGACCGCTCGGTGAGCGATTACACGATCACCAGCGTGGACCTGACGTCGGTGGTGATTCAGGGGGATCGGTAATCACACCGTCAGCCCGCTGCATTCTGCACGGGAAAGGGGGAGAGGCACGATGATGCCCCTCCCCCTTCTTGTGTTTTCTGTCCGCCGGAGCCCGCTCAGAGAGCGGGGGAGGGCAGGATCGCCAGTACCGTGGTCCCTTCGCCCGGCGCGCTCCGCAGGTGCAGGAAACCGCCAATGCTCTGCGCCCGCTCCCGCATGCCGGAGAGGCCGTTGCTGAAGGTGGTGGGGGTGTCGCGCGAAAAGCCGACGCCCTTGTCCTCCACGGTCACCGCGATCCGCGACCCGTCGTACTCCAGCTTCACCAGCGCCCGTTCGACGCCCGCATAGCGCGCCACGTTCGTCAGCGCCTCCTGCACGATGCGAAACGCCGCCGTCTCCACCGCCGTCGAGAAGCGCAGCCGCTCCAACTCCGGCGCCCTCTGGAAGTCCACCGTCACGCCGGTCTGCGCCTGGTACTTCTCCAGATGCCACTGGAGCGCGGGCACCAGCCCCAGGTCGTCCAGCACGTTCGGGCGGAGCCGCAGCGACATGTCGCGCACCTGCTGAATCAGCGTGACGACGATCTCCTGCGCCCTCGCCACCGCCTCCGACCGCTTGGTGGCGTCTGCCTTGGGGTGCGCGGCCATCTCCAGCGTGAGCCGCAGGCCCGTCAGTACCTGCCCGAACTCGTCGTGCAGTTCGCGCGCCAGGTAGGATCGCTCGGTCTCCTGCGCCTCCACAATCCGGTGGGCGAGCAGGCGGTGCTGTTCGCGTCCCTCCTGCATCCGCTGGTACAGGCGTGCGTTCTGTAGGGCGACTCCGATCTGGCGTCCCAGCATGTCAAAGAACGCCGCTGAGTGCTGGCGCAGAGAGGCGAGGTCGGCGCGGTACAGCAGCAGCGCGCCGAGCAGTTGCTCGTTCGCCTGGAGGGGAAGATAAAACAGGGGGCCACCGCGGCTCTCGGCGCCCGACCTATCCGGCACGGGGGATGGAAGCGACTGGGGCACGCGCGCATCCAGCGTCCCTTCGGCCGCGCCGGAGAGCATGTCCAGTACGGTCTCCTGGACGCCCCCAAGAACCGATTCCGGAATTCCCCACGCGGCCTCGCGGTTTGGCTGGAAGGTGTTGAAGTCCAGCAGGAAGAGGGCGCCCCCCTGCGCGTTGAACTGCTGGCGAAGCTGCCGCTGTAGAGCGAGCGCCGCCTGATCGACATCGAACGAGCTGTTGACCTCGGCAAGCAGCGTGTTGAGCAGGCTCAGTTCCCGCGTCCGGTGGCCAAGCGCCGATTCGGCGCGCTCGCGCTCAGTGACGTTGCTGGCCACGCCCCGCAGCATCGCGCTGCCGGGCGCTTCGTCCGCGGACATGATGCGCTGCAGGGAGAGCTCCCAGACATGGAGCGGAGTGGCGACCCGCTGCTCGGCGCTGCCGGTGCGCAGGGCGGTGCGCAGGCACTGGTCCACCTCCTGCGGCGCGCCGGGGAAGAGGTCGGTCAGCAGGCTGCCCTGCCACTCCTCGGCGGGCGTGGCGGTGACTCGCCGCAGATGACTTCCTTCGAGGTGTGTGATGCGTCCCGTGGCGTCGGTTTCGAAGAGGAAGACCGGGAACCGGTCCAGAAGCAGGCGAAGCCGCTCATAGGGCTGCGCGGAGGGGTCCGGGTCGAGGGAAGGCATGCTGCGGCACCCGTCTAGAAAAGTATTGCTGTATCAATTAGCAATTTTCGTGCCAGACGGGTGGAGTTCCAGTGGTTTTGCAATAAAACCGGTGATAGGGAGTAGGCTTACTATCCCGTGGCGACCACCGGCTCGGCCGCGGAGTTCGCAGTGGCCGTGGTGGTCAGGCCCCTGCGTAGCGCGTCCTCTTGCTCCCGTACCTTCAGCAGGAGCACGCACTCATACACCGCCCGCAGCAGGGCGTAGCGCATCCCGGCTGCGCCGTCGCGGAAGGCCCCGCGGAAGATGACCAGATACAGCCACGTCATGAGGGGCAGGAGCGGCAGGGGGCAGAGACGCCGCCAGATCTTGTGAACGCCCTCTCGCAGCGTGGCGGGCGCAGGGACGCGCGGCGGGAACGGCTTCATCTTCTGGCGCTCCGCCACCATCTCGCACGCCTCCAGAGAGGAGTACCGGTTGTAGCGGTCCAGCCAGTAGGCGATGCCGCGGGCGAAGGGATTGTGGTGCAGCGGCGAGGCGAGATCGACGGTGTCCCCGCCGATCTTCAGCGTGTCCGCCGCCTCGCGGTCGTAGCGGACGCGGAACGGGCGCACCAGGCGCACCTCACGCGGCGATGCCGTGGTGTGCTCCAGGCAAACTCCCTGAAAGATATCCTGCCGGAAGAGTCGGGCCGCGGCGCACTCGTTGGGCGCCTCCGCCGTGAAGCGCAGCATCTCGTCGCGCAGAGGCTCCGGAACCCGCTCGTCGGCCTCCAGCAGGAGGACCCAGGGGTGCTTGAACGGGATCTTGTGCAGGGCCGCGTTCCGGTGTGCCGCGTAGCCATCGTAGGCACGCTCGGTCACCGCCGCGCCGAGCTGGCGCGCGTTTTCCACGGTGTTGTCGGTCGAGCAGGCGTCGAAGACGTGAACATCGTCGCACCACCGCAGGGACGCGAGGCAGCCCTGGATATCTGCTTCCGAGTTGCGTGTGAACACGAGGACCGAGATCATGGCGGCGGATTCCTTTTCTGTGACTGTCGCTGCAGCGGATCTTGTGACCCTGATTGCGTTATACGACGGGCCTCGCTTCCCCGAATCGCGGGAGGTACGTAACCTCGCCGGTGCGCATCCCGTAGATGGCGGGATACCGCGGCGGCATCGTTGTGCGCCGCGCCTCACCGGTTGACACGTTCAGGGCGGACCGGTACGATGAGGGCGCGTCCGTGTGCGGCGGCGGCGGCACAGCGGCGTGCGCTGCGGAGGGGTGCGGCAGGCGGGCGCCGAGAACAGACTCGAGGAGAACCAAGGATATGGCGAAGGTGTTGGTGAGCGACCCGGTAGCCGCGGAAGGGGTCGCCATCCTGCGGCGCGCGGGCCTGGAGGTGGATGTCCGGACCGGACTGACGAAGGACGAGCTGATTGAGATCATCGGTGACTACGATGCTCTGGCCGTCCGCTCTGAGACCAAGGTGACCGCGGATGTGCTTGAGGCGGCCGGCCGCCTCAAGATCATCGGCCGGGCGGGCGTTGGTGTGGACAACATCGACGTAGAGAAGGCGACGCAGCAGGGCATCCTCGTGGTCAACTCGCCCGAGGGCAACACCATCGCCGCCGCCGAGCTGACCGTCGCGCTGCTGCTCTCGCTCTCCCGCTCCATTCCGCAGGCCAACGCCAGCATGAAGGCCGGCAAGTGGGACCGCAAGAAGTACGTCGGCGTCGAGGTCTACGGCAAGACGGCGGGCGTCATCGGTCTGGGCAAGATCGGGCGCGAGGTGGCCAAGCGCCTTCTGGGCCTGGAGATGACCGTGCTGGCCTACGACCCGTTCCTTTCCCGGGAGCAGGCGGAGTCGCTCGGCGTGCGCCTGGTGGACCTGGAGGGCATCTACCGCCACAGCGACTACATCACAGTCCATGTGCCCAAGACCAAGGACACGGCGGGCATGATCGGCGCGGAGCAGATCGCGCAGATGAAGGACGGCGTCCGCCTCATTAACGTGGCCCGGGGCGGCATCTTCCAGGAGGCCGCGGTGCTGGAGGGCCTGCAGAGCGGCAAGATCGCTGGGGCCGCCATCGACGTCTGGGAGCAGGAGCCGACGCCGGCGGATAACCCGCTCGCGCTGCTGCCGCAGGTGGTCGCCACTCCGCACCTGGGGGCGAGCACCGAGGAGGCGCAGGTTGGCGTCGCCATCGACATCGCGGAGCAGATCGTGGAGGTGCTGCAGGGGCGCCCGGCTCGCGCCGCCGTGAATATGCCCGCGCTCGCGCCGGATGTCCTGGCGAAGACGCAGCCGTTCCTGAACCTGGCGGAGAAGATCGGCTCGCTGCACTCGCAGCTTTCCACCAGCGGCGTCACGTCGGTGGAGATTCTGTACGAGGGCGACTTCGCGCAGGGGCAGCAGGTACACCTGACCCGGGCGCTTATGAAGGGGCTGCTCTCGCCGATCCTGTCCTCGTCGGTGAACTACGTAAACGCCCCGACCCTGGCCCAGGAGCGCGGCATCCGGATCACCGAGGCCCGCCGCGATAAGAGCGACGAGTACGACAACCTCATCACCGTGCGCGCGGTCGCCAACAGCGGCCGGGACTGCGTCATCAGCGGCACCGTGTTCGGCACGAAGGAGGCGCGCATCGTCGAGATTGACGGCCTGCGCCTGGACTTCAAGCCGGAGGGCTACCACCTGGTGACGCGTCACACCGACCGTCCCGGCATCGTCGGCAAGGTCGGCACCCTGCTCGGCAGCGGGGACGTGAACATCGCGGGCATGTACCTGGGGCGGGAGAAGGAGCGCGGGCATGCGGTGATGGCGCTCTCGCTGGACAACCCGGTGCCCGAGGCGACCATGAAGGAGATCGCGGCCATGGACGGCATGGAAGCCGCCCGCATGGTCGAACTGTAGCCCGGCGTTTCGCCACCGCCGTCCGGTCCGCCCCGCGCACGTGCGCGGGGCGGGCTTTTTGGTGGCTGGGGAGCCTTCAGCCCTGCCCCGGAGACGGGGCAGGGGGGACAGCGCCCATCCGAATGCAGGTATTTCTCCCTCCTGCCGCGAAGCCTGAGGCAACACGCATTTTTTGGGGAAGCGGGGGACAGCGAAGTCATGAGTGGAGACATCAAGGTCGCCATTATCGGGTGCGGGCACCGGGGGGACGCCCACGCGGCGGCCTGGAAGACCGAGGACCGGTGCCGGATGGTGGGATTGGCGGACATCAAGCCGGAGGCCATCGCGAAGCTCAAGGCCGCGCGCGAGGTGGACGCGGGGGTGGCCGAGTACGAAGACTACCGGGTGATGCTGGAGAAGGAGAAGCCGGACATCGTCTCGGTCTGCCTCTGGACCGGGCTGCACCTGCCGGTGATCCGCGACTGCCTGCAGGCGGATGGCGTGCGTGCCGTGTTTGCCGAGAAGCCGATGGCGCCGACGTGGGCGGAGTGCCGTGAGATCGGCCGGCTCGCCGAGGAGTCGGGGCGGCAGCTTACCTTCTGCCACCAGCGCCGGTTCGCGAGCGGCAACCAGCTCGTTCGGAAGTGGGTGGCGGAGGGGAAGTTCGGCGAGATTAAGCGGATGGACCTGTACTCGCCCCGGCACCTGCTCGACTGCGGGACGCACACGTTTGACCAGGCGATGAGCTTCAATGGCGAGTCGCCCGCGAAGTGGGTGCTGGGGGCGGTGGACACCAGCGAAACGTTTGCGTACTTCGCCGTCGAGGCGGAGATTATGGCGACGGGCACTGTGGTCTTCGAGAACGGCGTCCGCGCCACGATCCAGGTCGGCGGGCCGGATATGGACATGGGCAGCGGCGTGCGCCTCCACGGCACGGATGGCTTCGTCGAAGTGGACTGGGATGGCAACTTCCGCAAGGGGGCAGTGTTCTCCGACCCGTCGTGGTCCCCGCCGGTGCGGGAAAAGGACGGGATGAACGTCCAGATGGCCCGGGTGGTGGCTAACGTGGTGGACTGCCTCCTCAGCGGCGAGGAGCCGGAGCTGTCGTACCCGAAGGCGCTCCGTGCGGGCGAGGTCATCTTCGCCTTTTACGAGTCGGTGCGGCGGCGGGCGCGGGTCGAACTGCCGCTCACAGGGGTGGACGACAATCCCCTCCATGACCTGCTCGCGAAAGAGAGGGGGGCCGCGTAATGGCATCGGCGGGGAAAGCGAAAGCGGGCCTGATCGGCATCGTAGGCGCGGAGCTAAAGGCGGACTACTGGGGGACGCTGCAGAAGATCGCCGACATCGGCTACCGGGGCATTGAGGGCATGACCGGTCCGCTCCTGGAGGGGGATGTTGCCGAGAACCTGAAGCGGCTGCACGACCTGGGCCTGCAAGTCCTCACGGTCAGCGCGCGGCGCGAGACCCTGCGTGAGGACGTTGGGCGGATTATTACCGAGGCGAAGGCGCTCCAGGCGCCGCGGGTGACGGTCTGGTGGGGGCCATGCGAAACGCGGGAGTCTCTGCTGCAGGATGCCGAGGTCTACAATACCGCCGGAAAGCGGCTGGCGGCTGAGGGCATCCAGCTCTGCTACCACAACCATGAGCACGAGTTCCGTACGACGTTCAACGGCGTTTACGCGCTGGACGTGCTGGCGGAGCACACCGACCCCGAGGCCCTGTTCTTCGAGATCGATGTCGCCTGGGTGACGTTCGGGGGCGAGGACCCCGTGGCAGTGCTCAAGCGCATGGCGGGGCGCGTGCCCGCCATTCACGTTAAGGACCTCTACGGTCTCGGGGAGCGGGGGCAATTCACAGCGGTCGGGACGGGCGTTGTGCCCGTGCAGGCGTCGGTGCGGACCGCGATCGAGGTGGGTATCGAGTGGGTGGTCGTGGAGCAGGACACCCTGCGCAACCTCACGCCGCTAGAAACGGCCACCGTGAGCTACCTCAACCTGAAGGAGCCGGGCCTGGTGGAATAAAGAGATGCATCGCACGGGCGTCGGTCGGAATTACAGGGTTCGTCCTCCACAGGCTTGCCCCTTTCGCCGATAATAGACTACAATCGACGCAATCTCCCGGCTGGCGCACGTGCCGACGGGGTGCGCGCTCTCTATTCTCAGCGCAGTGCGGATGTCATGACGCCCGAATTCCTCGATAACCTTCCCTACCTCGGCGGCGGCCTTGTGACCGTCGCCCTGGGGCTTTCCTTTATGTTGTTCCGACGCGGAAACGGAAAATCCCCTCGTTCGGCGCCCGGGGCGGCCGGTTCTGCTGCTGGCGGCAAGCAGGGCTCCGGTGCTGCGGCTGCGGAGCCCATCCGCGGGCCTGGCGGCCTTTCTATCCTCGGGGTGGTACCTACCGTGGAGGAGGGGCAGTCGCCGCTGATCCACCGACTGCCGCCGAGCGCCCCGCTCGCGGACGCCTACCGGCAGGTCTGGGGGCAACTGGGGCTGACGCAGAAGAGGGAAGGGGACGAGGAGGCCCCGCGCGGCCGGGTCTTCGCGGTGGCGGGCCTGGACGGCCACAGCGGGGCGTCCACGACCACGGCCAACCTCGCCGCCGCCGCTGCAAGCCTGGGGTACTCGGTGCTGGTGGTGGATGCCGACCTGGCGCGGCCGAGCCAGCACGAACTGCTCTGCTCGTTTACCGGGCGTCTGGCGCCGGGGCTGGCCGACCTGCTGGCGGGGGACGACCTGGGCGATGCGGCCGACGTGGCGCAGAGGACGCTGGTAGATGGTGTCCGCCTGATCGCAGCGGGCGAGACTGAGGGGCGCCTGGACCTGTTCAACCTGATGCCGTCGCAGACCGCTGTGCGGTTCGTCCGCTCGGTCGCGCCCGCGCTCGCGGAGGTGGTGCTATTCGACTGTCCGCCCGTCCTGAGCGGTGAGCCCGGCATGGAGGCGATCTGGGAGGTCGAGGAGGGGCTGCTGCTGGTGGTGGGCGCGGACGGCTTCGATAAGGCGCGCCTCGCTCAGACCATCAAGGCGCTGGACGACGCGGGCGGCGAATTGCGCGGCGCTATCCTCGTTCCGCCCGTGCGCGAGGACGACGGGGCGGCCACAAACCCGGCCGTGGGTGTGTCCGTCGCTGCTGCGGCGCCGCGCTCCGGCAGCGAGATTATCGCGGCGGCGCTCGCCGAGGCGGATGAGCAGGCGCTCCGAGAAGAGAGCGTAGAGCAAGAAGCGGATAGTAATGAGGACGAAGGGGATGGGGAGGCAGAGGTTCCGGCGGAGACCGCACGCGACGTGACCGACGTAACCGACGTAACCGACGTAACCG
>CALEKU010000072.1 GCA_937902745.1 uncultured Armatimonadota bacterium
CGGGAGCCCGCGGAGGCGGGCTTGAATCACAGAAGCCGGGACTTCAGTCCACGGCACCAATGCAACCTTGCCACGGCGGCAACGGGATGACACTCACGCCAGGGCAACCACACGCCCGCGGCAACACCACCACTACAGATCAAACAGCGACATCTGCTGCTCGGCATCCTTGGCGGCCTTGCGTTTGGCGCCGGTCAGCGGCTTCGGGAACAGTTTGTCGAAGTCGTCCCCGACGCCCGCCTGGAGCCGCTGCGCGAACTTATACAGCTTCGTCTGGTAATACTCGACATCCTCGTCCCCGTTGTAGTCGGCGGCGAGCGCGAGGGACTTGTCCTCCCGCTGGTACAGGACCGCGTAGTCGCCGACCTGGAGACCCTTCATTGCCGCCGCGTTGCGCTTCTTGGCGTCGCTGGAGAACGTCTTTTCCGTCACCCGCTCACGGCGCGCGATCTCGTCGATGCCCAGTTCTCGCCGGTCGATCTTCTCCAGCAACTCCTTGTAGTACGCGGACAGACCCGCCGTGTCGCCCGCGATGAGCAGGTCCACTCCCTTGCTGAGGAACCGGCGCCCGAAGCGCTCGTCGGCGCGGGAGCGGAGCGACGACCCCTTGAACGTCTTCTTGCCCTCGTAGCTGACCAGGACGTAGTTCTTCGCCTTCAGGGAGAGCATCACCGCGTAGCGGCCGTCGAAGGCGAGGCGGATACCGTCCTCCAGCGTCCGCCCTATCTTCTCGACAAACTTCTCCTCAGCTTCGGGTCCTTCCACACCCGGCGGGGGCTGGAAGTACACGCCGTCCGTGTCGATCTCGATTACGGTCGCACCGGCCTTCTCCAACTCGTCCGCGATCTGCTTGACGATCTCCTGCCCGATAGCGGTGACCTTCGTCGCGGCGGCGTAGTCGTTGAAGTAGAACGGAGCGCCGAGGTAGCCGTAGAACGAATTGATGAGCAGTTTGTAGGAGTTCTGCAGACCGTCCCAGTACGCGGCGCGGTAGCCGTCGGGGGCGGTCTGGGCCCGCCGTTTCGCCTTCAGGCGGCGGTCCTTGAGTTCGCTCAGGAGCGGCAGGAAGAGGCCGAGCGTGTCGGACGCCGACGTAACCCCCTTGCTCAGCATGATGCTCGGGTACAGCGATTCGACGTCCGCCTTGACGATGTGCTTGAGCAGGCCCGCAACCCGCATCTCGGTGTAGCCGCCGGGGTACGGCTGCGGCGCCTGCTGCCGCGCTACGGCGTGCCCCTCCTGGAGGTACGCACGCACGAAGATGCTGTTGATCTTCTCACCAGAGCCAGTGACGGCGACGCTCTGGTAGCTGTCGGGCACCATCTGCGCCTGGTAAAACTCGGTCGGGCAGACGATCTCGGCGAGACGCCGGGTCTCGCGGACGTCACCGAGGGCATATTGCCGAACCCGCTCCGGGTCCTCCTCATACAGGCGCAGAATATCGGCGCGGTCGAGGTAGACCCGGTCCGGCTCCGCGATGTGGTAGTGGATCGCGCACTCCTTGAGGCCGTAGGAGGAGATCTCGCCTCGGGCGACATCGAAGCGCTGGGTCGCCAGGAGAGTGTCTATAACGTGGCGTCCCCAGACGTAGTGCGGCGTGAACGGCCGCGTGTTCGCGCCGATGGCGCAGTTGCGCTCCTGCCCCACCGCAATCTCGCTGCCATCGCGCCCCCAGGGCAGGTCTACCCGCAGCGCCTTTGCGCGTGCCCGAATCCAGGGCAGGTCGAAGGCGTAGAAGTTGTGCCCCTCGATAACATCCGGGTCCCATTCGCGCACAAGGTCGTTCAACTGGAACAGCATGTCGCGCTCGTCCCCGGTCAGCACCGCCTCGTTTCCCTGGTTGTCCGAGCAGACAATCAGGAAAATTGCGGCGCCGGGCGCCTGCGGCGACAGGTCAGACGTCTCGATGTCAATCTGCATCCGGCGCACATCGGGAAACGCCATCCCCTTGAACAGCGTGATGCCGGAGTCGATCAGGAACATCTTGACCGGCGAGCCGTACGACAGGTGGTCGCGCCGCTCGTCCCGCAGGATGCGCCGCGCCTCCTGATAGGCATCGTACGTCTCGAAGTACACCAGGAAGGGGTAGCCGCTCCCCTCCAGCGTCCGCTGCTCCGCAACATCGGGCAGCGCGCGGTCCTCCCGCATCGCCAGCCACGGCCGAAAGATCTCCGTCCGTGTCTCCAGTCTCCCGTTTTTCGCGCGCAGCAGGAGGGTAGCGACGCCCCCACGGGTGTCAACCTCGACCGCGACCACACGGGTGGTGCGGTCCCGGCCATAGAGGGCCTGCTCCATGCGGGCAGCGACGTCGGAACGGGGGGCGGAAGTCTCGGAGGCCGTGGGGCTCTCCGCATTCTGTTCGAGGGCGGATTTCACGTGACCATTGTACCGTCCCTGCCACGGACCTCACGGCAGACCTCTCCCGGGCCCACCTGCCTGACTATGTAAAATTACCAGGCACCCTCCTTGACACCGGGCCCGGTAAATCTGTAATATTTACCTGGTTCTCTGCGACCTGACCTCCTCACACACGCTGATCTCTGGTTGCACCGCCGCATACCTCCGAGCCAACAAGAAAGGCAGTTCCCACCCCGTGAGACCACACGTTCGCTCCCGCCTGGCCGCGGGCACCCTTCTCCTCGCTGCGACACTCCTCGCGCTCGGCTCCTCCCTGTCCGCCCAGGCACAGATCACCTACTCAGGAGGTGTCGGCGGACAAATTGAGGACGGCAGTACGAAGGGCTATTCGAGCACGATCGACGTGCTGGACTTCGGCACTATAACGTCGTTCAATTCGATTACTATCACCGGTCTCCAGCACTCCTGGGTCGGAGACCTCAGCGCAACGCTGGAACACGACGGGATCACCGTTGACCTGTTTGACCGAATCGGCAGGACGGGGTCCGGGAGCTATGGTGACAGTTCCAACTTGAATGGAACCTACACCATCGCGCTCGACGGCCTGAACTGGCTGACGGCGGCAAGTGGTGGCGGTGACACCTACACTATTCCGAGCGGCACCTATGCCCCCTTCCCGAACAGCCTTACTGGCGGCAGTTCTCCCGCAACAGACACGTTCGCCAGCTTCGCGGGAAGGCAACTCGGCGGCGCCTGGACGTTGAAGATCACCGACCACGAGTTGGGCGACACTGGCTCTTTCACGGGCTGGCATTTCAACACGACAGCAACCGTCGCCCCCCCTCCCAAGGGGGTCTATAACAACGGCCCGGGAGGCACTCTGGTAGACGCAACGCTGGACATCGCGACCGGGAACATCATTCCCGGCGTCTTCACCAGCGACATTGTGGTGACCGACAAGTTCGCCATCTCGTCGTTTAACAGCGTCAACCTGCGCGGCTTCTTCCATACGCTGGCGGGCGATCTGACGATTCAGTTGTCCCACCTGGAGAGCGGCACCACTGTTGACCTGGTAAACCGGCTCGGGCAGACCAACGGGGCCGACCCGTTTGACTTCGGCGACGACTCCAACTTCGGAGGGACGTACACGTTCACCGAGGCCGGGTCAAGCCTGCTGGACGAAGCTCAACTCGGGAACACAAGTTATACTATGACGAGCGGCACCTACGCGCGCTCCTCGCACAGCGACCCGGCGTACGGCAATCCGCTCGACTTCAGCAATCTGGCCCTGGACTCCATCGAGGGGACGTGGCGCCTGACCATCACCGATTACTCGCCGGGCGACTTCGGCAGCCTGAGCGGTTGGGGCTTCGCGGCCACCGCTGCCATCCCCGAGCCGTCGACCCTGACGCTGTTTCCGCTTGGCCTGGCATTTGCCGCGGCAGGTTACGGCATTCGCCGAAGCCGCCGTGCCCGCACCGTGAGCCAGAAAGGTACTGCACATGAGGTTTGAGGTGACGCGGACCCGCGCGGCGGCACGCCGCGGCCTGTTCTCCGTCCTCGGTGTCGCGGGAATCGCCGCCGCCGTTGCGCTCGCCGCGAACGCACAGCAGCAGAGAGCGGGCCGCCTATCGGATGTATCGGGCATTACGGTTACGCCGCCGGCCAAGGGCGACGTAGCCCCGCTGCGGCGCATCCGCTGCAGCACCGCGAACCCGTCCGCCGAAGAGATCGCCGATATGGCGGCGGTAATCGCCAAGTACCAGGGGGGCTCATCGCGCACCGTACGGGGCGGCGCTCCCGGTGCGGGAAACCGCGACCCTGGCACCGTCCTCATCCCGGTCTGGTTCCATGTCATCACCAGCAGCACCGGAGAGGGCAACGTGACCAACGAGCAGATCTACGCCCAGATCAAGGTGCTGAACATCGGCTATGCGGGACGCGATCTGCCTTCCACGCAGACGGGGCAGCAAAACTCGGCGCAGCCGACCGCAAACACGCCTTTCCGCTTTTACCTTGTGGGCATCACCCGGACCCAGAATAACACCTGGTTCAACGCTGTGCAGGGCACAAACGCGGAAGCCCAGATGAAGGCGGCGCTCCGGCAAGGCGGGGCGGGCACACTGAATCTGTACAGCAACGCTGCCCAAACCCCGGACGGCCCGGCTTTGGGCTGGGCGACCTTCCCCGCCAGTTATGTCGTGGCTCCTCTGGACGACGGCGTCGTTCTGGCCTGGGACTGTCTCCCCGGTGGGAGCGCGGCACCGTACAACTTTGGCGATACGGCGACGCACGAGGCGGGGCACTGGCTGGGGCTCTTCCATACCTTCCAGGGCGGGTGCGCGACAAACCAGACTTCGGGGGGCGACGCGGTCGCCGACACTCCCGCGGAGGCGACTGCGTTTGGCGGGATGCCGACAGCCGCGCCGAACCGCGACACCTGTCCCTCGCTGCCCGGGCGTGACCCGACGGAGAATTTTATGGATTACACTGACGATGACGGCATGTACCAGTTCACCCCGGGCCAGTCCGCCCGGATGGACACCATGCACCAGGCGTATCGTTCCGCACCATAACTATTGACCGGTCGGAACGTCGGCCCGGCGGAATCTTCCGCCGGGTCGTTGTCCTGTCGGAGCCGCTTCTGCGGTGAGCGCTTCGGCCAGCACGTGATCGCTGCCTCCGTACTCCCCCGCCAGGTCGCGCAGCCCCGGAAGGTCGTCCAGCAGCAGGGACAGCCAGATAGTCCCTCTCCCCGCCCCTGTTAGCACCAGGTAGGGAAACCCCAGGATGCGCCGCTTGCCCACTAACCGCATGTCGTACCAGGGCAGGTAAACCGAAGCGCCCCAGAAGTTCTGTCCCCGGATGCCGTCGGCGTTCACCCGCGTCGGCAGCACCAGGATCAGAAGGGTTCCGGTAACGAGGCTATAGGCGATCCCCAGCGCTGCCGCCCCGAGCGCGGCGGTGCCCAGGCTTGCCCAGTAGAGAGGCGTCATCCGTCCCGCGCGCAGGAGGAAGAGAAGACAACCCACGGTAACGGCGATCACCGGGTAGAGAGTAGTGCAGAACAGCACGAACGGCACCAGGAACCGGCGCCAGGAGTAGCGGAACGCGCGGCCCTTGTCCGAGAGGACGGGTACGGGCGGCGCTGAATTGACGGGACGTTCCGGGGCAGGGGGTGTTAATGACATGTTGCCTCCACAACAATGAGGACACGGCGGGACGTGATAGGTTACGCGCCGTTCCCCGGCTTCCATCCCGCCAGCGCCGCGTCCACGATCTCCACGGCGCACGCGAGGCGTTCCGGTCCGGTCCCCTGCACCATTGCGTAGGAGATGCGGCGGGAGTCGAGTTCGGCACGGAAGCGGGCCATAAACTCGGGGCGTCGGTCGCCGAGCGTCCGGTGCGGGTCCGGGACCCACGGCAGGTCGATGTCGCACAGGAGCGTCAGGTCGTACCGGCGCTCGTCCGCCAGTCGCTCCACGAAGCGGGGGCACCGGCCGAAGTATTCGCGGGAGTAGACCTCCGTGGTCACCAGGTCCGTGTCGCAGAAAAGCAGGCGGTTTGCCCGGCGCGCCGCCTGCTCTTCCGCCTCCATCTGCCGCGCGGCGATGGCGGCGATGTCGTCATACCCCAGGTCGTCCAGTCCCTCGGCGTAGTCCCGCGCCTGCTCCGGCACCCACACCGTCCCATAGTGCGCCGCCAGGTCGCGGGTAAGCGTGGTCTTGCCAGTGGACTCCGGTCCGCAGACGAGGACACGCTTTGCGTAGTACGGCCGGACGCACTCGGGCAGGTACTCCCAGCAACCGAGCGGGTCTTCGCGGACACGTGTGCCGGAGATCGGGACGGTGGCTCGCGCCGGGTCGATGCACACGTGGCGAGGCGCCCCCACCTCGGCCGCGAGGCGGTCGCCGTACTCCTCGGACGTGAAGACGACGTCAATAGGCTCTGGCACCCAGCGCCGTATGGCGTCCCGCCAGATGTCCCAGAAGTCCGGGTGCTGGTGGGGATAGGAGGGTACTTCCTCGGTGAAGTGCAGCACGTTCGCGCTGGGGAACGTTTCACGAACCCAGCGCCACCGCAGGTGCCCGTCGATGGGCTCACGCCGGAGCGAGCAGACCAGCACTGTCAGCCGCTCGCACTGCCGCTGCGCCGACTCAATGAGGTGGACATGCCCCTTCGTCAGCGGCATGAACTTCCCGAGTAGAAACCCGTGTCGCACCAGAGTCATATCGAGTCGATGCGAACCACCAAGACGCCAAGAACGCCAAGGAATGCAGAGATAAAAACTCTCTCCCCCTTGGCGTTCTTGGCGTCTTGGCGGTTAAACACCCTTCTCCAGCAAGCGGGCAGCGAGGCCAAGCGCGGCGATGGTCTTGGCGTCCACGATGCGGCCGTCCGAGCAGGCGTCCAGGGCGTCCGCCAGAGACATAGATACGATCTCCACGAACTCGTCCTCATCCGGTGTCTCGGGCGCTTCGCGCAGGTCGAGTGCCAGGTAGGCGTACATCTTCTCGGTCGAGTAACCCGGCGCAAGGTATGCCTCATACAGAGGAAGCAGGCGCCCCGGAACTCTACCAATCTCCTCCGCCAGTTCGCGGCGGGCGGTGGCGGCGGGGTCCTCCCCCTCCTCTACACCACCCGCGGGCACCTCCAGGAGCGGCGCGCCGACCGGATGCCGCCACTGGCGCACCAGCAGCACCGTCTCGGCATCGCTCATGGGGACCACGCAAACCGCGCCCGCGTGCTCCACCACCTCACGCTTGCCCTCCTTGCCGTTGGGCAGGCGGACGCGGTCCACGCGCAGGTTGACGACGCGGCCGTTGTAGAGGCGCTCACTCCCCAGGGTGGTTTCGGTAAGGTCCATGCACTCTTTCTTCTCGGATCAGAATAGTTCGTCCGCGCGGGGCGGCTGCTCAATGGGGTCCAGGCGCTCTCGGAGGTAATCGGGGATAGCGAGCGGCGTGAGACCGACCCGCACAAACTCGCCGGCGAGGAGTCGGTCCGGGAGTTCGTCCGCCGCCCGCCCCAGCGCCGCGTCCAGCGTCCCCTCGTCCGCGTCGATGTCCAGAACGGAGTATTCCGGCAACAGGCGGGCGCCGAAGTCGTCCACCACGTACACCGCCCAGGGGATGTCATCCTCTCCGCTGGCCTCCCATACGGCGCAGGCATAGCCCGCCGCCGCGTCCTCGAAGCCCAGGCTACACTCCACCTCGTCGAAACCGTAGCGTACGTCCACCGGAAGCTCCGCGAGCCAGTGCATCTCAGCGGGAATATCCTTGTCGCCGTCGCGCTCGCCGTAGTCCACCTCCAGAACGGCGGCAAACCAGGCGAAGCGTCGCGCAAGACGGTCCAGATTCGGGTCGTCAGGGTCGTCGTAAATCGTTCGAGCGTTCGTCGGCATGCTGCGGCATTGTAGCCCCGCCCACCTACCCCCGTCAAGAGACGCCCGCGGCGCCGGGCGTCAACCATTCGGCGCTCCGGTGCTACATACTGAGTACGATGCTTACCGCCGATGCCCCCGACCCGCCCGATGACCGCCGACTGCTTGCGGCGTTCCGCGGCGGCGACCGGGCCGCCTTCGATGCCCTGTTCGCGCGGTACGCACCGCGGGTCCTCGCCTTCGCCCTGCATCTCACCGGTGGCAGCCGCGCCGAAGCTGAAGACCTGACCCAGGAGACATTCGTGGCGGCGTTTCGCGGCGCGTCCGCTTTCCGGGGCGGGTCGCGGCTGCTGACCTGGCTGCTCGGCATCGCCGTCCGGCGCCACCGCGACGCGGGGCGCAGGACTTGCCCGCCTACCGCCACGCTCACCGACGGAGACGCGGACTCCCGCCCTGCCGTCGCAGATGTCGCTACCGACGCAGTCGCCTTCCGCGACGCCCTGGCGACGCTGGACTCCCCTCTGCGAGACGCCTTTCTGCTGGTCGCCGCTCAGGGACTCACCCACCGCGAAGCGGCCGAGGTGCTGGGCGCGCCCCTGGGCACGGTGAAGTGGCGCGTGGCGGAGGCCACGAAGCGCCTGCGCGCCGCCCTGACGGTCGATGCCGCGTTCCGTGCCCCCGAGCCACTTGCAAAACGCGAGACAGAGGAGACGAACCGCCATGTGTCCCCGGTACAACAGCACCCTTGAGCAACTGCCCCGCCTGCTCGCGGGCGACCTTTCCCCCGTCGCGGCCTGGCGACTCCGGCGGCACCTGAACGCCTGCGCAGAGTGCGCCGCAGATGCAGAAAGCGTGCGCGCGCTGTTTCGCGTCGCGGCCGGGAACGCGTCCACGCAAGAACCAGACGCCGAGCTTGGCGCACGAACCTGGACAAGAATTTCGGCACCCGGAGCCACGCGTCCCGTGGCGCCTCCACCGGGGCGCCGCGTTCTGCCGCGCCGCGTGATCGTGTCGGCGGCGGCGCTGGCGGGCGCGGGAACGCTCGCAGTTGCCTTTTCCCTCTTACCCGGCACTCCCATACAGCCAACAGTCGCATTTGCACAGGTGGAAAAAGCCCTGGAGAGCGTGCGAACGGCATCATGGATCGAAACCACCATTCAGTATCGCGGCACGGGCGATGCGGAAGAACCGCAATCGATGCAGGTTTGGGTAAGCACGGCCCCCCCCCGCTTGATTCACCTGGCGCTCCCCGACGCGCGGGGGATGCGCCGGGGGTATGATTCGATCCTCACGGAACGGATGACCGTCGGCCGTGTCGTACCGGACGGGATGTACAGTGTCGACGTCCACAAGCCTTCCCAGTTGAGCGTGGAAAAGTGGACACGGCGTCTGCTCCGGAACGCCATCCTGTTCCCACGCGACCCTTCACAGGCCGGAACCGAGGATGTATCGACGGGCTTTAGGAACGTCAGGGCGAAGCCGTGGAAGATGGAGCGGACGGTGCTAAACGGTCGGCCGGTATTGCGGTTCCAGAGGACGCTCGGGGCGTACGAACCGGACGGGGCGTATCCGTTTACGGAAACCGTATTCGCGGAGCCGGACACGTACCGGGTCGTGCGGAAGGAGTTGCTGGCGACGAATCCGAAGACGGGTAAGCCTCGCTGGCGGAGTTACGCGGAGGGTTATCAGTACGATAAACCCGCGCCCGCTACCGTGGACGAAATAATGCCACCAGTCGGCAAACCGGTGCAGCTATGGTTCCACGGGGCCGACTCGAAGGTTCCCTTAAGCACGCGGCAGCGCTTCCGCCCGCTCATCGACCAGGCGGGAGACGCGTGGCGGCGGCGTAACTGGAAGGCCTTCGACGCCGTGACGAACTTCAGCGCGTACGTCCGATCGACCGACATGAACTTCGACGGCGGCGCACAGCAGGAGCGCTACTTCCGGGGCAGGTTCGACCGGCAAGAGCCCGTTGCGGGATGGTCGGTTGACCGCCTGGTCATGACATACCGAAGCGGCATGCCATACACCTACGTCCGGAAAAGCGCGAAGGACCCTTTCCCTCCCGAACACCAACTCGCACCCGACTATGAGGTCATCGTCGTCCTGAAAGCGATGCCGCGGGACGGCGGACGCCCCGTCCTGCGCGCCGCGAACTTCACGATCCACGAAGCGGAGGACGGGGAGTTGACCATCACGCACATCGACTTCGCACCGATACTGCCGGAGAGTATCAGGGCAAAGTTACTGTCTGGTACGGCGCCTCGTCCGGAGGGCCGTCGGTGAGGTACAGGGTGCGCGCCTCCGGGTCCATGACGACCGAGGTCACCGTGATGTAGTGCTGCTCGGGCGGCGCCTGGTAATCCCGGTGGCGGCAGATGCCGAACGGCTCGTCCTGAGTGTCGCGCAGGGCGTCCTGTATCTTCTCCACTGTCAGGGGCGCTGCGGCGAGCAGCAGCTCCCGCAGGCGGTTCTGGCGGTTCCAGGAGTAAACCCGCCGCTCATTCGGGGCCTCCTCGACACCCGAGCCGGCGGGGTCAACGAAGTGGTTGGCGTGCGTGAGGCAGCCGTCCTGGCAGGACAGGACGTTGATCACGTCGGGCGCGGCCTCGACGTCGGCCACCTGCGCCGGCGCCCGGGCAATCAGGAAGTTGCCCGCGCAGGAGCGCGCCTCCTCGGTCACAACGTTGACGGCGTCCTCGAAGGTGCGGGACCGCAGAATCTCGTAGCACCGGACGTGGAACGGCTTCGCCAGGCGCGACCAGTCGTCCTCGACGGTGGTCATGCCGTTGATGCAGAGGCCGACACCCGCCGCATTGAACCCGATCTTCGCGCCGACGATGCCCGCCTCTGTGTATGCCAGCGTTTCGAAGCCGTCCGGGTCGGTGGTGTGCAGCACCGCGCCCTGCACCTCGGGTATCCAGTCCCAGTTCTGGCCCATGAGCAGGCGCCCGCTCTCGGTCACCTCGGGCAGCACGGCGAACGCGGTGCAGCCGTCCGGGTTCTGCTCCCGCGCCTTCTGCTCGGCGAGCGCGATGGCGTTCTTGCCGAACTTGTAGTACAGAATCTCGTAGCGGACGTTCAGGGCCGCGAGTTCGTCGAACGCAAAGCCGCCGCCCTCCGCCACTCCCAGCATCCCGGCGTAGTAGGCGGGGTTCTGACGCTCAATCGCCGCGGCGTACCGGCGGCCGATGTCCAGGGCTTCGGCGCGGGAAAGGCCGACCTCGCGCTCAAAGCGCTCGAAGTATAGGGACAGGTTGTGGGCGATGCGGTCGCGAAGTTGACGGCCATGCGCGACGCCCTGAGCGCGGGCGTCGCCGGAGAGGTGGATAACAGGAAGGCTCACGATGGGGCTTCTTCTTTCAGCACGTTCTTGAAGTAGATGCCAGGCGGGCAGGCGGCGTTCGCGGAGTCGTTCGTAGTCCGGATGGCGAGGGTGTGGAAGGCATGGGGTGCGAGGGCCGCCATCAGGTAGTCCCAAAAGGCCGCGCTAAAGCGCCGCGCGGGCTGCGTGTCACCGCAGCCCGCGCGCGGGTGGTCACGACAGGCAGGCTTGCGCTCATGCCGTGGCACTCTCCGCTTCGTCCTCGTCGGGGCGTAGCGTCTTCGAGATCTCCAGCCACGGGGGAACCCGCTGAAAGCCCAGCCGCTCATTGATGGAGAGCATCCCGACGTTATTCACCTCGTTATCGGTGCGGATCGCCCGGTAGCCGTGCGACTTTGCCCAGGCGATGTTCTTCAGCTTCAGCGCCAGAGCGATACCCTTGCGCCGATACGCCCGCCGCACGCCCGTCAGGCCGTTGTCGAGGTCGTTGTCGGCCTTGCGCTTCCACAGCGCGTTGACCCCCACGAACTCCCCGGTCTTCTCGTCCACGGCGACAGCGTACGCCTCCTTCAGGAGGTTCGAGCTACGCATCACCATTTTGTCGAACTGCTCCGGAGTCAGCGGCGTGATAGGCTCCGCGGCGGGCAGGTCAGCGAGAAGCTCGGTGTCCAGCGCGTGCAGTTTCCGGCTCAGGTCCGGGTCTCCCCACAGGTCGGCCAGCGACTTCAGGACAATGCCGTGCTCCACCGGCCGGTGGATGTCGGTGGCGAACTTCGCCATATCGAACGAAGCCAGATACAGCCGCGATTCATGCGCCCGCAGTATTTCCCGGAACCCCCGGTCCGTATAGAACCGCACGGCGCGCTCCCAGTCCTCCCGAACCATCGTCTTCACGCTGAGCGGCTCCGACGGCTCGATAGCGGCCAGGACGTGTTCGTACAGCGCCCGCCCGATGCCCTGGCCCTGATACTCCGGGAGCACCATCAGGTCCAGGTAGTAGCGGCGCGGGTGGTACTGCCAGGGCATCTGATCGTGGGACGCCACACCAACCGGGCGCCCGTCCACGAGGGCGATCCACCGGCCGAAGTTGACGCGCGCCTCGCGCTTGGCGTCCCACTCCTTCTGATCGGCGGCCGTCGTGGGGTACTCCGGGTTCGCCGTGTTCAGAATCGCGACGATTGCCTCGTAGTCCGCGTCACTCGACGGGTCAAAGGGCCGAATCTCCGCTCTACTCATGTTCTTCCTTCAGCACTTTGTGCATCATAATCCACGCCGGGGTGGGCTTGAACCCAAGCCGGTAGTTGATGCCGAGCATCCCCTTGTTGTTCTGTTCGTTGCATGTCCGCACTTTCGACACGCCATACTGCCGGGCGTAGGCGAGCGCGCGGACCTTCATCGCGGTCGCAATACCGCGCTTCCGGTACTCGCGTCGGACGCCGGTCATGCCGGTGTCGAGCAGATCCGGGTCGCTGGACCGGTAGAGAACGCTGGTGCCCACGTACCGGTCGCCATCCAGCGCGACGATGTTCCCCTCCGGCAGGAAGTTCGGGCTCTCGAAGCGCTTCACCCAGACATCGAACGGCACCTGGGTGATCGCATCCGGGTGCGGGATGTCCTGCACCACTGCCCAGTGCAGGTCGTGCAGTTTGCGCCGCGCCCCCGGGTCTTCGGCGTCCAGTTCGGAGAACGGACGGACCATAATCCCCTGCGCCTCGACCTTTGCCACATCCTCGCGGAAGTCGGCGGGGTCGAACGCGGTCACATCGATCACGCTCTCGCTCTCGCGCATCTTCTCGGTAAACCCGGCGCGGGCGAGGTACCGCAGACGCGGGGCGTCGTCCTCCCGGGCATCCGTGTGCAGTTCGATCGGGTCGAACGGCTCCAGGGCCTCAAGGACGTGTCGGTACAGCACGGTACCGACGCCCTGACCGCGGTACTCCGGCAGGACGTTCACCTCAACGTAGAACTTGCGGGGATGGTACATCCCGGACGACTGCCCGTAGCTCCCGCTGCCCACGACCCGCCCGTCGCGCTCCGCGAAGAACCGCTGCCACTTGCACTTCGGGTCTTGGTGCTCGTCGCTCCAGCGGATCTCGCCCGCCGTTTCGGGGTACTCCGGGTACACGGCGCACCTGATGCGCGATGCCGTCTCGTAATCCTCCGGCGAGGCGGTGAACTCCCGCACCCGCACGGGCGCTTCTGTCAGTATCGCGGCGCTCATTCGGCGACCTCCTCCGTGTCTTCATCCTTGATCTTGCGGGCGAACAAGATCCATGCGGGCTGCTTGACGAAGCCCAGCGCTTCATTGATGGAGAGCATCGCCCGATTGCTCTGGGCGTTCCAGGTCTTGATGACCGGCACGCCCGCCTCCTTCGCAAACGCCAGCGCGCGGAGTTTGAGAGCGAGCGCGATACCGCGCCGCCGGTACTCTCGCAGCACGCCGGTGGCGCCGGTGTCGAAGTCGGCGCTCGCCTGCTGCTTCCACAACTGCGACAGGCCGACATACCGGTCACCGTTGGTCGTGTCCACCGCCACGAAATAGGCGTCAGGCACCAGGTTAGGGTTCTCGAAAGTATTCTTGCGCCAGTTATCGAACTCCGGCCGGGTCGGGGTGTCCGTGGACGGCATGTCCAACGAGACGGTGGTATCCAGCTCCCAGAGCTTGCGATCAAGGTCTGGGTCCGACTCCAGTTCGCGGAGCGTCCGCACCACGATGCCCTGCTCGCGCACCTTCGCCTCCGCGCCCGCGAAGGGCGCCGGGTCGAACGTCGCCGGTTGGATGCGCGACTCCCACTCGCGCATCGTCTCGACAAAGCCGTGGTTCATCAGGAACCGGACGCTACGGGCGTAGTCCTCGCGCGCATGGCCCCGCACGCTGATCGGGTCGAACGCTTCCAGTTCGCGCATCAGGTGTGCGAACAAAGCGCTGCCGATACCACGCCCCTGCCATGCTGGGTCCACCGAGATGCCGAGGTCGAACTTGCGCGGATGGTACATCCACGGGTTCTGCTCGTAGGAGCCGACGGCGACGATGGCGCCGTCGGGCGCACACGCGACGAACCGCTGCCACCGGCACTTCGGGTCGCGGTTCTTATCGTAGGTCTGCCACTCTTCGGCGGTCTGCGGGTACTCGGGAAAGTTGGCGACTTCGATCTCCACCGCCCGCGAATAGTCTGCCGCTTCGAACGGGCGAATCGTAATCGCCTCGGTCGGGGCTACCTCCCCTTCCGCTCGGGGTTGTTCCAGGGTTTGCGCTGCACTCATTTTTAGGTCCCTCTACCGTCTCTTCTGCTACTACCTGTCCGGGAAACGATCCGTGGCAAAAAAACCACCTTGGGCAGTATCTCCGCCGGGCGTTTTTTTGCTAAAGGCCGGAGGGACCGGAGGCGTACGGTTCGAGGCGGTCGCCGTCTGCTGCCAGGGTAGGAACGGCGGTGAGGACGTTGAGGCGGGCGGCGATCTCGACATCTTCGGGAAAGCCCCGGTCGATGAGTTCGGCGCCGCTCCCGCACGCGCGGAGCGTATCGAGTAGGTCCCCCGCAGCGGCTCGGAATGCGGCTTCGGCTGCCCGAGCCTCGGGGGAGCGGGAAAGAGCGGGCGGGAGGTGGGCGAGCACCGCGCCCGCGCCGAGGAGGTCTTCCAGGGCGAAGCGCAGCCCCTCGCCGTCGGTCACCGGGGCAGGCGCACGCTCGCCGCAGGCGAGGACGGTGACACCGGCGCCCGACCCGGCGCTCTCCATCTCCGCCGCCACGGCGGCGGCACAGGCCGCTGCGTTGACGAGAGCGCCGACAAAAAGGCGCGGCACCTCCCGCCCGTAGCGGGCGCAGGTCGCGCCGTTGGGAGAGCCGACCACAATGCGGTCCCCGGGACCCGCCGCGCGCCCCATCGACGCGGGCGACTGCGAGAACCGACCGCGGGACGGAACCTGCGTCCGGTGGACCGCCGCCTCGGCGCCGATACGCGCGGCGATCTCGCCCTCCTCGCCCGGGGCACAGGGGAAGAGGAGGGCGCCGCGCGCCACGGCCACGGCCGCCGTCGTCGAGAACGACAGCGTATCCACGACCACCAGGAGGTCGCCGCGATCGGCCGCCTCCCGCGCGCCCGTGCGGCCCCAGGCTAAGCGGCAGCGGAACGCTCCCTGACCGAACCAGAACGCCGCGCGCCCGGCCACAGCGGCTACCCGCCTGGCCCGCGCAGCTCGCGCCGACGCTCCTCCACGGCCCACTTGGCGTCGGCGAGCCCCGCCCCAGTCTGCTGGCGGTACAGCTTGATCGCCTCCATGACCCGGTCCTGCGTGAGCAGACTGTCCACGGTTTCACCGGCCAGGGGATCGTCGGGCGCATCGTCGCCGTCGCCGTCCACATCGCCCGCCGCCGGGACGCCCAGACGCTCCAGAACGGCGTCCAGCTTTCGGGCGATGCGTACCGTAGGGGTGGCGGTGCCGGTGCCCTCCACGGCCTCCTTCGCCTCCTTCAGGCCGACGCCCGTTTCTTCCCGGTACGCCTTGATGGCGTGGATCAGGCTCCCACGCGACAGCCAGTGCAGGACCCGCTCCGAGAGTTCGGGCCGGCTGTCCACGGAGTCTAGCGGAACGTCCAGGAACTCCAGAAGACGATCCACCCGCCGCTCAATGGCGGCCAGCGCCTCGGCGGCCGCCGCCCGCTGCGCCTCCTCGTCCCAATCGCCGCCCCCGTCGCCGAATATCTCCACGTCCGCCCCCCTCTCCTGCGCGTTATTGTACGACAGGCCGCCGCGCGGGCGCGACCAAACGCCATCGGAGCGTGTCTGAGACGCACACGGTTCTGAAAACTCGCCTGTAAGGAGACCACGCCTTGGACACCCCTGCCGATCTGGTTATCCATGACGATATCGACTGCGGCCGGTGGATGCACCAGAAGCTGACCGAGGCCTTCGGCCACGAGACGGAGGCGTGGGCAGTGGAACGAGTCGCCCGAATCACGGACCGCCTGAACCGGGTCCGGGCACAGTGCTCCGCCCCGGGTGCCTGCCCCTATCCCCTCCACGCCACTATCCTCTGGGTCGGGGAGATGAACGCCTTCGCGGCGCCGGGGGAGTACATCTACGTCACACGCGAGCTGCTCCAGAGGGCGGCCACCGACGACCCGATAGCCTTCGTGCTGGCGCATGAGATGGCGCACCACGACCTCGGCCATGTTCGCCTGGTTTCGGGATGGGCGAAAGGGATCCGCCGCCTGCCGGGAAGCGTCCTGCTGGGAGCACTCCTCCAGCGCCTCCGCCACGCCACCTATGGACCGGAGCGTGAGGCCGCCGCCGATACCTACGCGCTCGACCTGTGCCTGGCAGCCGGGTTTGACGGCAGGCTCTGCCTGGACCTGTTCCCGATACTGGAGGCGCACCTTCTGGACCACGGCGACCTCGACGGGGTATTCGGGATAGACAGCGGCACCTCCTGGTGGGAGGCGACCCGGCAGACCCTCCACCGGAAGGCGCGCGGGTACCCGCCCCTCCGCGAGCGCCGGGCTGCTCTGGAGCAGCAGTTAGCGGCGTACGGTGCGTGAGTACGGCTGGCGCGGTTTCAACTCACGGCGGCCAGAAGCGGTTCCGGCCCGAAGCGGACCACGTCGGTCACCGGGAGCCCTGTCTCACGGCGCGCGGCCTCGACCGCCTGCCGGGCTTCGGGCTCCGCCAACTCGGCGGTGTTGAGTGCGATGCCCGCCACGCGCGCCGCCGGGGAGAGAGCACCACCCGCGCTCGCCACCGCCTCGTAGAGCCGGACCACCTCGGAAAGCGGCGGAATCTCTGCCCACGGCGCGCGGCGGACCGTGGCCTGACCGGCACGGTGCACCAGAATCAGGTGGGTCGGCATCGTACCGCGCAGGAGCGCCAATGTGGCCGTGGAGGCCGGGTGCAGCAGCGAGCCCTGCCCCTCCACAAACACCACATCTGCATCCCGCCCCTTCTCCAGGACCCACTTCTCCACCGCGCCCGAGGCGAAATCGACGCGCACCGCGTCCAGCGGCACGCCGTCGCCGGCGATAGCGATACCGATCTGCCCGGTTGCCACGAAGGCGGAGCGTTGTCCGGCCGCTGCGGCTGCGCGGTGCAACTCCAGGGCCGCCGTCATCTTGCCGTTCGCCATGTCTGTGCCGACGAACAGGACGCGCCGCGCCGACAACTCCCGCGCCCGCCCGGAGCCGTTGTCCAGGCCGGGTGGTTCCTGCCGGATGTCCCACACGAACTGCCGCGCGCGCGTGAGCAACGGGACCACCTCGGGGTGCCGCGCCAGGGGCTCGTGCAGGCCGTTCACGAGAGAAAGCCCCGCCTTCAGCCCCTCCAGAACATCCGGCCACCAGTCGGCCGGGAGGACGCCACCCGCGGGCGCGATGGCCGGTATCAGGACATCCGGCCCGTATGCCAGCGCCTCCGCCACAGAAGCGACGATCGGGATGCCCCTAGCCTGCGGGATGCCGCTCCCCTCGCCCATGTCGTGGCCTGCCCGGGCGCGGTCGATCACCGCGACCACCGGCGCAACTCCGTAACGCAAAAGGCCGAAGCCCATCTTGCCGTGCGAGGCGTTCGATGCCTCGTGCATCAGGAGGGCGAGGCGGTTTTCCGGGGTCAGTTGCGGCATGGTGCGCTTAACCCTCCCAAACGCCGAGGCCCGGCGCCTCCGACGGCAGCACCCGCCCGTCCTCCCAGCCGAGCCCGGCGAACGGGTCGGGCGCGAGGTTCAGGTGGCTGTCCAGGTCAAGATGGTCCGCATACGGCGAGATAGCGGCGCTCGCCGCGATGGCAAGCGACGATTCGCTCATGCACCCCATCATGACGGAAAGGCCGTGCGCCCGAGCGGCATGGATCAGGCGCATTCCGGGGCGGATGCCGCCCGCCTTCATCAGCTTCAGGTTCACGCCGTCCACCCGATCCGCGAGCCCGGGAACGTCCTCCGCCACCGCACAGGACTCGTCCGCATAAATGGGCAGCGGGCGCCCCTCGAAAACGGCGGGCAGTTCGGCCTCACGCCCCTTTGCTAGCGGCTGCTCCACGTACTCTGCCCCGCGCTCCGCCAGGAAGCGCATCATCCGGCGGGCCTCCTCGGGCGAGCGCCAGCCACCGTTTGCGTCTACGCGCAGGGCCACCCCATCGGGAGCGGCTTCCCGCACAGCGGCATACATCGCCTCGTCGGCGTCGGTCCCGGCGGGACTCCCGAGTTTGATCTTGAGCGACCTTGCTCCGGTGCGCGCAATCCACTCCCGCGCCCGCTCCGCGGCCTCGTCCGGAGGCAGGATGCCCACCGTCACGCTCGTCGGCACGATGCGCGCCGTGTCCCCTCCGAGGAGGCGGTAGACCGGCGCCCCCAGACGCTTCCCCAGCCAGTCATAGAGGGCCATGTCCAGCGCGCAGTACGCCGCGCGTCCCACACCCGACTCCGCGGCGAGCGATTCCACGCGCTGCGCCTCCCACGGCGACAGACCCTGTAGCGCCTCGGCCAGGAGTGTAAGTTGAGCGGTCGCGGTGGCGGCGGTCTCCGGAGGGTCACACTGGCTTACCGCAGAGAACTCGCCGATCCCGGTGATACCGTCCTGGGTAACGGAAACGAGCAGGTTGTCGGAGCCGGCGGACGTCCCGCGGCTGATGGTGAGGGCGTGCCGCTTCGTGAGAGGGAGCGGGCGTACGGACAGGTGCATGGGGCCATTATCGCGCATCCCGCGCCCCCGTGTCCAGTCCGCCCGGCGGGTCGGCTTGCATGGTACAATACGGCCAGAATCCGGGGCGGAAATCCGGGCGGATCGGAGACCGGCGGCCGTGAAGAATCCCCTCTACAACCGTATCGTATTCCTCCTTTCGTTTGTGGGATTGATGGTCGCGGGGTATCTCTGGTTCCTGCACGCGACGCACGGAGACGTGCCCTGCGGCGGGTCCGGGGGGTGCGACCGGGTCGCACAGAGTCCGTATGCCCGCTTCCCCGCTGGGAAGGGTCCGTTCGTGGCCGCCTATGGGACACTCGGCTACCTGACGCTGGTCGCGCTCTCGTTCCTGAGGACGCTGGGCGCCGGCCCGAAGCGGGACCGCCTGCTGCTGGGCCTTATCGTGCTCGCAGCGGGCGCAGGCACTCTCTTCTCCCTGCACCTCACCTACCTCGAACTCTATGTTATCCAGGCGATCTGCAAGTGGTGCGTCGCCTCACAGGCCCTCATCCTGGGCGTCCTCTTCGTCAGCGTGGCGGAGGTGCTTCAGGAGTACCGCAACAAAAGGGGTGAAATCTTACCGGAATGAAATTGACCGGCGAAGCAAAGCTTCTCGTCGCCCTCGGCGCACTCGTCCTCTTCGGCGTCGGCTTCCTGATCCTGACCTCGCGCGGGCCGACGGGCCCGGGCGGCACTCAGCCCACTCCCACCCCTCGGCCCTCGCTGAACGTCACGGCCGCGCTGGTGGACGAGATGTACAGCAAGGCGCGGCACACCAAGGGCGACCCGAACGCCCCACTCACCATCGTGGAGTTCGCCGACTTCGAGTGCCCGTCGTGCCGCACCGCCTATGAGCAGAACGTAAAGGACATCGAGAAGAAGCTACCCGTCCGGTTCGCGTTCTACCACCTGCCGCTCGACATGCACCCGCGCGCCATCCCCGCCGCCGTGGCGACCGAAGCGGCGGGCAAGCAGGGCAAGTTCTGGGAGATGTACAATCAGCTCTTCGAGCCGGCGAACGTACTGCTGACGGACGAAGTCCTGGAAGCGGCCGCGAAGAAGATCGGCCTGGACATCACGAAGTTCAATGCGGACCGCCAGGCGTCGGATGTTGCTGACATCCCCCTGAAGGAGCGCGAGCACGCGCTTGAGCACGGCATCGACACGACGCCCACCTTCCTGATCAAGGATAAGAACGGCAACACCACCAGCGTTGCCGGTGCGGGCGCCTTCAAAGAGCTCTACGACGACCTGAAGGACGGCGTCCTGTCCCCGAAGCCTGCGGGACCGACGGCGCCCGGCCAGGCCCCCGGCCCGCCCGGACCGCAGGCGCCGGCCCCCGCAACCGGCCCGTAAACAAAGCCCGGCCCGGCTCCCAGAAGGGAGCCGGGCCGGGGCGTTTCTCGGCCGCGAAGCCGCCCGCTATCCGGGCTTCTTTGACTCGCCCATCGGGAAGCCGATGGCCTTCTCGCCCTCGCCCCCCTCACCGCCCTCTTCGCCCGGGACCGGGCGCCCCATAGAGCGGTAGATATCCTCGATCATCTGCTTGTTCTTCGTCGCCTCGGCGTTGTTCGGATCGAGCTTCAGTGCTGCCCGGAAGTCTTCGAGCGCCGCCCGATACTTCACGCGCGCCCCGGCGTTATCGTCCGTCATCCGGGCGTAGCCGCGCTCGGCGTAGGCCGCCGCGATGACCTTCTTGTCGCCGCCCTTCTCGGCGTCGGCGATCTTCTTATCCAACTCCGGCGTCGGTGTGAGCGGCGCGGTGGGGTTGCCCCCGCCCATCATAGGCCCGCCGGGTCCGCCCGCCTG
>CALEKU010000073.1 GCA_937902745.1 uncultured Armatimonadota bacterium
CGGCAGCGTGGGGCGCGCGCCACTGCTAGCCGCCCATCTTCGTGGCCTCGGGGGAGACCACCTGCGGCGGCGGCGCGGCCTGCCCCGCCGGGGCGGCCTGCGGGGTGTACTTGCCGTCGGCGTTCGGCGCGGTCGGGGCGCTGCCCGCGGCAGCGGGCACCGCGCTCGCGCCGCCCGCGGCGGCGTCCTCGGACTTGGAGCCGCAGCCGGCGGCGAAGACGCTCATGCCGGCGAGGGCGACCGCGAGGCCGATGGAGAGCGAGAGCGTCGAGAGCGCGTGGTCGCGCCGGATCGTGCTGCCGGCGCTCATAGCGTTGTTTTTCATACCGTTCTCACTGACGTTCAGAGTGGTTCGGATTCAGACCCACCGGGGGATTGCGCCCCTGGCGGGAGTGGCCCCCCTCTCTTCTGCTTAACCTACTGTAGGCCGCAGGCGTTGTCCGGGGTGAACATGCACGGGTGGCACGCGCCGTCCCAGTAGTAGCTGTAGCCGTTCGGGCCGTACATCTCGCCCTTCTCGGTCGTGATGGTCCACGGGTCCTTGTTGGCGTTGCCGTTCAGCGGGTTCCACTTCACGTGGCCGTCGGCGTAGGAGAAGTTATCGCCCTGGCCGTGAATCCACTTGCGGAAGTTCAGGTCGCCGCCGTAGACCGTGAAGCCGCTGGACGAGCCGTTGCCGTCCTGGCAGCCGGAGGGGGTGCGCGGCTTGTAGACGCACTCCGCGTTCGGGTCCGGGCAGTTCAGGCGCGGGTTCGCCATGGTGCGGCCGATCCAGGTGTTGCTCATCTGGCCCGACCACAGCAGCACGACGCTCGCCGGCTCGGTCACCGCGGCCTGGGACGAGTACTGCAGCAGACCGTTGTAGGTGTAGCTGGAGCCCGGCTTGGTGTTCTCCGCGTAGCCGTAGGGGTTCCAGTCGTAGATCGTGGACGGGCAGCGGTAGATCTCGGTGCTCTTGACATAGGGCTGGATCGAGTTGCCCCAGGCCAGGCAGTCGAACTGGCCGTCGGTGCAGGGCATCTGCCACCCGATGTAGCCGTCGCGCCACTGGCCGCCGTGCGGCAGGGTGCCCGCGGGGAACGCCTCGTCCCAGTCCTGGGTGTACTGCAGGATGCCGAGCGCGGTCTGCTTGAAGTTGGAGAGGCAGGACGCCTGCCGCGCCTTCTCGCGCGCCTGGGCAAAGACCGGGAACAGGATAGCGGCCAGGATCGCGATGATGGCGATGACAACGAGCAATTCAATGAGGGTGAAGGCCCCCGCACCGTGGCGGCGGGGGCGGGACGGCAACACGTGGCTCATGTTTAATGGCTTCCTTTGCTTACGAACGCAACTCCTGACCCCATGTCAGGTTACGCCCGACCTCTCGGTCAGGTCGAAATCGGCGGTGCCAGCGGCGGCGGCTCACGGTCGGCACAGGTGGAGCGCACCACCAGCGCCGTTGACAGCAGCAAGTGGCTCGTCGGCTCGCCCGGGCCGAGCGGATCGCGCAAGCGGCGCAAGAGCAGCTCCGCGGCACGCTCCCCCACACTCTCAAACGGCAGGTACATCGTGGTCAGCCGCGGCGTCCGGTGCGACAGGCGCTCGACATCGTCGAAGCCCACCACGGACACATCCTCCGGCACCCGCTTACCCACCTCCGCCAGTCGCTCAATGAACCGGTTCGCGGACGCATCGTTCACCGCGAACACCGCGGTCGGGGCGTCCGCCCCCCCGGCCAGAATCCGGTCCCGCAGCACCAGGCTGTTGCCCACCAGCGACGGGTCGGGCACGACCCCCGCCTCCCAGAGCGCCTCGCGGTACCCCTCGTAGCGCTCGCGCACGGGCACCGAGGCCCCCTCCCGGCTGCGGGCCGGGAACGTCAGGTGCGCGATGCGCCGATGGCCGCGGCGCAGCAGGTGCGTCACCGCCTCGCGGGCGCCGCTGCGGTTGTCCACCCCCACAAAGTCCACGGGCGGCGCGCCCGGCGCGTCCGGGAACCGGTCCACAAACACCACCGGCACGCCCGCGGCGCGCAGCACCGACAGGGCGGGCAGCGTGGCCTCGCCACCGGTCTGCCACAGAATCACGCCCGCAATCCCCTCGCGGGCCACGGACTCCAGGGCGCGGCGCTCCGCCTCGGCGTTCAGCGCATCCTGTTCCGCGTCTCCGTCCGCGTCGCGTACCCCGCTGAGCGAGTCGATCACCACCAGCCGGTACGGCGACTCGTGGCGCTGGAGCGTGCGCTGGATGCCGTACTGGATGCTGAAGGCCGCCGGGTTTCCCAGGTCCATCGGCATCACGGCCGCCACCGCCCGCAGTCCGGGCGCTCCGCCGTGCCCCGGCAGGCGTCCCGTACCGGGCGCGCTTCCCGCCGCGAATCCGCCGCGCCCCTCGCTGCTGCTCTGTCGCGGCGGGCGGGCGGCGACCCGCGGCCGGTGGCCGGGCTCGCGCGTGATCCAGCCGTCCTCCGCCAGTCGCTGCAACGCAGCGCGGACCATGGGGCGGCTGACGCCCACCTCCTCCACGATCTGACGCTCGGTGGGCAGCAGGCCGCCGGGCGGATACACCCCCTCGGCAATGCGCGCTCGCAGGGCGCGTTCGGCGCGTTCGTGGGCGCTGTAAGGCCCGCCCCGCTCCCGCCGCCTCTGCGCCTGTTTCTGCTGCTGCTGCTTCTGCTGCTGCGCCGCCGCGGCATCGCCCGTTGTCGCTGCTTCCACGGCTGCCTGCCCGTTGAACCCTTCGCCGCCGGACGTCATTGTTCGTGTCCCGTTCTTTCCTCCAGCGCCCCGTCCTTTGACCAGGTAATGACCACAGCGCCGAATGTCAAGCCGGTGTCCATTTAAGGCTACCACACGGCTGGTTATAGTGTCAAATTCTGGTAAAAATAAACCGTCTTCTGCCCGCCTGTCACGCCTCAAAACGAGACAGCACCAAACATTACACTATTTTTACACGAATTTAACCGTTTGCGGGATACTTTACGCGTGTTAGAGGGGGGCATGGGCGAGGGGCACCCACCCCCTGCCCATGCCACGGCGACCAGGGGGACTACCCCCACAGGGGAGTGGCCCTACCGCATAAAGTCGGCGGCGATCTCCTCCAGGCGGAATGGGGTGCCCGCCTCGGGGGAGAAGACCACCTCCGCCTCGTCGGGGCGGGCGGCGAGGGTGCCGCGCGCCTCCGCGTGCAGGCGGAACAGGTCGTACAGGTTCGGACGCGACATCTCCACCAGAGAGCGCAGCGTCACCTGGAGCGGCCCCAGGTTCGCATCGACGTTGTTCTCCCAGACCGGGTGGTGCTTCAGCGACAGGTCGCACCAGATCACCCGCTCCTCCGCCACATCGATAATCAGCGGGAGCGCGATGCGGCTGTCGGCGGTGATGTCCAGCCGGTCCTGCACCGTGGACGGCTCGAAGATCTCGCCCGAGCCCGGCTTCTGGCGCGCCATCCAGCCCGCGAAGCACTCCGGCAGGTCCTTGTACGCCTGCCGGGTGTACGAATTCAGGCTCATCACCACGTAGCGCACGCCCATCTCCCGCACCTTCGCCAGCGTGATATCGATGAACTCCGCCGCCCCCTCGGGCGCGTCCACGATGTCCCCGCTGTGGACCCCGCCCACCCCCTCCAGGTTGTAGTACGACAGAACGTCCACATACCCGAAGTCCGGGCCAAACAGCGCCGCCGACAGGTCGATATCCGTTCGGTCCGCGCCGTTCCGCCACCACACGAAGAACCGCAGCACGTCGCACGGCGGCAGCGGCAGGCGGCTGCCCCGCACCAGCGTCCGCAGCGTTTTCGATGCCGAGCGCAGCGCGAACGGCACCATAAACTCCCGCAGGCCCGGGTCCACGTAGACCCGCCCGAGCGGCGGCAGCGCCCCGAAGCGCGCCCGCAGCGCCGTCTCGCACGCCGCCACGGCGCGGTCGCAAACGTCCGCCGGCAGCGGCGGCAGCGCGCTGGGCACCGCCCGCGCCTTCGCCACGCTCCCCTTCGGGAAGAACACCCGCAGGTCCCCACCCCCGGCCGCCGCGCGCACGGCGAAGTGGTGGCGCACCTGGAGCAGTACCGGCGTGGACACCCCGCCCGCGCTCTCGGCGAAGGCGGAAAGGACCGCGTCCTGGCTTTCCGGCGACGGGTCCCGGCGCAGCAAATGGTCCAGGCGGCGGGCGAACTCGCCCGGGCGGGCGGTCAGGCGCGCGGCGGCGTCCGCGACGTTCCCCGCGGCCAGCGCCGCCTCCACCGCGCCGCGCAGCGTTTCCACCGGCGTGCCGGCGCGCAGGGATTGGAACGCGCGGGCGGCCTGGGGGAAGCGGCGGGCGTACTCCCCGGGGTGCAGCCGCTCGCCCAGGCGCAGCCAGCGCCCCTCCCAGCGGCGCAGGTCCTCGTCCGCGGCGTCCGGCGGCACCCGCTCCAGCAGGCCCAGCAGCAGTGCCCGCTCCGCCCGCGTGAACGCCCGAAACTTCGTCGGCGCCGCCAGGGAAACGTCCCCGCCCGAAAGCGCCACCGCCAGGCGCAGCACATCGGTCGCCGTGCGGCAGAACGCCCCCAGCAGCTGGCCCGCCGTTTCCCGGCCCGCGTGCGCCAGCAGCAGCGCCGCCAGGTACGCCACATTCTCCTTCTGCGGCACCGCCGCCGGCAGCAGCGGCCCGATCTTCGGGCCGTACTCCGCGGCGAACCAGGCCAGGTCCGCCCGGTCCTGCTCCGAGAACGCCGCGTTCGCGCCCGCGATCTGCGCGAACAGGGTCTCGAACTCCTCGCGCGCGCCCCGGTCGAGCGGGGTCAGCTCCACCTCGTCCAGCAGGGGGTAGCGCTCCCGCGCCTCCGCGGGCGGCCGGAAGCGGCCGTCGGTCCAGTAGTGCAGCAGGGCGTTGAGGTAGAGTTCGGCGCGGCTGCGCGCCATCACCCCGGCGGGGAAGTCGGGGTACAGGGGAACGAACTCCCGGTGCCCGCCGCGCAGGCGGGTCAGTTCGTCCAGCAGTTCGGTCCGGAAGGCGGCCAGTTGCCCCGCCGAAAGCGTGCGGCAGCCCTCCAGCAGCGCGGGCGACAGCAGGTAGCCCAGGCGCTCGGCCTCCTTCGCCAGCGTCGCCGCGTACTCCACCGGCAGCAGCGCCGGCGCTGCCGCCGCCGCGCCCGGCTCCGGCTCCGGCAGCAGCACCTTCCCGCGCCGGCGCAGGTAGATGCCCAGCGCCGTCGCCACCTCCGGCGCGGCCGTGGCCGCAGCAGTATCGGCAGCAGCGCCGCCCTCAGGGCGTGGATCGGTTTCCATGGTCTCCTATCTCAAAAGCGCGGCAACCGGGCGGTCAGCTAAGCTCCTGCAGGGCCGCTGCAACCTCCTCGTCGGTCTCGTCGCCCGGCCATTTGCCCACGACTGAGGCGAGGCCGCCGGGGTTTTCCGGCCGGAGGTCGCGCACCCACTGGGGAACGCCTTCAGGCCGGAGCGCCTGAATCTCCTCCAGCAGCTGCGCCTCCCGTTCCGGGTCCGCCGACGGCGCGTCCCCGCCGTGGTTTCTGGCGGTGTCGGTTTCCATGGTTGCTCACTTCTTTGTTGCGGCGGCGCCCCCTCCGGAAAGCGGCAAGGCTGGTTTGTTTGCAGCAAGAGAAGGAAGCCCTGCCATAGCCGGAGGAGACCGCCGGGCGCCCCGCGGAAAGCGCGGACTCTGATTTTCACCCAAGAAAGAGAAAGAAGGAAGAACCCGCATAGCCGCGAAGCGCCGCTACAGTATCGCCCGGAACCGCCCCGCTGCACAAGCCCCCGGGCGACTTTCCAGCGAGTCCGCGGGTTTTCAACCCGCGGCAACCAACCGCCCCGCGGCAACCAAACCGCTGCGCGCCCGAAGGAGGGGCAGGGGGGTGGGTGCAGGCCCCCCTACCCCCCCGCCAGTTCCATCTTCGCCGAGTACGGCAGCTCATCCGGCGTGACCGTGCGCTCGGCCGGGCGGGGCGCCATCTCGCACACAATCTTCGCCCCCGCGGTCAGCTCCGCGTGTCCGATCCAGGTCTTCGTCCACGGCTTGCCGTTCACCGTGCGCGAGCGGACATACACGTTCTTCTCGCTGTTGTTGCGCGCCGTAATCTCCACCTTCTTGCCGCCGGGCAGCGCGATCGTCACCCGGTCGAACTCCGGGCTCGTCAGCACATAGCTCGGGTGGCCCGGGGTCAGAGCGTAGAGGCCCATCGCGCTCAGCAGGTACCACGACGCGTTCGAGCCGTTGTCATCGTCGCCCGAGAAGCCGCGCGGGCCGGCGTTGAACAGCTCCCGGCACGCCCGCCGCGTCCAGTACTCCGTCTTCCACGGCTGCCCCACCGCCGCGTACAGGTACGGCAGGTGGAAGCTCGGCTGGTTGCAGCCCGCGTACTGCCCCATCCCCACCGCCGCGAACTCGATCATCTCGTGGATCAGCCCGCCGTAGTGGCCCACCTTGAAGATCGGAGGATGGGTAAACAGGTCGTCCAGCACCCGCGCGAACGCCGCCGGGCCGCCCGTCAGGTCCGCCAGCCCCAGGACATCGTGCTGCACCGCCCACGAGCCCTGCCACGGACCGCACTCCGTATAGGGACCGCCCCAGGCGTACGGGTCAAAGTCCTTCTCGGACCAGGCGCCCGTCTCGTCCTTACTGCGCATAAACCCCGTCTCCGGGTCCCACAGATTCTTATAGAACTGTGAGCGGCGCATCAGCTCCTTGTAGTCGTCCGTCCGGCCCATCCGCTTCGCCGCCTGGGCAACGCACCAGTCGTCGTAGGCGTAGTCCAGCGTCATCGAGACCCAGTACTCGGTCTTGCGCGCGGGAACATACCCCAGGGCAACGTACTCCGCCATCCCCGCCTTGCCGCCCACCGGCTTTCCGGGCCGGCCCTCGGGTACTTCCAGAGCGTCCTTGCGCAGCGCCGCGTAGGCCGTTTCCCGGTCGAAGCCGGGGATATCCTTGATCAGAGCGTCCGCGACCATAGCATCCGCGTGATTGCCGGGCATCCCCCGGAACCCGCCCGGGTTGGGCCAGTGCGGCAGCCACCCGCCCTCGCGGTAAGCGTTCAGCCACCCCGCCACAATCTCGCCGTAGATATCCGGGTACGCGATGGCAAGCAGCGGGAACTGCGTGCGGAACGTATCCCACAGCCCCGTGTCGGTGTAGGCCGGCCCCGGCTCCACCTTCCCGCTCCACGGGCTGTAGTGGACCACCTTCCCCGCCGCGTCGGTTTCGTGCAGCTTGCGCGGGTACTTCAGCGCCCGGTACAGGCAGGTGTAGAACGTCGCCTCCCGCTCCGGGTCCCCCTCCACCGCGATGCGCCCGAGCAGCGATTCCCACGCCGCCGCAGTCGTCTTGCGCACCGCCTCGAAGCCCCCGGCGGTTTCCCGCTCCAGGTTGACGCGCGCCTGCTCCGGGCTGATGAAGCTGGTCCCGATCCGCATCTCCAGCGGTTTGCCGCCCGTGGTGGCGAACTCGACGTACCCGTGCCCCCGTCCCGACTCGGTCGCCGTGCCGACCGCCCCGCCGCCGGTGATCGGCCGGTCCAGCACCGCCTCGAACCAGCAGTGGAAGTCGCCCTCGGCCGGGCCGCCGTGGTACTTGGAGTAGCCCCGCAGCCGGTCGCCCTCCCACAGGAACTGCCCATCGCCCGGCAGGTCGAAGACCAGGCGGCCGGTGGTCTCGGCGGGGTCGAAGTGGACGCGCCATACCGCCGCGCGCTCCGACGCGGTGACCTCGGCGGTGATCTTGTAGCGCTCCAGGCGGATACGCAGGTAGTCGGGGCGCATCACGGTGGCGTCCCGGTCGTATTCGCAGGCGCGGGCAGCGGTCTCCAGGGCGATGGGGCCGGTCTGGGGGGTGACGGAGAAGTGGCCGTAGTCCCCCGCCCAGGGGGACGGCTGGTGCGTGGCGCGGACGCCGTGGAAGGTGTTGCGCCGCCACTGGAAGAAGAAGCGCTCGTTGCTGCCGCCGAAGTTCTGCACCGACCAGTCGGTCATGCCGAACGGCGCGCTGACCAGGGGGTAAACGTTGCCGTGGCTGAACTCGCGCACCGAGTCGGTGCCCTGGAGCGTGTTCACCCGTGCCAGCCGCTTGCCGACCGGCGGCACCGGCCCGAGTTGCTGCTGCCGCGTCGCCGCCGCGCCCTTCTTCACCCCCCCGCGCCGCGCGCGCGCCGGTGCGGCAGCAGCGGCGGCGGCGCCCATGAGCGCGGCGGCG